>JAUIAC010000067.1 GCA_030425545.1 bacterium | reverse complement strand
GGCCGACAACCGGCTCGACGAGGTGCTCGGCCGGGTGTGGATCGAGGAGGGCGGTGGCGGCTCCGGCCAGGAGAGCTACGAGCTGGCGGCCTGGTACTACGCTCACCGGACCCGCCTGCATTGCCTCGAGCAGGGGCGCAAGGGCTACCTCTTCTTCATCGGTGACGAGGGCTTCTACCCGAAGGTGAGCGCGGCGCAGGTGCGGGCCATCCTGGGCACCGACACCCCAGGCAGCGTCGACGTCGACAGCGGGGACGCGTTCCACGCGCTGAAGGAGCGCTTCCACGTGTTCTTCATCTACCCGAAGTCCTCGTTCGAAGAGCGCATCGACGACATCGACGCCGAGATCAAGGCCCGCGTGGAGGCCGCAGGCGGGCTCTACGAAGGGGTCGACGTGCGCGCCTCGCTCGTCTGGGACAACCGCAACGACCTGGACCTGCACGTGCAGACGCCGGCGGGAGAGCACATCTACTACGGCCACAAGCGCTCCCGCTGCGACGGCTGGCTCGACGTGGACCGCAACGTCAGCGGCGAGACGACCAAGCCCGTGGAGAACGTGCGCTGGGCCAAGGGCAAGGCGCCGGCCGGCACGTACAAGGTCTGGGTGCGGAACTACCGCTTTCACGAGAGCGACAAGCTGCCGACCATGGCACGCGTCGAGGTCGAGGTGAACGGCAAGATCCAGCAGTTTCACCCGATGATCTCGCCGAAAAAGGAGATTGGCACCGCCAGTGACGTGGTCGTGGGGACCTTCGACTTCGACCCCGCGCAGCGGCCGCCCGAGCGCGACGACACGAGCCGCTACGACGGCTATCGCGACGAGGTGATCAAAGCCCAGTGGGAGTCGGTCCTCGACCCCGGCCACCTGCTGCTGATCGAGAACCCGAAGCGCATCATCGACGTGATCCTGGGGGCGCTGGCCATCGTCGCGGGCGGCGAGGGGCTGGACGCGGCCCTGGCGAGCGTGGACGAGGCGGAGCGCGGCGAGACCCAACGGGCGCTGGAGCACCTGGCGCGGGCGCGCGGCGGACAGGCCCCGGCGGCGGACCTGAGCGCGGTGCTCGGTGGCGCGTAGCCGGACGGTGACCGGGCGCGTGGAGGCGCGCGGCCGACCATGACCGACGTCGTGGTGGTGGGGCTGGCGCTCGGAGACGAGGGCAAGGGCGCGACCGTGGACGCGGTGGCGGAGGTCACGGGTGCGCGGGACGTGGTTCGCTTCGGCGGCGGGCCGCAGGCGCTGCACCACGTGGTGGCGTCGGACGGGCGCTGGCACGGCTGCAGCCAGCTCGGCAGCGCGCTGCTGCACCCGGGCGCGCGCACCTGGCTGGGTCCCGAGATGCTGGTGGACCCGCTGGCGCTGGGTCTGGAGCTGGAGGCGGCCAGCGCGCTCGGGGTGACGCCGGAGCAGGTCCGGCTGCACGGCGACGCGGTGGTGGTGACGCCGCTGCACGGGCTGATCAACAAGGCGCGAGAGCGCGCGCGGGGCGACGCGCGCCACGGCTCGTGCGGCCGCGGCGTCGGCGAGGCCTGGGCCGACACACACGAGCGTGGGGTGCCGCCGGTGCGTCTGCGAGAGGTGGCAGCGCTGGCCCGCGGCGCGCTCCCAGACGGCGGCCGCAGCCTCCACGAGCGGCTGGAGGCCCTGCGCCGGCGCGGGCTGGCGGCGGGCGCGACGACGCTGGGCGACGCGCGGCTCCCGGCGATCACGCTGCAGCACTGGCACGAGCGCGGCGCGGCGCTCTTCGCGCGCCCCGATGCCCCCCCTCGACCGACGGCGCCCGGGCCAGCCCGCCGGGCGCGTCTGGACCAGCCGACAGGCGCCGTGGTGCTGGACGACGCGGCCTTCGTGGCCGGGCTGCGCGGCGCCGCGCCCCTCGTCTACGAGGGTGCGCAGGGGGCTGGGCTCGACCGTGAGGCGGGGCTCTGGCCCCACGTGACCGCCACGGGCTGCGGTCCCCAGGGCGCTCTGCGGCTGGGCGCTCGGCTGGGCCGCCCCGCGGTGGTGGTGGGGGTGACCCGCGCCACCACCACCCGGCACGGCGCCGGGCCGCTGCCGAGCCACGCGGCCGCGCTGGACGCGCACGTCACCGAGCCGCACAACGCCGCGGGGCCCTGGCAGGGCGACTTTCGCCACGGCTGGCTGGACCTGGTGTGGCTGCGGTCTGGCGTCGCCCTGTCGCGGCCCGACGCGCTGGCGCTGACCTGCCTGGACCACCTGAGCGGGCTGGGCGAGGTGGCGGTCTGCGTCGCGTGGCAGCTGGACACGCCCCTGCCGCGAGGCGTCGACGCCTGGCTGACGCGAGAGCGCGGCCGTGGGCCCGTGACGGCCCTGGTGCCACCGACGGGTGGGCCCCGCGACCGAGCGCAGCGCGCCGCGCTGTCGCGCGCCCTGGCCGGCGCCCGCCCGGTGCTGCGGTGGCTGCCCGGGTGGCCGTCGTCTCGGAGCGCAGACGGGGCGCTGCACCCCCACGCGCGCGCCTTCGCGGAGCACGTGGCCGGCGAGCTCGGCGTCCCGCTTTGGTCGGTCGCCGACGGGCCCACGCGCGCGGACCGCGTCGCGCTGCGGGCGCTGCCGGCGCCTCGGCTGGCCTCCGGTCCTGGGGCGCCGCTCAGCCGCCGGCCGTGACGGTGTACAGCTTCCAGGTGTTGGCGCCGTGGTTGTGCACATGGGCCCGCACCGGCGTGCCCTTGGGCCAGGTCTTGGGGGCCGTGAACACGGGCTGGTAGACCTGCTCGAGCTTCGGGATGTCGACGACCACCCGCGCCACCTCGGTGTCGCCGATGTGCACCAGGAAGGTCCCCTGCGCCGGCGGATCGGCGTAGAGCGCGAGGTGCCACAGGATGATCTTGACCTGCTCGCCCTCGTGAATCGTGCCGGTGAGCGGCGTCGTCGCGGAGATGAACCCGCAGGCGCCCGTGTCGAGATCCAGCAGCCCGTCGGAGGTGTCGACCCCGGCGACGACGCAGTCCGTGACCGCGTCGGGCAGCAGGGTCACGAAGGGATCCTCGGCGCGGGCGAGGGCGACCCACTGCGTGCCGTCGATGACCTCTTCGGGTGTCGTGCGGCCCGCGCTGGGAGGCGTCTCGCTGCAGGCGAGCAGGGCGAGGAGCCCCAGGGCCCAAGCCCAGGCCGACCACGACAGGCGGGTCCCGAGCGAGCGGCTGAGCGTCCCAGTGTTGTGCTCTGACCCCACGGCCGCACCTCCTCGGCTCCCTTGTGCCGGTGCGGCGGCGTGGGCGCAATGGCGACGCCGGAGGGCCAGGCTCGCGTGGCCGTCGCTCGAGCCGGCCTGAGGCGCTCGACGCCTGCCCCTCCCTTGCCCTTCGCGACACCGGCGCCTCGCGCTATCCTCGCCCCATGCTCGAGCCAGGCGACCTCATCGCAGACCGCTATCGCGTCGTTCGCCACCTCGGCAGCGGCGGCATGGGCGACGTCTTCGTGGTGGAGCACACCAGCTTGGGCCGCGCTTTCGCGCTGAAGCGGCTGAACGCGCACGGCGCCGGTGACCAGGTGGTGGTCGAGCGCTTCCTCCGCGAGGCGCGCACGGCCGCCAGCACCGGCCACCCCGGCGTGGTGGAGGTCTTCGACCTGGGCTTCGCCGACGACGGCCAGCCCTTCCTGGTCATGGAGCTGCTCGCCGGGCTGAGCCTGCGAGACCGGCTCCGTCAGGGGCCAGTGCCCGAGGCCGGGGTGGTGCAGCTTGCGCGGGGCATGCTCCAGCCGCTGGCGGCCGTACACGCCAAGGGCGTCATCCACAGGGACATCAAGCCGGACAACGTGTTTCTGCCCGAGGGTGGCGCGGTGCGGGTCAAGCTGCTGGACTTCGGGCTCGCCCGCAGCGCCCAGGGCGACACGTCGCTGACGCACACCGGCGCCATCTTGGGGACGCCGCTCTACATGTCACCAGAGCAGGCGAGGGCCGAGGCGCTCGACGCGCGGGCCGATCTCTACGCCGTGGCCGCGGTGCTCTTCGAGTGTGTGTGGGGCAAGCCGCCGTTCACGGGGACCAGCTACGGCGCGCTGCTCGCCCGGGTGCTGACCGAGCTGCCGGATCCCGCGAAGCTGCGGCGCGTGTCGCCACAGCTGCAGGCGCTCATCTTGCGCGGGCTGGAGAAAGACCCACGGGCACGCCCCGCGAGCGCGCAGGAGATGCTCGACGCGCTCTCGGCCCCCGCGCTGAGCCAGACCGCGGAGTACGGCGAGGCGGCAGCGGACAGCCTGCTCAGCGCCGGCCCGCTGCTCGCCGGGCAACGGACACCCCGCGTCGTCATCTCAGCCCCGGACGCGGCGGCCGCCGGCGCCCACGCCGCCACCCTCGACGCGCGGCTTGCGCCGGTCTTCGGCGAGACCGGGGTCGCCGCTCCAGCCGGGCCCGACCTCGGCGAGACCCTGGCCGCTGGGCTCCCGGGCGACCTGCCCGGGCTCACCGACGACCTCGTGCGGCTGCCCATGGAGCGGGTCGCCGAGCGTGTGCGACGGGCGTCGCTGCGGGCGCGGGGCGACCTCGACCTCGCCGCGCGTGCGGCGCTCGTGACCCTCTTCGACAGCCGCAAGAAGGGCTACAAGGCGGCGCGCCGCTTGGCCGGTCAGACCCTGCCTCCCTGGGGCCGGGTGGTCATCGACGCCATCCTGAGCATCGCCGCAGGGGAGTCCGAGACGCAGATCGAGCGCGTCCAGGCCGCCTTTGCCCAGCATCCCGACGATGTCGCGTTGGGCTACCTGCTCGGCCGCATGCTCTTTCGTGCCGACCGCTTCCCGGAGTCGCGCGCGGTGCTGGAGGGGCTGCTCGCACGCTGGCCCAGCTTCGAGCCAGCGCTCAACGAGCTGCTGGAGAAGCTGCTGATCCTCGGCGACGTCGACGACGCCGAGGAGCTGGTCGAGACCTTCATCGCCCATGCGCCCGACGGGGCGCTGCTCGACATGTTCGACATCGAGCTGCTCATCGGCCACCGAGACTACCGGCGCGCGCTGCAGCGGGTCTTGGAGCTCGAGCGGCAGCACCCCGGCCGGGAGAAGGAGTTCTTCCAGTTCAAGGGCGACCTGTACACGCTGTTGCGCCGACACGACGACGCGCTGCAGTCCTACGACCAGCTCGGGTCGGGGCCGCGCCGCGACTACTACGTCTCGGGGGTGCTGCTGCACATGGGTCGGGTCTCCGAGGCCCGCGCGCTGCTCCTGGCGGCCATCGAGCGCTACCCGGGGGGCGACGACCAGCGGCTCGGCCGGCTGGGGACCCTCTCGGTGGACGCGGCGCAGCTCGCCCTCCGCGAGGGCGACGTGGAGCTGGCAGAGCGGGTGCTCGCGCGCTGCGAGACGGCCACGTCCAGCGCTCCGGAGGCGCGCTGGCGGGGCGACGTGGCGTGGGTCCGGGGAGTCGTGGACGTGCTGCGCGGCCACGCGCCGACGCCTGAGCGCTTTCCGCTGGGGGCGACATCGCCGCACCTCGCGTTGCTGCGCGCGCACGGGGCGTCGCCGCAGGACGCGTTGGTGGCGCTGCGCCCGGTCTCCGATCCGGCGGGCCTGCACTTCGGCAAGGTCAACACCAACGTGCTCTTTCCGCTCTTCGCCGCGCGCGCCGACGCCGCCTCCCGCGTCGGGGCCCCCGCCGAGGCCGCCGAAGCGCTGCGCTACGCCGAGCGCGTGGTCGAACCGCGCCACTTCGACTCCTCGCGCGGGCTGGTCCTGGACATCGCCTTGGAGGCCCGCGCGAGGGCCTACGACACCCTGGGTCGGACCGGGGAGGCCGCCGCGGTGCGGAGCCAACGCGTGACACCCCGCAGGTGAGGGCGGGGGCGGCCTGCGAGGCGCGACGCCAGCCGCAGCACGGCGTGTGGCACCGCCCGCGAGGCTGAGCGACAGGGGCTCGCCGTGCCGGCATGTATCGCGGCCACCGGATCCTCTATGCTCCGCCGACCTGGACCGCTGGAGGGTCACTGATGGGCCTGTTTCGTCGACACCTGCGCCGCCACCCACAGCCCGGGCTGCGGCTGGCGCAGCCCATGGACGCGCGGTTCGCCGCCCGGCGTGACACCAGGGCGCGGCGCCCGGGGGTCGACGCGCCAATGTGGCTGATGGCCTGGGCCGTGTGCGCGGTGGCGGCCGCGGGCTGCACCAGCGGCGACGCGGGCTACGGCGGCGGCGTCCGGGACGTGGGCGGCAGTGGCCCGTTTGACGCGGTCTTCGGCGCCTGTCGGGGCGCGACGTGCGCCGACGGAGGCGCCCGGTCCGACGGCGTGGGCGGCAGGGCAGACGGTGCGGCGGACACGGCCGCCCCGGACGCTGGCTTGGCCGACGGGGAGGCACCGGACACCGGCAATCCAGACTCGGGCGTTCCAGACTCGGGCGTTCCAGACTCGGGCGTTCCAGACTCGGGTGGTCCCGACACCGGAACGCCAGACACCGGAACGCCAGACACGGGCACGCCAGACGCGGGGACGCCAGACACGGGCGTTCCCGACACGGGCACGCCAGACACCTCCCCTTCCGGCGGCGACGCAGACCCCACCACCGGCCTCGCTGCCGGCGACCTGCTCATCACCGAGCTGCACCCGGACCCGAGCGCGGTCACGGACGCCGCCGGGGAGTGGATCGAGGTCTACAACACCACCGCGCAGCCCATCGACCTCCGCGGCGTGGCGCTGACGGACAAGAACAACAAGCCACACCTCATCGCCGGCGGCGCCCCGCTGTGGGTCCCCGCCGGCGGCTTCGCGGTGCTCGCGCTGCAGGGCACGCCGAGCAAGAACGGTGGGGTCACGGCGACCTACAGCTACAGCGGCATCTCCCTGGCCAACAGCGGCTCGGTGGTCACGCTCAAGGCCGGCGACGTGGTGGTAGACACCGTCACCTACGGCGACGGCACCAAGGGCTGGCCGAAGATCACCAGCGGCGTCAGCTTGTCGCTCACGGCAGGCGCGCTCGCCGCCCCCGGCTTCGGCGCGGCCAACGACGCCGGCGGAGCCTGGTGCCTGAGCACCGCGGTCTTCGGCGCGGGCGACAAGGGCACGCCGGGCCAGGCCAACCCGCCCTGCCCCACCCCGGCCGTCTGCGGCAACGGCAAGCTCGAGCCCACCGAAGGCTGCGACGACGGCAACACGACCAGCGGCGACGGCTGCTCCAAGGCCTGCCAGAAAGAGGCGCCGACGGCGCCGAGCAGCGTCATCGTCAACGAGATCCTCTTCGACCCGGCGGCGGTCGGCGACAGCGCGGGTGAGTGGGTCGAGCTCTACAACCCCACGGCGCAGGGCGTCGACATCCAGGGCTGGAAGCTCGCCGACAAGAGCGCCACGCACACCATCGCCGCCGCGGCCGGGAGCCTGGTCGTCCCGGCGGGCGGCTACCTCGTGCTGGGCGTCAACGCGGACGCATCGGCCAACGGCGGCGCCCCGGTGAGCTACGCCTGGAAGTCGTTGGCGATGTCCAACTCGACCCAGGGGGGCCGCGTGGCCCTCTACAACGGCTCGGGCGCCCTCGTGGACGAGGTGCTCTACCAGACCTCTGCGGGCAAAGACGGCTGGCCCGGCAAGGTCACCGGCGCGTCCTATCAGCTCGCGCCTGGGATCACGGACGCCAAGGCCAACGACGCCGGCGGCGCCTGGTGCGTGGCCACGCAGGCCTTCGGCAAGGGCGACAAGGGCACCCCCGGCAAGGCCAACGACGCGGGCTGCAAGGCGCCCTGAGCGCGCGCCAGCGCCCGGCCCCAGCTGGCGGCAAAGGCGCGCCACCACCTGAAAAAAGCACCCAGAACTCAGGACGACAGCGACACCGCGGGTCCAGCCGCGGGGCGACCGGCCGCGCGCTGCGCCGGGCTCTCCTCCAAGCGCGCCGCGTCGGTCTCGGCGGCGCGTGACGGCGCTGACCGCGCTGCGAGCGCACCCAGGGCAGCGAAGGCGAGCGCCGCGGCCACGGACCAGCGCACGGCCGCCGGGAGCGCGGTGGCCCAGGCCCCGGCGAGCGCCAGCGAGAGCGCCACCAGACGGACACCCTCCAGCGGCCGGGCCCAGCGGGAGCCCTCGAGCAGCGCCGCGGGGGTCAGCGTGCCGAGCACGGCGAGCCCACCCAGGGCCAGTCGCAGCCAGAGCGCAGCGTCGGCGAGCCAGGGCAGCGCGCCGAGCAGGCCGAGAGAGCCGGTGAAGGTCCAGACGGCGTAGCGCAACACCCCTGTCGCGACGTCGGCGTTCTCCAAGGGCGCCGGCGCCCGCTTGGGCATGGGGCCCGCGACCGCCTCGGCGACGTCGGGCGGACCGAGCCACAGCTTCAGCTTGGCGCGCAGCCCCTGGGCTCGGGGCGTGGCGTCGACCAGGTCGCGCCACAGCACCAGGTTCCCCCAGAGGGGGTTGAGCGAGTTGGGCGGGGCGGTGATGCCGAAGTCCGCGGGCGCGCGCTCCTCCTCGAAGGTGCCGAAGACGCGGTCCCAGACGATGAAGATGCCGCCGTAGTTCTTGTCGAGATACTGGGCCTGCCGACCGTGGTGCACGCGGTGGTGGCTCGGCGTGTTGAGCACCCACTCCAGGGGCCCGAGCTTGGGCACGTACTGGGTGTGCTGCACGAACTGGTAGAGGTAGTCGAACACGGTCACGCCGACGAACATCTCCAGCGGCATCACCAGGGCCAGGGGCGCCTTCCACAGCCAGCTGGTGAGGTTGCCGAAGAGGGCCTGTCGCAGCGCCGCGGCGAAGTTGAAGTCCTCGGCGGCGTGGTGCACGCCATGGACGGCCCACAGCGCGTGGACGCGGTGGTGGTGGCGGTGCTGCCAGTAGGACGCGAAGTCGAAGGCCACCACCCCGAGGAGCCAGCCCCAGGCCCGGTCGAGCGGCAGCTGCACCCACGCGTGCGGGGTCAGGGCGAGAAAGGGCAGGAGCACCAGGGCCTTGGTGAAGCCGTCGGCGACCTGGAACACGGCGCCGTGGCCGATGTTGACCACGAGCTCGCCGACCCGGTAGCGGCCGTCGCCCTTGCGCCAGGACCAGAGCGCCTCGCCGGCGATCAGCCCGGCGAAGACCAGGTAGCCGAGGGAGAGCAGCTGGATCTCGGACATCGGACGACTCCTGGGTCGGCGGGCTGGGAGCGGCGAGTCGGCGCCGGCGCAGGGCGAGCGCGGCGCGGGTCCGCTGCATCCTAGCGGACCGCCGGCGCGGAGGCATGACCTGTGTCCGAGGGCGCCGTCCTTGCCGCCCGCGTGCCCGCCAAGGCACCCTCCGCCGCGCGGAGCGAGGGCTCCTGGAGGCGAGCGCGGCATGAGCGTGTCCACAGTCACAGTCTCGCCCGGCCCCGCGATCCCGGCCGCTGGGCCTGCCCGCCCCGCACCCGGCGCTGTGGCGACGCCCACACGGCGGCACCGCCTGCTGCTCATGGGGCTGGTCGCGCTGGCCTACCTCTTCCCGGTGCCCTACCACCTGCCGATCAACAACCCCAACGAGAACGTGCGCTTCTACATGACCGCGGCGCTGGTCGAAGACGGCACCTACTGCATCGACGGCCCGCGCAAGAAGTGGGGCTGGGTCAACGACGCGGCGCGCTTCGAAGGTCGCCACTACAGCGTGAAGGGGCCCGCGACCAGCCTCTTGGGCCTGCCCGGCTACGCGCTGGCCTACGGCTATGCTCAGCTGCGCGGCGAGGCCACCGACCGCCACCTGGCCCTGTGGCTCTGCCGCCTGACCGGCTCGATCCTGCCGACGCTCGCGTTCCTGTGGTTCCTGCTGCCCTGGCTGGGGCGCCGAACCGCGTCGCCCCTGCTGCGCGACGCGGCGTGGCTCACGGTCGCGCTCGGGGCCAACACCTACGGCTACGCGCTGCTCTTTGTCAGCCACACGCTGGCCGGCGTGTGCGGATTCGGCGCGTTGATGCTGCTCTCGCGACGCGCCGGCGACGGACGGGTGGCGGTGCGGGACGCCTTCTTCGCGGGGCTGCTGGCGGCTGGGGTCACCGCGTCGGAGTACCCTGGCATCGTGGTGACCCTGGTGCTCTGCGGCCTCGCGCTGGTGCAGCTGCGGCCGTGGCGGTTGCTGGTGCCCTTCGCCCTCGGCGCGCTGATCCCCACGCTGGCGGTGATGCACATGCAGTGGCGCTCGTTCGGCAACCCGCTCTCGCCGGGGCACCTGCACATGGAGAACGCCGCCTTCCGCGCCTACCACGAGCGGGGCGTCTTCGGCGCAGACGCCTTCCATGGCGACGCCGCCTTTGAGCTGCTCTTCAACGAGGGCTACGGCCTCTTTCCGCTGACGCCCCTGCTGCTCTTCGGCCTGCCGGGCTTCGCGCTGCTGCTGATGCGCCCCGTCGGCCGAAAGGTCGGCGTGGCCGCGACCCTGGCCGCCCTGGGGCTTTGGCTGGAGTGCGCGTTCCTGAGCAACTGGCGGGGGGGCTGGACCATCGGCCCGCGCTACCTGACGCCGCTGATCCCCTTCGCGGCCTGGGCGGCGCTGGTGGGGGTCGACGCGCTCTGGCGCTTCAAGCCGCGGCTGGCCGAGGCGGCGGCGCTGGGCGCGACGCTGGTGGGCTTTGTCGCGTCGGGGGTGCCCTCGGCCTGGTATCCGCACCTGCCCGAGGGGCTGACCCGGCCGCTGCCGCAGCTCTTCGGGCCGCTGCTCGCCGGCGGCTACGCGCCCTATAACGCGGCCAACCTGCTCGACCTGTGGGGCGGCTGGAGCATGGCGCCGTGGTACCTGGCCCTCGCAGGGGTGTGGGTGGCCGCGGGCGCGCAGGGCACGTGGCCGGGGCTGCCGATGCCGCTGGGGCGCAAGCTGCGCATGGCCGGCCCGCTGTGGTCTCGTCGCTTCGCCGGCGGCGCTGCGGTCGCGGCGGTGTTGCTGGTGCCACTGCTCGGGGATCCCAAGGCGAGCGAGCCCAAGCACGCGGCGACGGTCGCCCGGGATCGGAGCTTTGTCACCCGCCACTGGCGCCCGGCCGGCCACGACCGCGTCGCTCGGCTGCAGGCCCGCGCCAGCCGCACAGCCGAGGAGCAGGCGGAGCTGGCGCTGCTGCTGAAGGCGCAAGGGCGGGAGCGGGAGCTGCGCAAGGGGCGGCGCCGGCCGTGACGCCGGGTTGTGGTCTGGCTCGCGTGGCCTGTCGCGCGCCTACAGCCACTCGTCGTCGTCGATCTCCTCGTCCACCGTGTTGACGATGCGCGGGTCTACGCGCAGCAGCTCGTGGCGCTTGCCCGGGTAGTCGATGCCGCTGAGAAAGAGCCGGATGGCGTTGATGCGGGCCCGCTTCTTGTCGTCGCTCTTGATGATCATCCAGGGGCTCTCCGCCGTGGACGTGAAGAAGAACATGTCCTTCTTGGCGCGGGTGTAGGCGTCCCACTTGTCCTGGCTGGCGCGGTCGACCGGGCTGAGCTTCCACTGCTTCAGCGGGTCGTCCGAGCGCTTGGAGAAGCGGCGCTGCTGCTCGTCTTTGCTCACGGAGAAGTAGTACTTCTGCAGCCGGATTCCCGAGCGGATCAGCATGCGCTCGAAGGACGGGACGGAGCGCAGGAACTCCTTGACCTGCTGGGGCGAGGCGAAGCCCATGACCCGCTCGACGCCGGCGCGGTTGTACCAGCTGCGGTCGAAGAGCACGATCTCGCCCGCCGCCGGCAAGTGCTCGACATAGCGCTGGAAGTACCACTGCGTCAGCTCGCGGTCGTTGGGCTTGTTGAGCGCCACCACGCGACAGCCGCGCGGGTTGAGGTGCTCGATGACGCGCTTGATGGTGCCGCCCTTGCCGGCGGCGTCGCGGCCCTCGAAGAGGGTCAGCAGCTTGAGCCCCTCGTCCTTGACGTGGTTCTGCATCTTCAGCAGCTCGACGTGCAGCGGCATCAGCAGCTCGAGGTAGTCGCTGGCCCGCAGCTTGTCCAAGGGGCCGCTCAGGTCGTCGATGCGTGGCGCATCGCCGGCGCGGCGGCGCGCTGAACGCCCGCGAATGCGGTCTCGATCGATGCCACGGGGGGTGATGGTCACGCCGAAGCGCGACTCGTCTTCGATGTGGTCGTCGTGGGCCGCGGCGTCGACGTGCAGGTCCTCCAGCCGGGTCGCCCGCCGCAGATCTGCGGCGCTGGTGGCCGCGATCTGGGCCTGGATCTCGTCACGCGGGAGCGGCGCGGCGGGCGTCGTCGCGGCGGGCTTGGCCGGCGCCTCGCCGGTCGCTTTCGCTGACGCCTTGCCCGCCGGCTTCGCCGAGGCCTTGTTGGGGGTCTTGCTGGAGCCCTTGGCGGCGGGCCGCTTCTTGGCGCTGCTGGGGCGGTTCTTGGACGAAGGTGTGCGCGAAGCCATGGGTCTCCTGGTCGAAGCGAGCGCTCTGCCGGGGCGAGGGGCGAGGGCGAGGGGCGAGGGGGACGGGCGGCAGGCAGGCCAGAGACCGGAGTCCGTCCAGCGCGCGCGCCGCGTCCCGGTTAGCATAGGCCTGCGACCGGGGTCTTCCCGGGAAAATGTGGCCGCGTCTCTCGCCCGGGAACGCTCGCCCAGGCACGCCCGCCAAGCACGCCCGCCAAGCACCCTCGCCCAGGTACGCCGACGCTGGGCGAAGGAGCCGCGATGGACCGCGATGTCGACTCCCCCGCTCGCCCCGACCACGCCACGCTGTGCGCCGACACCTTTGCCGCGCCGGTCCGCGCACGCTTTCGCTGCGGCGACGCCCACGAGACCACGCGGCCGGGCTGGTCGCAGCTGATGACGCCGAGCATCCCGCTGCACTGGCGCAACGAGGTGAGCCTGTCGGTGCTCGGGGACGAGGCCGACGCGGTCATCGACGCGACGCTGGCGGACTACGCGGCGCGCGGACTGCCCGTGCGCTGGCTGGTGGGGCCGCCGACCCGGCCCCAGGACACGGCCGCCAGGCTCGCGGCGCGCGGCTTCGGTCAGCACGAGGTGCTCGGCATGGCGGTGCCGACCGACGTGCACGTCCCAGCGCCCGGGCATGTGGCTGTGCGGCAGCTCGGCCTGGCAGACGTGCAGCTGTGGTCCGACGCGTGCAGCACAGGCTGGGACTCCCCCGCGTCGCAACGCATCGTCGACGACTGGCGTTGGGCCTTCGCGCAGCCGGAGCGCCTCTTCTACCTGGCGACCGTAGATGGCCAGCCGGTGGGCACGGGCGCGGTGGTGCTGACGCCGGACTCGGCCTACCTCGTCGGTGGGCAGGTGGCGGCCGCGCACCGCGGCCAGGGGATCTATCGCGCGCTGCTGGCCGCGCGCCTCGCGGCGGTGCGGCCGCTGCGGGCGATGGCGACGACCCAGGCCGTCGCGACGACGTCGGCCCCCATCCTGACGCGCTTGGGATTCGAGACGCTCTTTCGCTGCGTGGTGTGTACGTCGCCGACCTGAGGGCTGCGGGTGGCGTGACCGCCACCGGCGTGGCCCTCAGCGGGGCTCGCCGCCAGAACCCTCGCCGGCTGCGCCCTCGCCGCGTGCGCCATCGCCGCGTGCGCCCTGGCCGGCCTCGCCGGCCTCGCCGGCCCTGCCGCGTACCCCCTGGCTCGCACCGACACGACGACCGCCGTCGCCGCCCACCGGCACCGCCACCCCAGGCGGCGGCGGGATCGGCTGCCCCGCCGCGAAGCCATGGACGGGCACCGCGGGGGTGAGCTGCGGCGTGTCGACCCGCAGGGCAGGCGTGAGCTGTGGCGTCGGCGGACGCGGCAGCGGCGGCCGGGCGCCGGGCTTTCCGGCTGAGCGCCGCGACGGGGCCGGGCTGTGCAGGGAGTCGTCCGCGGTCGAATAGGCCGTCGGCGCCGCCTCGACCGCCGTCGCAGCCCGCTGCCGCGCCGCGATCTCACGCCGCAGGTGGCTCACGTCAGCGACGGGATGTCCCAGCTCGTCGAGATCCCGCTCCCCGCCGAGCTCGGTCAGCGTCTCCTCGAAGAGCGCGCGCACCCGGTGCGCGTCGAGCCGCTCGGCGTCGCCACGGTGGGCGTTGGCGTAGGCCACCACGGACGCGAGCGACACCGTGTCGCCGCCCGTGCCGAACACAGCGCCAAAAATCCGCTTGCGGATGTTGTGTCGATGCTGCTCGCGGTTGCGCCACCACACCCACGGCGCTCGCACGGCCGGGATGGCGAAGAAGAGGCCGAAGAGCGCGGCCGGCACCGCCCCCAGCCACAGCCACCCCCCGTCGGCGCCAAAGACCGAGAGCAGCTCCCCCGCGCACGCCAGGTTGAAGCCGGCCAGCGCGGCGATGAGCAGGTTGCGCGTCCAGCGGTTGCCCGTGACCTCGTAGGGCGGCTCGTACTCGTTCCAGTAGTGGATGATCGGCTCGTCGTGGTCCGTGGTCCGGGAGCGCCGCAGCTCGGGAAAGCGGGCGACCAGCGCCCCCGCGTCGGTGATCTCGGCCTCGCCCTCGAACTCCGCGACGAAGCGCGCGAAGAGCCGCTCTGCGGCCTCTCGCGTCAGGCCGGACAGCGCCTGCACGTCGGCCACGGTCAGCGCGCCGCCTCGCTCGCGGACAAAGGACGCCAGCTCGCGATGCTGGGCGCGCTCGTCGGGCTCGAGCCGCTCTGGCCCAAGGACAAAGTCGTACACGCTGGGGATGAAGCCCTTGGCGTGCGGCTGAGGCGCGCGCAGCGGCAGCGTCGGCCCCTTGGGTTCGTAGTGCTTGTAGGCGTAGCCGTAGCGGTCCACCTCCAGGTAGACGGCCGTGGAGTGGGTCGCGAACTCGAAGATGCCGCGGAAGATCAGCCCGACCAGGCGGAAGGCGCCAAGGGTCGGGCTCTCGTCCTCACTGGCCACGCTCGCCGCCACGGCCGCCGCCAGGATCAGCGCGAGAAAGGTCACGGCGTAGACCACCAGCACCACCGCCAGCGAGGCCTTGTAGACCAGGCTGAAGCCGCGCCACAGCCACCGCCCCAGGGCCCGGGCGTGGTCGGTCCAGCGCTTGCCGCCGATGCGGGTCAGCTCCCGGCCGAAGTCGTAGACCAGGGTGCCGTCCTCGCGCACCTCCAGCGTGCTCTCGTGGCTGAGCATGAGCCGGTAGAGGCTCGCCTTGACCGTCCCCACGTCGACCCCAGCCGCGGCCGCCACGTCCCCCTCGGTCACGGGGCCGCGGGCGGTCTCCAGGAAGGTGAGGACGCGTTGGTCGAGGGACATGATCGGGGCCAGGGGCTGGGGCTGCCGGGCGCGGGGCAGCTGCGCGGGCGTGCGGGCGTGGGACGACGGATCGCCTTCGCCTCCCGCTTGGGGGGCGCGGCCGAGCGCCTAGGGTGACGCCTAGACCATAGCACCTGGCAGACTGCGCCTTGCCTCCGTTCTTGCGGCCACGCTGGTCAGTCTGCTGGGAAGGGGAAGCCACGGCTTGCCGTGGCTGGGGGCGCTCGTAGGTGTCGTGCCAGTTCGCTGTCGCGACCGGACAATTCAGCGACTACCGCGCCCGTTTCCTTCGGCTGCGCCTCAGGGGGCTTGCTCCCTCAAGAGACAGAAAAGCTAGCAGACTGCGGCGACAATCAACTTCGCCGCAGTCTGCTAGCGCCGATGCCACCGGCGTCCCCGTCGACGAGCCAGCTGTCGCAGGATCTCGCGACCTGCACCGACCGCCCCCTGGTCGCGCTTGAATGTGCGTGTGCGCCCAAATTCTGACCTTGATTTCCGGCCTTCGAGCGTGGACCGTGGCCGCGCCGCGGCTGGCGCTGGTCAGGGACGTCGTCACGACCCAGCCCGACTTCGCGCCGGCCCAGCCGGCCCGCGCCGCCTGTTGCCGCCCCGCACCACGTCTCTGGAGCCCGCATGCACCTCGCACGTCCCGCCCTGCCCCGCCACGCGCGAGGGTTCACCACCGCAGCCCGCCTGGCGCTGGCCTTCGCCCTCGCAGGGCTGGTCGCGTGCGGCACCGACCCGGAAGGCGACACCTTTCAGCGCCAGCCGCCCCCCGAAGACAAGGGCGTCTACGACTACGCCCACGGCTGCTACGCCGTGGAGGCCTTCGACGGCGCCAAGACGGTGACCTTCCTCAAGGCGGGCGACACGGGCGACACCTTCGCGTTCAGCGCCGACGACAAGGCTCAGGCGGCGCGCTTTCACCTGCGGGCGTCGGATCTGAGCACCTACCTGCTCTACGACAGCGACAAGCGCTACTTCGCGGTGTCAGAGACGGAGCAGGCCACCTTCACGCGCCCGAGCAAGCTCGACGGCAAGGTCGACCGGCTCGACGTCGACTTCAAGTCCCCCGCCGAGTGGGTCCTTCAGGTGTCCACGCGCGACGCCAAGCGCTTCCAGCTGCAGCACTACGCCACGGGTCGCTACCTCACGCAGAGCGGGCTGACCGACGACCCGGCGCAGGCCGCCATCATCACGCTGCACCCCGCCGAGGGCTGCGCCACCTTCCCCGAGCTGACCCTCGACGCCGAGGGCGCTGTGAGCCCGAAGAAGTGGGACGACGGCGACGTCTGGGGCATCGCGGAGATCCACTCGCACATCTTCAGCGACGCGGGCTTCGGCGGCGGCGGCGTCTTTCACGGCGCGCCCTTCCACCGCCTCGGCGTCGAGCGCGCCCTGCCCGACTGCTCCCGCAGCCACGGCCCGGAGGGCAAGCGCGACCTCATGGGCTTCTTCTACGACGGCGACGTGGGCTTCGACATCGCGACGCTGTTGCCGGTCATCACGAGCGGCGAGTTCTCCGAGTTCAACCACCACACCGACGGCTACCCGACCTTCACCGACTGGCCCAACTCCTGGCGCAAGTCGACCCACCAGACCATGTACTACCGGTGGATCGAGCGGGCCTACCTGGCCGGCCTGCGGCTGGTGGTGCAGCACGCCACCGGCAACTCCGTCATGTGCGACCTGACCGTCGGCACCAAGGCGCAGAAGACGCTCTACTCCTGCAACGACATGGTCAGCGTCGACCACGCCATCGCCCGCGCCAAGGAGCTCGAGCGCTACATCGACGCGCAGCACGGCGGCCCCGGCAAGGGCTGGCTGCGCATCGTCACCAGCCCCAAGCAGGCGCGTGAGGTCATCAACCAGGGCAAGATGGCGGTGGTGCTCGGCATCGAGATCTCCAACCTCTTCGACTGCTTCCTGACCCCGCCCAAGGGCTTCCCCAAGTGCGACGAGGCCATGGTGCGGGCCAAGCTCGACCACTACATGAAGGCCGGCGTGCGGGTCATCTTCCCCGTGCACAAGTACGACAACGCCTTCACCGCGGGGGACGGCTCCGACGGGGTCATCGAGATCGGCAACGTGGTCAACAGCGGCCACTACTCCAACTTCGTCACCGACTGCCCCGACATCTCGACCAGCTTCGACAAGGGCGGCGTCACCTTCGGCGGCCTCAACAAGCCGCGGGACGTCTACGACTCCCCGGCGCCGCTGGACTTCAGCAACCTCGGCAAAGACGTGCTCGGCACGCTGGCGCCCTACGTGGACCTGATCACCAAGCCGGCGCTGAAGGGCAAGTTCTGCCAGAAGCACGGGCTCACGCCGCTCGGCAAGACGCTGATCGAAGAGATGATGTCGCGCGGCCTGATGATCGACGTCGCCCACCTGCCGCAGAGGTCGCTGGTGACCACCTACGAGATGCTGGAGAAGGCCGACTACCCGGCCACCAAGACCCACGGCGACAGCAACGGCGGCCGCATCTACAAGCTGGGCGGCCTCATCGGCACCCGTCTGGGCCGCTGCGGCGACCCCAAGAAGCCCGGCCAGATGGGCGCGCAGCTCGCCAAGGATGTCGCCGCAGCCAAGACCAACGGCGCCTACCCCTCCGAGGCGCTGTCCTTCGACCTCAACGGCTTCGCGGGCGGGCCGCGCCCCCGTTTTGGCAAGCACAAGGGCTGCGGCACGGAGCAGGCCAACCCGATCACCTACCCCTTCAAGTCCTACGACGGGAACATCACGTTTACGCAGCCGCACCTGGGTTCCCGCAAGGTGGACTTCAACAACGAGGGCATGATCCACATCGGCCTGCTGCCCGAGCTGATTCAGGACGCGCGGAACGACGGCGTCACCGACAAGCAGCTCGAGCCGCTCTACCGCTCCGCCGAGGCCTACATCCGCATGTGGGAGAAGACCGAGGCGCGCGCCAAGGCGCTGTCGAAGTAGCGGCACCCGGGCGCGCGGGTTGGCTTGGTGGGCGCGCCTGTCCGGCCTGCTGTAACCAAGCCAGGTCAGCGCCGCGTGCCTGTCACGGGCTGCAGTGGCCGTGGGCCGGGACCTTCATGAAGATCATGAGTTGCCCTCTCAGCTCGGCCGGCGTCGCGTGCAGGCGGCTTGGCGTAGCGGCCTTGAACATGCCCCACACCAGGTTGTCGTGCTCGGTCTGCGTCAGCTTCTCGGCCCGTGAGAGTCCGCAGCGCCGGGTGTTGGCGCGCTCGAGCCAGACGTTGCCAGACAGGTGGTGAGTCGGGTCCGTCGGGTCGACGCCGCGGTCGTGATGAGCCAGGAAGAGCACCCGCATGTAGCTCGCGTAGGCGCCGCGGTTGGCAGATCTGGCGATCGCAGTGAAGTGCGCTCGGTCGTCGGGCGCGCCCTCGGGATCCTGCGCCAGCTGCGTGGCGAGCTGCCCGAGCTCCGCAAACACCTGTGCACCCCGGACCAGCGAGGCGTAGACCCAGGTGTGTGCCGTCTTGCCCCGGGGGACCGACTCGGCCACCTGCACGTAGGCGGCGAGCACCTTGCGGGACTCCGTGGCGTGCTTCTTGAGCGCCTGCCGCCGAAACGCGACCTTGGCGTCCGGCTTCAGCTTGGACGCGGTGATGCCGAGGAGTCGCTTGCGCAACGTCTTGTTCAGGGCGTCGTGACGGGCCACGACGGCGTCGAACTCGCCCTTGGCTCGAAGGGCCGTCTCGGACGAGACCCGTGGACTGGCCCCACAAGCGCTCAGGCTCACCGCGAATGACACACCGAGCAGCGAGGTCGCCAAGGTCGTTCGCGCTGGGTTGCGCGCTCGACGCGCGGGCGTCGGGTGGCCGACAGGGCGGGTCGCGGCTTGAGCCGCGCACTGGGTGATGTCGCGTGTCGTGGTAGCGCGTCCGTGCATCTAGAGTGCCTCCTGATCGGCGGCGGCGATACGCGAGGCCGCCATGGCGCTCAGACTGAACCAGCCCTCAGGCTCCGTGGCAATGCTCACGACGCCGACTGCGCAGCCCGGCCTCCGCAAGGCGACGAGCGGAGGCCCCACGCCATGGCGGTCCAACCCCTGCTCCTACGGGTGCTCACTTGACGGCCCAGGGTCGCAGCGGCAGCGTCTGGACAGTCACCAAACATCGGAGGTCAACGTGGCGCACCCTTCCCTGTTCAACCGGACGACGCGACTCTCTCGACGCTGTGGGTCGCTCACGTCAGTCGTCAGCGTCCTCACCGTGGTGTTCGCGCTGGGGCTGGCCGGCTGCGAGTCCGACGAAGGCGACGGTGGCGGCACCGACACCGCTGGCGAGAAGTACGGCATCTTCACCGTGGTGAGCGACACCGAGGCCACCGTGCGCGGGGACCTCACCAACGGGGTCGACGCCAAGTTCCGCGAGATGATGACGGCTCACCCTGGCATCACGCAGCTGACCCTGGTGTTCGTGGGCGGCTCGAGCGTGTCCGAGCGCACCATCAACGGGAAGGTCAGCGACGACGGCATGGAGCTGGGCCGTGAGGTCTACAAGCGCGGTATGCACACGCACGTGCCCGACAAGGGGCTGGTGGCCTCAGGGGGCACTGACCTCTTCGCCTCCGGCAAGACCACCAGCTACGCCGGCGAGCTCGGTGGCCCGGCTGAGTGCGACCTCGACGTCCCGACCAAGACCTGCCTCGGCGTCCACTCGTGGGGCGGCGGCTGGGACGAGAACCCCAAGGGCACCGGCTGGGACATCAAGGACGACAAGGACCACGCGCAGCACGACAAGTACCTGGAGTACTTCAAGGACATCGGCGTCGACGAGGCGTTCTACTTCTACACCATCGGGGCGGCGAAGGCCGGCGGCATGGCGTACATGACCCACGCCGAGTACGAGACGTACCTGAAGCGGTAAGCGTCTATCAGACTGCGGCGAAATTGATTGTCGCCGCAATCTGCTAGCGTTTCTGTCTCTTGAGGGAGCAAGCCCCCTGAGGCGCAGCCGAAGGAAACGGGCGCGGTAGTCGCTGAATTGTCCGGTCGCGACAGCGAACTGGCACGACACCTACGAGCGCCCCCAGCCACGGCAAGCCGTGGCTTCCCCTTCCCAGCAGACTGACCGGCGTGGCCGCAAAAACGGAGAAAAGGCGCAGTCTGCTATCGGCTCTGCGCGCCGGTGCGGACCGCGGTGACGAGCGCGATGATGTGCGCGTCGGCCCCCGCGCCGCGCAGGTAGCTGTAGTCGAGCACCGGCATCAGCGTGTACCAGGGCGTCTTGAGGACCTCGACGCCCAAGGCCCCGCCGAGCCAGATGCGGTCGCCGTGGGTGAGGTCCGCCGCCACGTGCGCGTTGAGCACCAGATCCGACTCGCCGACCCGGCTCGTGGTCATGAGCAGCGCCCGCCCGCCGACCGTGTCGAGGTTCCACACGTTGAGCCACGCGCCGGCGAGGACCGACACGCAGAAGTCGCCGCTGTCGAAGAGCGAGGTGCGCGCGTCTGCGCCGAGGGTCGCGCTGCCGAAGCCGAGGATGAGGCCGCCGGTCACCGACTCGGTCACGCCGTACTCGAGGGTCATGTCCCCCAGCGACGCGCCGCTGAGCGCGGTCGCTCCGAGCACGGCCGCCGACGCGACCACGTCGCCGCCCACGACGTTGCGCGAGCCCTGGCGCGCGTAGGCGAGGCGACCGTCGAGCTGGCCGACGAAGCCGCCCTCGGGCAGCAGGCGACCGTTGCGGGCGCCGTGGCCAATCATGCAGCCGGACTGCAGCAGCGTAGCGACGAGGACCACGACGACGGCAGAGACCCTGGCTGCGGTGGTCGTCACCTTCGCTCCTGTTCGCGCGTCCCGGCGCAGCGCCCGCAGGCCGCCGGGCGTTGAGGGTTCCTCGGAGGTCGCGCGCTTCCTGTACAGTCTACCCGACTGCGCGCCCGTGCCCAGGGACGGCCCCGCGCCCCGACCCTTCCCGCGCCAAGGAGCCCCCAATGAACCTACGAAGCTGGCTGCTCGGGTGCTGTGTCGTCGCGCTCGTGGGCTGTGGGGCCGAGGCGAGCGCCCCCGCCGCGTCGGCTGACGCGACCGGCACGGCCGTCGACGCGTCGGGCCGTACGGGCGCGGACTCGGCCGACGACGACGCGAGCGGCGACGCGAGCACCTCGGACGTCGGGAGCCCCGCGGACGCCAGCGCGGGCGACACGGCAGCGGGCAACGACGCGCCCTTCAGCGACGTCGCGGGCGTCGACACGGCCGCCGCGGGTCCAGCCGACGCAGCCGACACGCCAGACGCCGCAGGTGCGGGCCTCAGCGACGCCGCGGGCCTCGGCGACGCCACGGGCGCAGACAGCGGCGCGGCCACGGACACGGCCGGGAGCGCAGACACAGCCAGCGACGTCGCGCCGAGCGACACCGGGGCGACCGACGGGGGCCTGAGCGACGCCACCGCGGGCGGCGGCGGCGTCCCAGCCAGCCAGGCGGCGAGCGGCCTGCAGTACAACGGCGGCGTGGCCTTCCTGCGCCCGCTGCCGGGCGGCCAGAGCGAGTTCGTCGAGATCTCGGCGCCGCTCCTGCCGAGCACCAAGGTGCTCTACAGCTATGAGGACACGAAGTTCCCGGCGACCCAAGCGGGCATGGAGTCGGTGGCCGTCAAGGCGGCGCTGGTCTACGACGACCTGCTGGTGGAGTGCGCCAAGGACTACCCGAGCATCACCCTCTTGCCGCCTGGCTCGACCAAGACCCTGACGCCGGCGCAGCTCCAGACCAACTTCAACCGCACGGCCGAGTGCAGCTACAAGAAGTACACCGCCAAGCCCTATTGGATCCCGAAGCTGGTGGACCAGGTCGACATCTGCGGGCTCAAGCTCGGGCCGGACTGGCGGCTGCTCAACGAGGCGGACCTGCTCGCGCTCCAGCCCTCGGAGCTGACCCTCATCGCCAAGACCCTCACCGCGCCCTCCGGGTCGTGGTGGGGCGCGTTCTACTTCTCGCTCAACGTCTACGTTCGCCAGACGAAGGGGTCGCTGGCGCTCACCACCGTCGCCAACCCGCCCACGTTCACCACGGTCGAGAAGGCCGGCGCCAGCTGGTACACCGACGCGCAGAAGTGGGTGATCCACCTCGAGGGCAGCTGGGTCGTGCGCTGCCGCCGCGCCCGCAAGGTCATCGCCGGGCAGTGAGCGGAGCGCGCGGGCGCGGG
>JAUIAC010000602.1 GCA_030425545.1 bacterium | reverse complement strand
TTCCTGCCCAAGTCGCCGACACCTCCGTCCGTCACAGCCACGGCTTGGAGCGGCTGTGAGCCCAGGCATGCCAACTTCTCGAAGGGCATCAACCCTCCACTCGACGAGAGCGCGCTGAACGAGACGCAAGCCGAGACCTGGGCCACGCGCAAACGTGCGCAGGAGCTGTTCTGCTACGACGGCTGGAACGACAGCCAACAATTCAGCCCCTATGCCTTCAAGAACCCGGGCATGGTCTGCGTCGATGGCCTGTACTTCGGGCCCTTCTGCGACGGCAGCTACTGCTACTTCAACTGGGACTCCAGCGAGAGTGGCACCGCCCAGGGGAGCGCCTACGCGCACGACATCAACCGGACTGACAGCGTGAACTCAGGCACGTGCGCGGACGACCTCGTCTACGACCGCGACGAGTGGGCGACGGCCATCGGCTGGGGGCGGGTCATGCGCGGCAAGACGAGCCACTGGCCGCTGTACCGGATCTACGCTGAGACCTTCAACGGAGGGGTGAGCGGCAACATCGCTGGGTGGGACCTGAGTCCAACTGTTGGAGCGACGATCAACGACAAGGCGACCTACCCGCGTGGTGGCTGCTACGCAGACTCAGATTGTGGTGGTGCTACGTGCGCGAAGGATACCTGCACCCCGCCCGATTCCAGCACCTGTCTCGCACCTTTGCAGGGATGCTCTGGAGGGTTGTGTGGATGTACAGAGAATAGCCATTGCCGTTCGGGGACTTGCCTTGCGGACGGAACGTGTGCGTCGTCGTGGGGGGCTTGCGCTTGTGCCGGCAACACATGCACTGGCAACAACGCTTCGAGCTGCATTGGTGGATTGTGCCAACCGATGTCGGCGACCACCGACCGACTTGGGAACGAGCGCCAGGCCAAGGAGTCCGCAAGCTTCAATGGTGCCGGTCAGAGCATCAGCATCGCCTATGGCGGCAGCACCCATGCATTTGCTGGCGTCGAGCAACGGGACAGCTTCGAGCTCTCCTTGGAGTTCCGCTTCGACGGCTTCACTGGCAATGAGCCAGCGCGGGTCATCGTCTCCAGCGGTCATGCCGAGCTGAGCGTGGTCAAGTCGGGCGGCGCGGCGGTGCTGGAGTCGCGCTTCGGCAGCCAGACCCTGAAGACGCCCTCGAGCGAGCCCATCGTACCTGGGCTGTGGTATCGCGTGCGGTGGGCGGCCAGTGAGAGCTCCGACAAGCACGTGATCGACCTGAAGAAGTGGCGCGTTGGCGAGAGCGGCTTCGCGGCCGCAGCGTGCGTCGTCGAGTCGCAGTTCACCGCCGATGTCACCCTGCAGAGCCAGCTCATCTTCGGCCACGACGGTAGCGCGGACGCGAGCCGGTACTTCCCGGGCCGGATGGACAACATCCAGCTCAGCAACTACTGGCTGACGCTGAAAGGTGCGGTGCCAGCAGGCTGTGTGGAGCAGCCATGAGGTGCGTCATGACCGACCCACGTTGGCTGCTCTTGGCTGTACTGGTCACTTGTGCCACGCATGGCTGTGCGAAGCCGACACTGCCGCCTGCAGCCGTCGACGCGACCGACGACACGACAGCCGGGCTGGACGACACCATCTGGGAGGACGTGTCGCTCGCTGACACCTCTCCAGGCGCTGAGGTCGACAGCGGAGTCGCACAGTTGGACAGTGCCAACTCGGACACCACCCACGACGCTGGCGGGTTCAAGGATGGCAGCGCCGCTGACGCCGCGTTGGAGGAACTGCCGCCGCCGCTCGATTTGCCGGGCTCGCCGTCCCCGCATTGTCCCTCAGCCGGCTCCGGCCTGCCGACGCCAGGTGGGCCGTGCACCCAGCCGGGCGCTCGTCGCTGCACCGACCTTGGGCGATACGCCAGCAAGCCCTACATGCAGTTCTCGGGCGTCGCTGGCCTGACGCCGGGGTTCTGTATCCGCCCAAACCTGGTCCGGTGTGAGTGGGTTGGCGCCCAGCTTCGGTGGGTAGCGCACGCATGTTCGATGCCCGCCGGGCCCTCAGGATGCGCGACAAGCAAGATGCCCCTTCGTTGCGTTGAAGGCGCAAGCACGGTGCGTTGCTGCCCGATCGCGTGTCAGCAAGACAAGGAGACCTTCAACCCCAAGCCGGACGGCACGAAGTATGGCACGGGCTACACCGCGCGACCGTGTAATGCTGAAGACAAGGGCAAGGTGCGCTGTCAGGACGGCGGCGTGGGTGGGTCTTACCGCTGTGGCCAGCAGGACGAGTTTGCTGACATCGCCAAGATGACCAAGACCCAGTTCCACGCCTGCGCTGTGATCTGCAAGGGGTGTCGGTACTGGTTCCGCAATGACTGGTGCACGAGCTACATGTGCAAGAAGTCGCCGAAGGACCTTGGCAAGTGCCACGAGAGCAGCGATCCAGAGTGCAACAACCCACACGATCCCTACGATTGGTACGAGGCCAAGTGCGTCACCAAACCCGACAACACGGGCGCGTGCCAGAAGAGCTGCGAAGACATGGGGTTGTACACGCCGTAGATGCCCAACTTCCTCGAGACCCAGGGCGCCGAGGTCTCCGTGCAGACCATCACCGCGTGGGGTTTCTACAACGTGTGGGAGGTCAAGTGGGACACCCTGCGCCGCATGAAGCTGAGCGGCGACGACGGCGGCCGCTGGGGCCTCAAGGACAGCGACGGCGACGGCCACGAGCTGGTGTGGACCATGTGGGCGGTCGACAAGGCGCTGCGTGGCGTGTTCCAGGCCTTCGCCTGGAGCATGGGCCTGCACGGCTACCACCTGCCCGACATGGACGAGCTGGCGGAGGTCGCTGGCGAGGCCTACCACTTGGAGAACCGGGGCGGCGAGGGCCACATTGAGGTGGCCAAGCTGCTGCTCAACACGGTCAAGGGCAAGGCGACCATGACCCTGAGCGTCAAGCCCTTCGGCTGCATGCCGAGCTCGGGCGTGAGCGACGGCGTGCAGAGCATCGTCACCGCGCGCTACCCGGACGCGCTCTACCTGCCGGTGGAGACCACGGGCGACGGCGCGGTGAACGTGTACAGCCGCGTGCAGATGGTGCTCTTCAAGGCGCGTCAGCGGGCCAAGGCCGAGCTGGAGAGCGCGCTGGAGGACACGGGGCTCACGCTGGAGCAGGCGCGGGCCAGGGCCAAGAAGGACTGGCGCGTGCGCGCGGCGCATTGGTTCCCGAAGAAGATGAAGGGCGCGAGCAGCACGGCGGCGCAGGTGGTGCGCATGGTGGGGTGACGGCCCCGCAGCAAGCCTGACAACGGC
>JAUIAC010000601.1 GCA_030425545.1 bacterium | reverse complement strand
CGCGCGACGTGGTGGCACGCGCTCGCGCTCCGCGACGCGCCATGGGGTGGCACCCGCTGGGCGCGCTGCCATACTCGGGCCATGGCACGCGAGGACGCACACGGCGAGGACACGCAGGGCGGGGACGCACAGGGCGGAGACGCACAGGGCGGGGACGCACAGGGCGAGGACGCTGGGGGCGCGCGCCGGCGCACCGCGGCGCGTGCGCCGGCGGACGACGTCAGCGGCCCGCGCGCGGCGCCGTCGCCTGCACGCGCTTCGACACGCCGGCTCGGCGGGCTGGACCTGGGCCTGCTGCTCGCCTTGGGTGCGGGCTGGTGGCTCGCAGGGCCTGGGTTCGTCAGCAGCAACGACGGGTCGCACGTGGCCCTCGCCCGGGCCCTGGGCTTGCGCGGCGCGCCGGAGATCGACCCCGATCGTGACCTGACCCTGCGCGTGGACGTGGCCAGGCGGGCGGGCCACGACTACAGCGACCGGCCCCCGGGCACGGCGTTTGCGGCGCTGCCCGCCGTGGTGCTCGGCGCCCAGCTCGACCCCCCGCTCGCCGCCGACACCCTGGCCACCGACCGGGTCCACGTCCGGCCGGCGCACGTCCACTACGCCCGTACCTACGCGGCGCGGTGGCGCGACGGCCCGGCGCTCGTGGCGCTTCAGGGCACCGCGGCGACGGTGGGCCTGCACGCCCGCGCCGTGGGCGCAGCGGGGCTCGCGCTCTTGCTCTGGCTGCTGTTGGACCTTGGCACCGAGCCCTGGCGTGCGCGCGGCGTGGTGCTCACCCTGGGGCTCGCCAGCCTGTGGGGCCCCTACAGCACAGCGCTCTTCAGTCATGTCACGGCAGGCACCTTGCTGCTCGGGCTCTGGGTCGCGCTCCGGCTGGAGCCGCGCCGCCCCTGGGCCGCGCCGCTCGCGGGGCTGGTCGGCGCCTGGGCGGTCGGCGCGGACTACTTGCTGGCGCTGTGGGTGGTGCCCGCGGTGGCCCTGACCACGCCCTGGCGGCGCTGGCCGGCGGTGCTGGCCGGAGCGCTGCCGGTGGCGGTGGCCGTGGGGTGGTACCACCACGCCGCGTTCGGCAGCGTGACCGCCCTCGGCTACGACCACCAGAGCAACTTCGCCTTTGCGCGCGGCCTCCGCACCACCTTCGACCGTTCGCCGGTCCACGGGGCCTGGGTCCTCTTCGGCGGGGGCCGGGGCGCGGGGCTCCTCAGCAGGGCGCCCGTGTGGCTCCTGGGCACGCCAGGGCTGCTGTGGCTGGTGTGGCGTGGGCTCCGACCCGCGCCCCGGGACGGGGACGGCCAGGCCAGGGCTCCGTCTCCGCCACGGTCTGCCGACCCCGCCCTGCAGCTGGCCGCGCGCTTCGCGTTGGCCGGCGTCCCGTGGCTGCTGGCGCTGACCATGCACCACACGCCCTGGGGCGGGGGCACGCGCGACCACCGCTACCTGATCCCCGCCCTGCCGCTGCTGGCGGTGGGGCTGGCGCTGGGCTGGCGGCAGGTCGAGGTCCGGCGTCCCGCTCTGAGCACGCTGGTCCGCGTCGCGCTGCTGGCGGCGGCCGGTGTGTCCTCGCTTCGGGTGTGGAGTGCGTGGCTGTCTTGGCGGGGGTGAGCGGCGCTGCTGTCGAGGCGTCAGGCTCGACGGCGCGTGAAGGCGGCGCGGCCCATGGTCCGCGCCATGTGCCACACGGTCCCGTAGGCGCCAGCGTCGGCGTCGGGCTCACCGCCGGCAGCCATGCGCGCCAGCTGACCTTCGAACCAGCTGATGTCCAACATGAACATCGTGTCCAGGAGCTTGAACCCCGTGCTGGGGCGACGCACCGACACGGCGTAGCTGGGATCGTCCCTGAGCAGGTCCGGCAGGTCCGGCGCGACGGCCAGCGGCCGCGCCATGCCGATGAGGTCGGTGGCGCCGTCTGCCAGCGCTCCCTGCATCGCGGCGCCACTGCGGAAGCCTCCCGTGACCGCGACCGGCACCGCCACGGCCGCCTTGGCCTTGGCTGCGAACTCGAGGAAATAGGCCTCGCGCGCGACCGTGCTGGCCTTCTGCTTCGGACCGACCATCGCTGGCCGCTCGTAGGTGCCGCCCGAGACCTCCACCAGATCGACGCCCGCGGCCTCCAACGCGACGACCGCCTCCAGCGACTCGTCTTCGGTGAAGCCGCCGCGCTGGAAGTCTGCCGAGTTGAGCTTGACCCCGACCTGGAAGTCCGGGCGGGTCGACGCCCGCACCGCCTGGATGATCTCAAGCAGAAAGCGGCGTCGCTTCTCGGCGCTCCCGCCCCAGTCGTCGTCGCGGCGGTTGTGGTGCGGCGACAAGAACTGGCTCACCAGGTAGCCGTGCGCGCCGTGGATCTGCACCCCGTGGAAGCCGGCCTCCTCCGCCAGGGCCGCGGCTCGACCGAAGCGCCGGACGATGTCCCACACCTCCTCGTGTTCGAGCGCGCGCGGCTTGGCGAAGGCCTTGCCCACCGTGCCTGTGAGCGGCACCGCGCTGGGCGCCACCGGGACAGCCGAGAGCACGGCGGGGCTCTGTTTGCCCGGGTGGTTGAGCTGCATCCACAGGACCGTACCGCGCGCCGCGGCGTGGACGGCGTCCGCCCAGGCGCGC
Organism: bacterium; assembly: GCA_030425545.1. GTDB lineage: Bacteria > Myxococcota_A > UBA9042 > UBA9042 > UBA9042 > UBA9042. The sequence continues at coordinate 654 of JAUIAC010000601.1, read as the reverse complement.
AGGCCGGGCAGGGCGGACGCGTCTTCCACCACGACGTTGCCGGGCTCTCCCAGCGCGCGGGCGTCGACCATCACATTGCCGGTCACGAGCAGCCCCGCGCCGCCGCGCGCCCAGCGGCCGTAGAGCGTGGCCAGCCGCTCGTCGGCGTGGCCGTAGGGGCTGGCGAGGGCTTCGCTCATGGCCGACTTCATCAGCCGGTTGGGGACGGCGGGGCCGCGGGCGAGCTGTAGGGGCGCGAAGAGGTCGCCGGGGGCCGGTGGGGACTGCGCTGGCAGGGTCATGGCTACTCCAGGGCGCGACCTCGGTGGGCCGCGCAGCGCCAGACCATCGGCGCGGGGCCGCGCAGACGCAAGCGGTCGCTCCCCTGGCTGGCGACCTCGGATTCACCGTGGAGCGCACACACGTCGGTGTGCTAGCGTCGCACACATCTCGACCCGGCTCGCGCCGTCAGCACGCTCGTTCGCCAGGGCCCGCGCTGCGGCCTCGACTTCAGCGCACGGCACCGTCGCAAAGACAGCCCCAACCGTAGCCTCAACCGCAGCCTCAATCGGAGCCACCATGCATCGCGACCCACGCGCACCACGGCCCACCTCTCACCGCGCCACCGCTCGTCACGCCTGGCGCCTCGCTGTGGGTCTCGCGCTCTTGCTCGCG
>JAUIAC010000600.1 GCA_030425545.1 bacterium | reverse complement strand
AGGTCTACTGCAGCAAGAAGGACGACACGGCGTGTGAGCAGGCGGCGTGCGACGCCAAGACGGGGACCTGCGCGCTCCAGCCGGTGGGCAAGGGCGCGACCTGCGACGACGGGCTGCCCTGCACCGTCGGCGACGCGTGCGACGGCGCGGGGGGCTGCAAGGGCGCCAAGGCCAACGCATGCGACGACAACAACCCGTGCACGGTCGACAGCTGCGATGCGAAGACCGGGTGCGACCACAAGGCCAAGAGCTGCGACGACGGCAACGCGTGTACGGACGACGCGTGCGACAAGGGCACGGGGCAGTGCGGCCACAAGGCGAAGAAGCAGGGCTTTGTCTGCAACGCCGACCAGGACGGCTGCACGGTCGGCGACGCGTGTGTGGGCGGGGTCTGCAAGGCCGGCAGCGCCGTAGCGTGCGGCGGCAAGACCGGGGTCTGCCAACAGCTGGTGTGCGTGTCCAAAGGAGCGAGCAGCCACACGTGCGCCGCAGTCGCTCTGCCTGACAAGACCCCGTGCCCGGACGACCCGAAGAGCTGCCAGGTCGGAGCGAGCTGCGAAAAGGGCGTGTGCAAGAAGGGTGTGCGCTCGCGGGTGTTCTCCAAGCTCGTCGGCGAACCCAAGGGCTACGCCTGGTACAGCGCCGTGGCCGTCCACCCGAGCGGCGCCATCGTCGCGGTGGGCGGGGAACGGTCGAACCCCGCCGCGGCCCAGTCCACGCGCTGGTACGCCGCGCTGCACGACCCGACCGGAAAGCTGATCTGGAGCAAGACCCTCCACGGCGCGACGCCCGCACCAACGAACTCGGCGGCGGCGGTGGTGACGACGGCGTCCGGCGAGATCTGGATGAGCGGCGTGGTCTCCAAGGGCACCAAGCTGACAGGGCGCGTGCTGCGTTTTGACCTGGACGGCAAGGCCGTGGGGGCGGTGGACGTACAGGGCGCCAACACCCACAGCTTCCGCGCGCTCGCCGCCATCCCGAGCGGCGGCGCGATCGCCGGCGCGGACTTCGGCACGAGCGGCACCACGCGCTGCCGGCACGTCACGCGACTGACAGGCTCCGGCAAGGTGCTGTGGTCGAAGAAGAGCACCTGCCAGTCCGCGCTGACCACGCACGCGGTGGCGGTCCAGGGCAACGTCGCGCTGGAGCTGGCGAGCTACGGCACGGGCTCCCTCAGCCAGATGAGCTTCCACGTGCGCCGGCTCAGCGACGGGGCGGAGCTCCACGCGCAGGTCACGGCCAAGCTCGGCGAGCTGCCGCTGGGGGTCGCTTCGCTGGGGGCCAAGGGCTTCGTGCTGGCGTGGACGGACAAGGGCCGAACGGACATGCGCCGCGTCGGCCTCGACGGCCTCAAGCGCTACACTCCGCCGCAGCTGCCCAAGCCCCTGCTGGCCCGCGGGGTGAGCCGACGCACGGGCGCGGGCGACCTGGTGCTGGCCGGCAGCACCGCGGGTGGTGGCTTCGTCGCCGCGGCGGACGACTTCGGCAACCTGCTCTGGCACGCCGCGCCAGCTGCGCCGGGCGCAGGCCCCCTGGTCGCGGTCGCACCTGCGGGAGAGGACATCGTCGCTGTCGGCTATCGCGACGAGGGCGCCACGCGGCGCCCCTGGCTGACTCGGACCTCGCCCTTCGGGGCCGCCTCCTGCGCGGCCATCGGCGCGTGCGCGGGCAAGAGCCTCGCTGCCTGCGACGACGGCAAGACCTGCACCCTCGACGGCTGCGACGGCAAGAGCGGGTGCACGCACGACAGCCCCTCGGTCGCCGTGTGCGACCCGAAAGACGGCTGCTCGCGCGTGGGCTACTGCCAGCTCGGCCAGTGCGGGTCGGCTCAGCAAGGCCAGCGCTTCAACGCCTGGTCTCCGTGGCTCACCACCGTGGGCTCCGGCGCGGACGCGGTGGCCTCCCTCGGCGCTGGCAAGGCGCGGGTCTGGTCGGTCAAAGGGGCCACGCTCCTGTCGAGCACCTGGGACGCCTGGGGCAGCCAGACCGCGCCGAGCGTCGCGAAGATCTGCAGCGGCTTCTCCGCGGTCAACCACGTCCTGCCGCGATTTGACGGCAGCATCGTCATCTCGGGCGAGTCCAAGCAGCAGAGCCCGTCTGCGCTTGGCCGCTACTGCATCGTCGGCGCCAACGGGGCGCCCACCACCAGCGCGGCGACGCTGGTCAACGTCGACCACGCCGACTGCAAGGGCTGCTGGAGCCGGCTGCGCGCCGGGTCACAGGGCCTCGACGGCTCGACCTACCTGGTCGGCTCCTGGCGGAAGGCCAACACGAACATCTTCCGTGCCTTCGTGACCAAGCTCAGCGCGTCCGACAAGTGGGTCTGGAGCCACACCTTCGCGTCGCCCTACTCGCTCGGCGCGCACGCGGTCACTCCGCTGCCCGACGGCGGCGCTGTGGTGGTCGGCCGCGCCAACGTGGACAAGGTGCACCGCGGCCTGGTCGCGGCGGTGACCCACGACGGCAAGGCGCGCTTCTTCACCGTGGTGCACTCCGGCGAGGACGACATCTTCCAGGCGGCTGCTGTGATGAAGTCAGGCACCCTGCTCGCGGCCGGCAGGGCGACACTGAACGCGAGCACACGCGCCCTGTTCCTGGCTGGGCTGGACGCCCAGAGCGGCAAGGTGCTGTGGCAGAAGGTGTCCTCGCCGGCGGACCTCGCCAGCGGCGTCGACGCCGTGGCGGAGCCGACGGGAGGGGCGGTTGTCACGGGCAATATCACCGTCTTTGGTCAGCGTCGCGTCTTCCTGGACCGCATCGACGACCTGGGCGCGCGCGTGTGGCGCAGGACCTACCTGCTGACCTCGTCGGGCCGCAAGGGCGAGGCGCTGTCGCTGCGCACCTGGTCGGGCGGCTACCTCATCGGCGCGCGGACCTGGGGCAAGGGCACCGCGCCGGGCGCCTCGGACCGACCCGTGCTGATCAAGACCGACAAGGGTGGGTACGACGGCTGTCTGGCCGCGGGCGGCTGCGTCGCCAAGACGGTGCAGGACTGCGACGACAAGGACCCCTGCACGGCCGACTGGTGCCACCCGAGCGGCGGCTGCCAGCACCACAAGGTCGCGGGCTGCCCGTAGCGTCGCGACGCCCCCGAGCGGCAAGCCACCATCGCCGAGCCCACGGCCCCGCCAGACGCGCGCCAGGGCGCAGGTGCCCGTCGCTTCAGCGAAGGCCAGACCCGTCCACGCGGGCGGCCGGACGCGGCTTGCGCTCGCCCCCCCGGCGCGTGTTCACTTCAGCCTCGAATCATCTCGTAGGA
>JAUIAC010000599.1 GCA_030425545.1 bacterium | reverse complement strand
CGCATGGCCGTGCTGGTCCACCCGGGCTTCGCAGACGCTCTCGAGGCCGCCAACGGCGTGGCGCTGGTGCACGTGCAGCCCAACCCGGCGGGGGGCCACCGCGTCGAGACGGTCATCGAAGCGCAGCAGGGCGCGCTCTCGGTCACCAACCCCACGAGCGCCCACGTCCCCGAGCGCACGCGGCTGGTGGAGATCGTCGGCGGCGCGGAGCCGTCGAGCGCGGCGATCTGGCAGCGGGAGCGGGTCTCCTCCGAGGCCGCCGTCGTGCTGAGCGAGGCGGAGTCGCGGGCGCTGCACGCGCGGGTGAGGCCCCTGGCGCTGACCTGGCTGGTGCAGCACAACGCCACGCTGCCGGCGCCCTGGCGGCGCCGCACGCTGCAGCTGGACCTGGAGTGGCGCAAGGTCGCGCCCGGCTGGCCCATGGGGACCTCGTCGCCCGCGCGCCTGGTGCTCAAGCAGGTGCGCCCCTTTGGCCCGCGGCGTCGGCTCTCGCCCGAGGTGCTCGGCGTGGCCGGCGCGCCCGAAGACCTCTTCGACGCGGCCATCGCCGCCAGCGTGGTCACCTGCACGTGTGGGGTCCACAAGCTGACCACGTGGCAGGTGCGCACCGACCCGGGCTGGCCCGCGTGGCCCTTCGACGACAAGCCCTTCGTCGCGCACGCCACCTGGGCCTCGAACTTCGTCGGTCTCCGGTCGGCGACGCACCTGGACATCGACCGCAGCGACGCCAGCGGCTCGGGTCGGACCCCGACGATCTACCTGGAGCTCAGCGCCCCCGCCGCCACCAAGTGGGGGCTGCACACGGTGGACATCCGCGCCGACGGCACCTGCGCGGTCGACGGCGCGCTGCGGTCGACCCACGCCCACTGCACCGCGGTGACGCTCGACTCCGGCCCCGAGGCCTGGCTGCTCGATCGGCTGGCCGGGGGCTGAGGGGCGTTTCAGGCGGCGCGGGTGTAGCCTGCGCGGGTCAACGCGGAGGGAGACATGAACGCCGACCCACGTGGACGCGCCCGGCGCGTCTCGCCCCGACGACGCGCGTCCGCCTGGCGCCCGGCCGGCCCGGCTCGCCTGGTCCGCTTGGTCCGCCTGGCCGTCCCGGCCCTGCTGTGCGCGCTGGCCGTCGGGTGCGGCGGTCAGACCGACGCCGCCGCTGGCGCCGGCGGTCCGGGAGCCGACGGCGCGGTGGCGGACGCGCTGGCCGCAGACGGCGTCGGCGACGCGGCGGGCTCTGGCGACGTCGGCCCAGGCGCGGACGGCGCGGGCCTGGACGCCGCCGCGGGCCGCGCCAGCAAGCCACCGGCCGTGTGTCACACCGCGCCCGCGTGGGACGGCAAGAGCGCCCGCTTCACCGAGGTCACCGACGCCTGGGGCCTGGGCGCCAGCGGCGGTCACGTGCTCGGCAACCGCATGGGCACCGCGGACCTGAACGGCGACGGCTACCCCGACCTCATCGCTCGGCTGGGCACCGTGGCCAACCGCAGCACCTTTGGTAGCGAGGGCAAGCGCTACGCCTGGCTGATGCAGAACCGCGGCGCGGCGGGGCCGGGCTTCGACGACGCGACGCAGGCGTCGGGGCTGCTGGCGACCCGCGACAAGGTGGGGGGCCGCCCCATGCAGGTCGCGGTCTTCGGCGACGTCGACAACGACGGTGACCTCGACGTCTTCGCCGGCGTGCACGCCACGGCCGCCAAGCCCGGCGAGCCGAGCGACGTCTCCGAGCTGCTGCTCAACCAGGGCGACGGCACCTTCGCCCTCGCCGGCGCCCAGAGCCCCTGGGCCACCGCCGCGTACCGCAAGGGCCTGACCGGCGCGGCCTTCGTCGACTACGACCGCGACGGCGTGCTCGACCTCTGGCTGGGCTACGGCACCTTTGGCACCAAGCCGGTGCCGACCCCAGACCTGCTCTTCGCCGGGGACGGCAAGGGCGGCTTCAAAGACGTGACCACCGCCGAGGGGCTGATGACCCAGCCCTACGGCCCGCTCAAGGCGGTGCAGGACGGCAGCGCGCACCGCAACACCTGGAGCACCAACGCCTGCGATCTCAACGACGACGGCCACCCGGACCTGATGTCGACCAGCTACGGCCGCTACTTCAACGGGCTCTGGCTCGGCGGCGGCGTGCAGGGCGGCGATCGCTTCGCCGACGTGATGCACGAGAGCGGCTTCGGCCGCGACGACGACGACGACTGGACCACCAACTGGAACGCCCAGTGCTACTGCGCCGAGCACCCCAAGGCGGCGGAGTGCGACAAGGTCGGCACGCCCCAGGTGAACTGCGCGTCGTTGAAGCAGGCCTTCGGCGGCAGCTTCCGCTGGAACCACACCTACGATCGCCAGCCGTGGCGGCTCGGCGGCACCACGGGCACCAACATCTGCGCCGACCTCGACCGCGACGGCGACTTCGACCTGCTGCAGCTGAACATCGTGCACAGCGACGTGGGTCCGAGCTCCGACCCGTCTCACCTGCTGCGCAACGACGGCGGCGTCGTGCCCAAGCTGGTCCACCTCGACAACAAGCAGACCGGCCTGCACCGCACCTGGCCCGGCCTGAGCTGGAACGAGGGCGACATGACCGGCGCCGTGCTCGACGTCGACAACGACGGCCGGCTGGACCTGCTGATCGCCTCGTCGGACTACCCGGGGACACGGGCCTTTCTCTACCTGCAGCAGGCCGACGGGACCTATGTCGAGGTCGCTGTCGCCGCGGGAATCCAGCACACGCGGGCCCACGGCGTCGCGGTGGCGGACTTCGACCGCGACGGCGATCTCGACATCGCCATCGGCAGCAGCCGGTCTCGCTGCAAGGGCGCCACCGACTGCCCCAAGGAGACCCAGGTGCGGCTCTACCGCAACGACAGCCACAGCGTGGCAGGGACCCGAGCAGGCCGCGCGTCCACCGGCGGCAACTGGGTCCAGCTGCGGCTCGTGGGCGGCAAGGGCAGCAACCGCAGCGCGATCGGCGCCCGGGTGCGGGTCACGGCGGGCGGGAGCACGCAGACCTTCCGGGTCGACGGGGGCCACGGGCACTTCGGGATTCAGCACGACCTCGTGGTGCACGTCGGTCTGGGGGCCGCCTGCGCCATCGACAAGATCGAGGTGCGCTGGCCCGACGCGGGCGGCGCGGACGGCAAGGGCACCGTGCAGACCTGGCTGGGGGTGCGGGCCAACTACCTGGCTGAGCTCACGCAGGGCGTGGCCGTGGAGAGCTACCCCCTCGCCGCGAAGTAGGGCCGCGCCACCGCGGTCCGCTGGGAGAGCCGG
>JAUIAC010000066.1 GCA_030425545.1 bacterium | reverse complement strand
CGCGCGACGAAGCGCGCGTTCTCGGCCAGGCCAGCGTCGCGCACCGCGTCTCCGTCTCGGTCCGAGGTCTCATAACAGAGCAGGCTGCGCACCTTGAGCGCGCGCAGGTCGTCGGCCAGCAGGTCCAGGCTGCCTGCGACGTGGTTGGGCGAGGCGTGGTGGTCCACCAGCCCGACCGTGCCGCAGCGCAGCGCGTCGAGCGCGCCCGTGCGGGTCGACGCGCGAATCGAGGGTCCGTCCAAGGCCTTGTCGAGCTGCCACCACACCTTCTCCAGGATCTCGCGGAAGTTGCTGGGCGGCGTCGGCGACCCGGGCGGCATGCCACGCGCGAGGGCCGAGTACAGGTGGGTGTGGCCGCACACGAGGCCGGGGGCCAACAGCCCGCCCGCCAGCTCGACCACCGCCTCGCCCGGCTCCGCGGCGAGGTCGGGGCCCACCGCCGTTACCAAGCCGCCGTCGATGCGCACCGACTGGCGCATGAGGGGTGCTGGATCACCCCAGCGGGTCACGAGAGTTGCGCCAGTGATGAGCATGGGGACCTCCGGTTGACCGCAGGCTGCCCCGCGCGGCCGACCGCTGTCGAGGCGTCCGCCGCAGGGCGGGTCGCGAGGGCCCTGTAGACGCACACTTGTCACATGACATGCGCTCCGGCGCGGTAGACAGTGCGCCCGCGCGGCTCGGGGTGTGCCTGTCCACCAAGGGCCTCTCCCGACGCGCGCGCCGGCTGACGCCCTGAAGGAGCGCCCCATGTCCCCTCTGTCTCCCAAGCCCGCGCGGCGCCGCAATCCAGCCCTGGGACCCCGGCGCCGCAGGCTGGCGTTCGCGGTGACGACCTCGCTCGCGTTGGCCACCCTGGCCGGCGGCCACCGGGCCCAGGCCGAGGCGCCCAGCGTCGACCACCGCGTGGGCTCTGGCGTGCGCCTGACGTCGCCCTCGGGCAACACCCTGTCGATTCGCCCTCGGGTGATGATGCTCTATCAGCGCGACATGCCGGACGCTGGCGACGCGGTCCACGCGCTCACGCTGCGCCGGGCCCGGCTCGTCTTTGGCCACACGCTCAAGGCGCTCCACCTCAAGTCGAAGCTGGAGATCGCGATGTCGTCGCGCGACCTCCGCTTCTCGGGCGGGCACCCCCGGCAGACCCCGGTGCTGACGTGGTCGGTGGCCTGGCAGCGCTGGCGTGACCTGCGGGTCAAGGTCGGGCAGTTCAAGCTGGGCTACTCGCGGCAGCGGGTCATCTCGTCGGGCAACCTGCAGCTGGTCGACCGCAGCGCGGTGCAGGGGGAGTTCACCCTCGACCGTGACATCGGCGTGGAGCTCTTCAGTAAGGACCTCTTTGGCCTGGACCTGCTGCGCTACGTGGTCGGCGTCTACAACGGCGAGGGACGCGACGTGTACGTGCTGTCGAGCTCGCCGCCGCTGCTGGTGGCTCGGCTGGAGGTGCTGCCCTTTGGCCGCTTCGACGACTACAAGGAGGCCGATCTCAAGCGCCATGTGCGACCGAAGCTCTCAGTCGGCGTCGCCGGTGCGTGGATGCAGGGGGCGCTCCGCGACCGCGGCGTGCTCGGCAGCGCACCCTCGGACGGTGGCACCACAGACCACGCCATGATGACGGCGGACCTCCACGCCAAGTGGCGGGGCGCGTCGCTGGCGGTGGAGGCGCACAAGCGGCAGAGCACGCGCAGCCCCGGCGACGCCGGGCCCGAGGTCCCCGGTCGGAGCGGCTGGGGTGTGGTGGCGACCCTGGGCTGGCTGCTGCCGGTGCAGCAGGACGTCGAGATCTGCGGCCGCTTCGGCCAGATCCACGGCGACGCGGGCAGCGCGCTCGCGGACCTGCGTGAGCTGGGCGGCGGCCTGTCTTGGTACCTCAGCGGCCACGCCAACAAGCTCCAGGCCGACGTCTTTCAGATCACCCGCGACACCACCAGCGAGTGGCGCGCGCGGCTGCAGTTTCAGGCCTCGCTGTAGCAGGCTGCGGCGGCGTCCCCGGCTCAGCCCGCTGGCGCGCCACGCTGCAGCTCGGGCAGCAGCTCGCCGAAGTTGTCGAAGGCGTTGTAGGCCAGCCAGTCGCCCGCGATCGGCGCGTGCTGCATGTGAGCGGGCACGCCGAAGCCCTCGACCAGCGCCAGCGCGTCTGCGCCCAGCTCTCGGCACAGCGACCGGTTGAGGTCCTGCAGCTCCCGCCCGCTCTTGGGGGTCAGCAGCCCGTCCGCCAGCAAGGGACCGAGGTCGCGCTCCAGGCCGTCGAGCGCAGCCAGGAGAAAGAGCCGGCCCAAGGTCGGCACCCACGCCGGATCGCACCGCTGCAGCGCCGCTCGCGCCTGCTCGTAGACCACCCGCTCGGCGTAGGCCTGCGCCAGCCCCTGGACCTGGTCGGAGGCCTCCAGCATCCACACGTCGAAGAGGCCCTTGCCGCGCTTCTTGCCTTGGTTCAGCCGCAGCGCGAGCCCCGCCAGCCGGCGCTGCTCTCGGGCCCGCAGCACCTGCAGCACGAAGTCGGGATCGCTGAGATTCCCGCGCAGCACCGCGGGCACGGCGGCGGTCGCGTCGCCCCCGAGCGCGGCCTCCAGCGGACGCCGGAGCGGCCCAGGCACGAAGGCCAAGGCGGCCTCCTGGGCGATCTGGCGCTTGTCGGCCCGCGCCAGCAGCTCCTTGGCGATCTTCTGCATCAACACACGGTTGTCGCCCTCGGCCGTCATGCCCGCGTGCCCGCCGATGATGCCCTCGCCGAGCCGGTTCGCCGCCAGAAAGCCCTGGCCGCCGCAGCGCTCGCGACACGTGGTCGCCGTGTCCTCCGCGTGCCATGAGATCAGCGCCTTCATCGCGCAGCAGAGCAGCAGCACGTCGGTGTAGGTCTCCCGGTCGGTGGTCTTGCCCAGCGCGGCGTAGCGGTCCTTGACGTGGTTGAAGGCGACGTTGAGCGCGTAGGTCTTGGCCACCAGCGGCATCAACGCGCGCTGCTGCAGCTGATAGGTGAGGATCGGCGTGTCGCTCTTGCCGGTGGGCCCCACCGCGAGCCGCCCGCTGGCGTAGCGGATGGCGCTGTCGAGCCCGACCTTGGTGGCGCCGAGGGTCATGGCGGCGATGCACAGGCGTCCGCTCAGCAGCTGGTCGGCCAGGCTCAAGAAGCGACCGCGTCGGCTGCGGACCTCACACGTGAGCTCCCCGTCTGCGCTCAACTTCGACGTGGCGTCGAGCATGGCGCTGCGCGGCACACGCACGTGGTCGAAGCCGATGCTCGCGTTGTCGACGCCGTTGACGCCGATCTTCACGCCCATGTCCCACACGGTGACGCCGGGCAGCACGTTGCGCGCCTTGTCGCGGATCGGCACCACGAAGCCGTGGATGCCCTCGTTGGTGCCGTCGAGCATCAGCTGCGCGAAGACGACGACGTAGTGCGCGTGCACGGCGCCGTTGGTGATCCAGTACTTGCGCGCCATGGGGCTGGGCGTGTGCACCACGAACTCGTCGGTGTCGCGGTCGTAGGTGGCGGTGGTCTGCATCTCGATGGCGTTGTTGCCGAAGCCGAGCTCGGTCAGGCCGAAGCAGCCGATGGACGCGAGGCTGTCGATGTCGTCGAGCAGCAGGTCGTGGTGGCCCTGGGTGCCGAGCTTCAACACGGTGCCGCCGAAGAGGTTGAACTGCACCGTCATCTTGGTCGCGGTGGACCCGTCCATCATCCCCACGGTCTCGTGCACGCTGAAGATGCGGTGGGGGTTGTGGCGGAAGTCGGTCACGGAGATGAGGCCCGCGTCGCAGATGGCCTGCAGTCGCCGCAAGGCCAGGTCGCGCTCCTCGTCGAGGGAGATGTTGTAGCGCGGCGTGAAGAGCGGATCGCGAAAGAGCGCCCGCAGGCCGTCGCGGGTGTCGTGGTTGTCGTGGTCGAGCCAGCGCTGCATGGCGCTCGGGTCGAAGGTGGGCGAGGACATGGGCGCTCCAGAGGGCGAGGGCAGGGCGACCGGGCGGGCGCGTGGCAGGTGTACCGGCCCCGGGGGCGAGGCGACAAGGAACGCTAGCGTGCTGAGCCGACGCCGTGCTCGAGCGTGTAGGAATACCAGAGCCCGGCGACCGCGCCACGGGGGTCCACGGGGCCGGGGGTCAGGGGCAGCTGCACCGCGGCGTTGAGCACGTGGTCTGGGGTCAGGGTCCACTCCGCGCCGGCGAAGACGTCGACAGCGGTCTGTGGCGTCCGCCACGTGCGCGTCAGGTCCACCTCGACGTAGATCCCCAGCGTGGCGCTCAGCCGCCGCTCGACCACGGCGACGAGGTACAGCTCCGGCGGGGCGTCGACGAAGGTGGCCGTGGGCGCGGTGGCGAAGAGGTTCCAGTTGAGCTTCCAGCGCTTGGGCGCCAGCCAGAGCGTATGGGTGAGCCCGGCGACGAGGCTGAAGGAGCGGGTGCCCTGAGGGAGCGGCGCGATGCACCCGAGGGTCACGCTGAGCTGGTCGGAGAGCGCGAGCCGCGGCTGCACGTAGACGCCGTCGCCCGCGAAACGCCCGGATTCTCGGCCCGCGGCGGCGGTGACCGAGAGCTCCACGGTCTCAGCCAGGCCGACCTGCAGCTGCAGCGCGCCGTAGGCACCACGCTCCGGCCACGCCCACCCCTGCAGCGCCGCGACCACGTCGACCTCGTCCGCCTCCACAAGGGCGCCCGGCCAGTCGTTGAAGCCGTCTCCGCTGGCTGTCGATGGCGCCCAGCAGAGCAGGGCGGCGACGACCGTCACCTCCGCCATCGCCCGAGCGCGTGGCCACCGTGGGGTGGCGCGTGTCACGACAACCCGAGCCAGGTGTAGGCCCCGCGCAGCGCGTCCTTGCCACCCGACTCCACCACGGTACCGTGGGCCATGATCAGGCGGTCGAAGTCGAGGTCGAGCAGGGTGGTCAGGTCCTCGCGCGCGACGGCGCGCCGCATCAGCAGCCGCTCGAGCAGCGTCGCTCGGCAGCCGGGGTAGCCGCCCGCGCAGCGCAGCGCGACGCGGCTGGTCCAGGGCGCGGTCGGCGGCAGGTGCATCACCAGGTCCGTGACCACCAGCGTGCGGCTCGGGTGGTGCATCAACACCACCTCGTTGACCAGCGGCAGGCCGCGCACCGGGATCAGCGTCACGTCGGGCCCCCACGGCGACGAGGCCTCGCGCACCACGTGGTCGAAGCGGAGGTCCGGGCGCTACTCCGGCAGGCCCGGGGCCGCGTAGGCCTCGAGCCCCCGCGCCTGCCACGGCCCCACGTAGAGGTGATGAAACTTGTTCGGCGCCAGCAGCCACCGAGGGGTCCCCAGGGGCGCGAGCAGCGCGGGGTCCAGGTCCATCGGAGAGTGCAGCAGCAGATCGGTGCCGATGCGCACCACGGTGGTGCGGCCCCCGAGCTCGACGCCCAGAAAGCGCTGCGGGCCGTCCACGACGAAGAGGTCCGACGCGAGCGCGCGCAGGCGAAAGGGGGCGGGCAGGCGGGGCGGGTGGGACACGGGGCGCTCCTCGGCTGACCCGCGGAGCCTAGCACTCACCGGCCGCGCTCACGACGCTCGGCGAAAGACGAAGCGCTGGTACGCCAGCGACACGCCGAAGAGGCTGACGGCGAGGCCCACCAGCGACGCGACCCGCACGAGGTCCTGCAGGTGGCCGAGGTCGAAGAGAAAGACCTTGCCGATGGTGCACATGAGCAGCGCGAGGCTGGCGTAGCGGAGCGCGGCGACGCCCCTGCGCATGCCCAGCGCCAGCAGCGTCACGGCGAAGGTGGCCCAGGCGAGCGAGAAGCTCAGGTCGCGCGCAGGCAGCCGCGTCCAGGCGACGCGGAGCGCCGGGCCCACCGCGAACCAGTCGACCACCGTCAGGTTGAGCCACGCAAAGGCGAGCCCCAGCGCGAGGGCGCCAAGGGGGGTCGACAGCTGGAGCGTCGGTCGCCGGTCGCCGGATCGGCGGGGTCGCAGCCAGGTCTCCCAGCGACGCGCACGCTGCGGCTCGACGTCGCGCAGCAGCGCTGCACCGCTGGCGGCGAGCACGGCCGGCGTGAGGTAGAGCCCGGTGAGCCAGTTCCACACCCGCAGCCCCGGGCGGGGGTAGTAGTCGAGCACGGCGGGGTTCAGCAGCAGCCGCAGACCCACGGCGGCGAAGAGCAGCGCCGCGAGCACCTTGAGGCCGGTGTAGTCCACCCGTCGCCAGAAGAGCAGCAGGAGCCAGGCCTCGGTGGCCCACGCCAGGGTCCACCAGGCTGCCTCGGTCTGGAGCGGCACCGCCAGGGTGACGAGCAGCAGCGCGGCGGCGCCGAAGCGGCGGAGCGCGGGGCGACGGCTGGGGTGCGCCTTGGCGTCGCCGGGCCCGTCGACCGTGGCCCCGGGCGTAGGCCAATGTCGACGCGTCAGCACCACAGCCAACGCACCCAGCGCCGCCAGGGCGAGCGCCAAAGCCCCCGGCGCCGCGGGCTCGATCCGCCGCCACAGGAGCTGCCCGGCCGGGAAGGCCAGCGGCGCCGCCCACGCCGCCGCGACCCACGCCGAGGGGACGGCGTCGACGCGGCGGCGGACGACGAGCGGCCACAGGGTCAGGCCCGCGGCGGTCAGCAGCACCGCGACGAGCCGCGCGCTCAGCGCCCCGGAGGGCAGCGCGACCACCGTCACCAGCTGCGCGAGGGCGACGGTGAGCGTCGCCATGGCCGCCCAGCCGCCACTGCGCACCTGCGCCGCGGTGCCCACCAGGAGCGCCGCGAAGAGCGGCACGGCCCAGGCGAGGGTCGTCCGCACGGCGAGCTGTGCAGCGTCGAGCGGGAGGTGGCGATCGGGCGCCAGGGTCGACGCGGCGACCGCGGCCGCGGCGGTGCAGACGAGGCCGACCCACGCGAGCACGCCGGCGCCGCGCGTCAGGCCGCGCCGCGCCTGTGCGTCTCGGACCAGCCACGGCACCGCCTGGAGCGCGAGCGCCACGGCCCAGAGGCCGGCGAGGTGACCACGCAGGCGCGCGGCGGTGGTGTCGGTGAGCGCCTGGACCGCGCTGGTCACGGCGTCCGACCCGACGTGGGCGAGGCTGGGTCCGTCGAAGCGCGTCACGCCCGCGGCGAGGGTCAGGGCGAGCCCGAGGCCGCCGGCCATGCCCAGGGCGGTGGCCGCGCTGGGCAGCCGCGTCGCCTGGCGCCACAGCAGCGCGGTGAGCGCCGCCGCCGCCAGCGCGGTCGCCGCGTGCACCTGTCCAGCCAGCAGGCTCACCACGGCGACCACCGTCAGGCCGCCCAGCGTCGCCGCCCGGGCCGCGAGCCACGCGGCGCCTGTGTCGCTGTCCGGCGCACGCTCGGCGGCGCCATGGTGAATCGCGGCGAGCCCCACCAGCGCGGCCGCGCCGAGGGGCAGGTCGCTCGGGTCGCCCGTCAACAGGTACACCGCCAGCACCACCACGCTGCCGAGCGCCACTGTCAGCGCGAGCGCGCCCATGCGCGTGTCACGCGCCCGCAGCCAGCAGGCGCCGGCCGAGAGCACCGCCAGCAAGGTCAGGACGGGGCCCGGCTGGGTCCGGAGCGCCGGAACACCCGCGGCGTAGAGGGCGAACCCAAAGGGCAGCAGCAGGGCGGCCGCCGTCGTCACGTCCAGGAGCGCGGCCGCCCCGCTCTCGCTCTTGGCGCGCAGCCGCGGCGCGACGCCGACGTAGAGCAGGCCGAACACGGCGAGCACGCCAGCGCCGATCCACAGCCCGTCGGCGCCCATGCGCAGCCCCACCCAGCCGATCTGAAAGCAGCCCGTGGCGACCAGGCTCAGCATCGCCAGCACCGGCCAGTCGCGGCGCTGAGCGAGGAAGAGAAAGGCCACGTCGAGCAGCAGCAGGTAGCCAAAGAGCTCGAGCGGCCGGTCGGCCCCCGACGAGAGGAGCAGCGGCGTGGCGAAGCCGCCCAGGAGGGCCAACAAGGCGATCTGCTGAGAGCCATGGCGCAGCGCGAGGGCGCAGCAGAGCGCGGTGACCGCCACCATGAGCGCCGTGGCCGGCACCTGTGGCAGCAGCTGGTAGAGCGCGTGCGACGACCAGGCCGACGCGTAGAGCGCGACGCAGCCGGCGCCGATCAGCGCGTTGGCGCTGATGGCGAAGCGGCGGAGCCGACGAAGCTGCCCGAGGGTGACGGCCACCGCGCCGAAGGCGACGCCAAGGGTCAAGCGGAGCGAGGGGGTGAGCCAGTCGTGTCGCACCGCGTGGCGAAAGAAGAGCACCGCCGCCACCGCCGCGATGAGGCCGGCGCCGACCGCCGCGCCCCGCACGCCGAGCCACTCCTCCAGGCTCACGCGGGGGCGCGACGTCGGGGACGGGGCGGCGGGCGCCACGTGGGGCGGCGGCGGGATGGCCTGGGTCAGCTCCGAGGCCGCTCCACGGACCGCGGCTGGTTGGGCGCGCGCGGGCGCCGTAGTCTCGGGCGGGTCGGAGGCCTTGGCGACCGCGGTCCCAGCGCTCAGCGCAGCGACCGCGGCGCGGAGCTGGTCGAGCGCTCGGTCCGACGTGAGCCGTTCGCGTCGCACCTGGCCCTTCAACGAGGCGAGGCGGCCAGCGAGCACGAGGCAGGCGACAGTGAGCAGGACGAGCCAGACGTGGATCATGGGGCGCTCCGGAGGTCGTCGAGTTGGCGACTCCAAGCACTACGTTTGGCTTGTGGACGGCTTGCGACCCGGGTGTGGACCTGAGGTGAACGCCGGCACGAAGGGCGGCCTGCCCCGTGCGCTGGCGTTGCTCGCGCTCGTCGTGGTCGCAGGCTGTGGCGGCGCCGCGGGAGGGCTGCGACCGGCCGGCCCGCCGCAGCCGGGCGAGCTGCGGGTCGTGTCCTTCAACGTGGCCCGAGACTTCGGCCTGAACCGCGGCGCGCTCACGCAGACCCTGGTGGGCACGCCGCGCGCGCTGCTGGCCCACCCGGAGCTCGCTGGCGCCCACGTGGTGGCGCTGCAGGAGGTCTGCAGCCGCGGCGGACGCGCTCCTGTGTCGCGCTGGCTGTGGCGCCTGGGGCGCCGTCGCTGGCGCGCCCGCTTCGACCGCAACGACCCCGAGCGCCCTGGAGCCTGCGGCGAAGGGCAGCTGTGGGCCACGACCCTGCCCGTTCAGCAGAGCGACGCCCAGCTCCTGCCTCGCGTCCGCACCGCGTCTCGGGTCGCCCAGCGCGTCGACCTCACCTGGGCCGACCGCCCTGTCCGCGTGTGGCACGTGCACCTCAACGGCAAGGCGCGCCGGGGCGACCCAGCTGCGGCCCGGCTGCGGCAGCTGCGCCCCGTGCTCGACGCCGCCCGCGCGTTTCGCCGGCGACACCCGCGCGGGGTGGCGGTGGTGCTCGGCGACCTGAACACCCGGTCCGCCGACGAGCCCGCGGTCCGTGCCCTGCGCGGCGTGCTGCGCTCCGCGGTGCCGCCGGGCCACGCCACGCACGTGCTCGGCTGGCCGCTGGACTGGATCTGGGTCCGCGGCGCGTCGGTGCGGCGCTGGGCCGTGGTGCCCGTCAAGGGCTCGGACCACCACGCCGTGGTCGCCACGCTGCAGCTCGCCCCTGCGGATGAGCCCTAGCCGTCCCCAACGCCTGTCTCCACCGATGCGGCGAAAGCCACCGTTGGCCGCCATCGCGGCGGGACGTCGCCGCCACGGAGCGCCGCTGACATGGGTCTCAAAGTGAGTCGCGTCGCGCTACTTCTTCGACAGGTGCCAGGCGAAGGACCAGGCCCCCCAGGCCCACGGGGTCATCTCGTTGTGGTTGAAGCGGTCGACGCTGAGCTTGGGCCCGTAGAGGCGCCACACACGCACCCTCAGGGGGCCGTCGGGCAGCGGGTTCCAGCCGCCGAGCTGGACGAAGTCGGCCAGCGGCACCTCAGTCAGGTCGCCCGGCCCGTGCACGGTCCAGTAGGACTGGCGCCAGAACGTGGTGATCTGCACCCGGTGCATCTCGGCCGGCGGGCCCGCGTTGACCTGCCACTTGACCACCTTGCCCACGGGCTTGTCGGGCTGCGGGGCCAGGATCTTGGGCATCGGCAGGTAGGGTCGAACGCGGATCGTAGGCAGCCCCGACGCGATCCAGGTCCCCTGCACCTGGGCGATGCCGTGCAGGTCCACCTCCAGGCCGGTCACGTGCCGCGGCGTCACGCTCCAATCAGCGGCCACCTCGAGCCAGCTGCCCGCGCCACCGACCACGTGCACGCCGCCGCCCTTGCGCGGCGCCAGGGCCCGCAGGGGCTGCTGAACGCCGCTCACCAGCGGGCTCAGCGCGCCGTTCTTGGCCACAGCGAGCTGACCCGCCGTCCCCGCCAGCCACACCGCGTCGCCGTCGGCGTGGACGGCCAGCCAGGTCGTGGTCGCGCTGCCGCCCTGCAGCTTGGTCCAGGTGAACTTGCCGTCGACCCCCGGCAGCCCGTGCCAGAGCGCGCCCTGGGCCCCGGCGAGCCACAGCGCGTCGAGCACCACGGCGCTCGCCGGCGGCGGCGCCTGCACGGTCTGCACCGCCAGCGCGCGGAGACCGACCGCACCGGGCGGCCCCTGAACGGCCTCCCAGCCGGTCAGCGTGTGGTGAAAGAGGCCACCCGCGACGTCGAGCAGCCAGGGCCCCTGCGCGCCGCCGCTCAGGGCGAGCACGTCGGCGTTCGTCGGGCTCGGCGCGACCTGCCAGCCCACCAGCGCGTCCCGCCGCAGCAGCACGCCGTCGTCGCCGGCCGCCCAGCCGTCCGGCGTCGCCGGGTCCATCCACAGCGCGTGCAGGTCCCGGTCCGTCGGGCTCTGCTGGGTGGTGAAGTCGAGCCCGGTCCAGCGCAGCACGCGCCCCCGCTCGCCCACGGCGAAGAGCCCAGCGGCCCCGGCGCCGAGGGCGCGCACGGGGCTCGCGTACGCCGTGCCCTGGCTCGGCGCCGGCGCCCCAGACGGCCACTGCGCGACAAAGTCACCGGCGGCGATCTTGATGTCGCGGTCCATGGCCAGGCTGCTCGGCCCGCCGTCGTCGTCGTCGTCGTTGACCAGCCCGGCGTACACCGTCCACGGCAGGGTGGCGAGCTCCCCCTGCAGCTGCGAGGGCATGCGCGCGACGTCCAGTCGGTTGGTGCGCGCGAAGGTCTGCGCGCGGCCGAGCTCCAGGAAGCCCTCGCCGCCGAGGTCCAGCCACGCCCGCAAGAAGCGACGGTGATCGCTGGTCTCTGGCCCCATGGGCAGCGGCTCGAGGGCGAAGTGCACCTGCCGCGTCAGCGGCGTGTCGAGCCACACCTCGGTCTTCACCGGCGTCTTGTCGTCGGGGACGATGACCCCGCGCGTGATCCCCATGATCAGCGGCACGAACGCACCATCGCTGGCGCGGATGTAGCCCGAGCGGCACATCACCGCCATCTCGCCGAGGCGCGTCTTGAGCGTGAAGGTGCCGTCGCCCTTGGCCGTGGCGAGGTTGCCGGGGTCGGGCGCGGGGGTGAAGCGGTCGAAGGCGCTGGTCTCGCAGCGGGTCTCGGGCTTGCCGATGCGGGGCACGCAGCGCGTGGTCCACGTGGCCTGCCCGGGCGTGCCCACCGCGCGGCACTCCCAGCCCTCGTCGCAGTCGCCGCCCTGCAGGCAGGGGCGGAGGCAGTGGGTGCCCGGGTCGGCGCTGCCCGTCGCCGGGTTGGCCAGGCTGAGCCCGCCGATGGCGTCGATGAGGCCGCTGCAGCCCAGCCCCGCGTCGCACGTGTCGCCGGTCGCGCAGGGGGCGCACTGCCCACCTTGGCCCGCCTGCGCGATGTCCGCCTGGCCGCAGTGGCCCAGGGGCAGCTGCACCACCTTGTCGGCGTAGCGCACGCGGCCCTGGACCTCGCCGAGGTCGAAGACGTTGCCGGGCACGCCGGTCGGCCCGCCGCCGGGCTCCCCCGTCGGGTGTTTGCGGATGAGGATGGTCACGTTGCGCGCGTCGAAGACCACCAGCGACCCGGCGCCATAGCCTGGGGCGCTCGCGTGCACGTTCAAGGGCCCCACCAGCCCCGGCTCCGACAGGGTCACCTGACCACGCTCGTCGGTGTAGCCCTTGAGCTTGGGGGTCGTGTCTTCGCCGATGACCACCAGCGCGCCCTGAACCACGCCGCCCGGCCAGTCCTCGCGACGCACGGTGACGTTGAGCGCGCCCTGAATCGGCCCGCCCCAGGTGCCCCAGCCCGCCTGCTGGGGGTCGAACCAGGTCCACGCGTTGAAGAGCGTCTGCGCCCCGGCACCGCTGAAGTTGGCCGTGACGTCGGTGGTGCCCGGCTCGCCACCCGGCGCGCGCACCCACACCAGCCCGGGATGCTTGACCTGCCCTTTCTCCGCCTCTTTCTCTCCGAAGCGCAGCGTCGTCAGGCGGTTCAGCGCGCTGCCGACCACCTGGACCATGGTGCCGCCAGCTTGGGCCCCACGGGCAGGCAAGAGCGCCGCCACGAAGGGCTGGGTCGACGTGTAGACCACCGCGTCCGTGCGCGTGGCCACCCCGCCGGCGAAGATCAGGCTGACATCGGCCGGCCCGGGGCTGCCCTTGGGCGCGACCGCCTTGGCGCTGCTGCCACCGGCGTGGGAGAGCTGGCTGGCCATGAGGCCGCCCACGCGCACGCCCACGAGCGAGCCGGGCGCGGTGCCGCTCCACCGCACCTCGATCGCCGTGCCGCCGGCGGTGTCGAGCACGTCCGGCTTCACCGGCAGCACCGTGACGCCGGTCGCGACCTGCTCCGGCACGCGCGCGAAGGTGTAGCCCTTGGCCAGGGTCGCCGCGCCGTCGGCGTTGCTCGCCGTGACGTCGACCGCCACCTGCTGGTCGGCCCCCTGGGCCGCGTTGGCGTCCAGCGGTCCCTGGGGCGTCACCACGGTGGCCGTGAACTCGTCGAGGATCACCGGGTCCACCGCGAGCCGCGTGCCGAACACGAAGTGCGTGCCGGGGCGAAATCCCGCGCCGGAGATGGTCGCGAGCGCGCCGCCGCGGTTCGGCCCCTTGTTCGGGCTCACAGCGTCGATGCGGACCGCGGCGAAGAAGCGATAGGCCGCGCTCAGGCGCAGCTCGTCGCTGGTTTGGGTCTCCGGGTCCACGCGCAGCACCATCACGTCGACGATGCCCGGCGGACGGGGCGGGGCGACGACGCGCAGGGTCTCGTCGTCGACGAACTCCACCGACAGCGCCTTGCTCTCGCCAAACCACACCGACTCGACGTCGGTGAAACCCTTGCCCTTGATCGTGACCTGGGTTCCGCCGTTGCTGGGGCCGTGGTCCGGCTGGACGGACACCACGCTGTCGTTGCTCGGCGCCGCTGCGGCGCTGTCGTCGGTGGCGCCGGCGTCGCCCGCGTCGTCGGCAGCGTCGACGCTCGCCACGTCGGCGACCGCCTCGGGCGAGGTGGGCTCGGGGGTGCCGCTGCACGCGGCCAGGGCGAAGAGCCCCAGGCACCAAACACGCGGCGACTGCGCCACGCGTCGCTGAACCAGGCTCGTGAGTCGCACGTCGGTCATGGCCGCTCCGCAGGAAGGGCCCGGGAGCCTAGCAGACCCACCCACCACTCGGCTTGTGAGAACTGGTGCTTCGCCCGATTGCACCCTTGCAAGGCGCGGCCGCATCGCGACCCGCGCGCCGGACGGCCACGGGCCGAGGATTCGCCCGCGAGTTGTGCCACACTCGGGTCATGGCGGAGCTGTTCGGAGATTTTCTGCTGGTCAAGAGGCTCGCTCGGGGCAGCTGGTCCGAGCTCTGGATCGCGCGGCCGCGCTACGCCGAGGGCGTGGGCCACGTGGTGATCAAGCGGCTCCTGCCGGCCATGGCGCGCCATCGCGACGCCATCGAGATGCTCGAAGGCGAGGGCCGCATCGCCTCCCGCCTGGACCACCGTCACGTGGTGACGAGCTCTGCCGCGATGCAGACCGACGACGGCCACTGGTTCCTGGTGCAGCCCTATGTGGAGGGCACCAACCTCGGCAAGCTCGTGGCCTACACCACCAAGGTGCGCACCCCGATCCCGCTCGAGCTGCGCGTGTTCATCGTGGCTCAGGCGGCCCACGGGCTCAGCCACGCCCACACCCGACGCAACCCGGCGGACGGTGAGCACATGGGCATCATCCACCGCGACGTGACGCCAGCGAACCTGCTCGTGGGCATGGACGGCTGCGTCCGGGTCACCGACTTCGGCATCGCTCAGGGCCGAGGCCGCAAGAAGACCACTCGCGTCGGCCAGACCCGCGGCACGCTGGCCTACATGGCGCCCGAGCAGGCCGCGGGCGGCAGCCTCGACCACCGGGTCGACATCTACGCGCTGGGCGTCGTGTTCTGGGAGCTGCTCGCCGAGCGGCGGCTGTACCCCGACGCGCCCGACTTCACCATGATGACCCGCATCGCCCACGAGGTCCCCGAGCCGCCCTCGGCCGTGGCGGGGCGCGGGGACTCGGACCTCGACGCCTTCGTGCACCGTTGCCTGCAGAAAGATCCCGAGGAGCGCTTCGGCACCATGAGCGAGCTGTGCGAGCTGCTCTACGACTGGCTCGACACCGACCGAGCGACCTTGCAGTCCGCGCTCGAGGGCTTCCTGCGCGGGCTCTCGGAGGCGCACCGCTCCGGCGCCTATCGCGCCCTGCGCGGCTGAGTCGGGCGGCCGCTCAGCCGGCCTGGGGCGCCATCAGGACGCTGTCGACGAAGCGGCGGTCGGTCGGCGCCAAGGCCATCTCCAGCAGCTCCGCGGTGGTCGCCCAGCACAGCTCAGAGTGCTCGAGCGCCTCGGGCTCGCCGCGAAAGCGCACGTGGCGGAACACGATGACATAGGGGCTGCCCGGGTCACCCAGCTCGGCCAGGCGCTGGTCCACGGCGTACACGTCGACCCCCAGCTCTTCGTCGAGCTCGCGCGCCGCGGCGTCCAGCTCGCTCTCGCCCGGCTCGAGCTTGCCGCCGGGGAACTCCCACAGCCCGCCGTGGCGCTTGTTGTCCGGTCGACGTCCCACCAGCACGCGGTCGCCGCGGGTCATCACACACGCGATGACGCGGATGTGACCCTGGTCGTCCAGCTGTGGCAGCGAGGGGTTCGTCATCAGAACCACGCGTAGCCGAACATGTCGTAGAGACCGCGCAGCAGCTCCATGGCCTGCGTCGCCTCTTCGAGCTCGTAGCGGGCCCAGTCGTCGGTCGGCGCCGCCTCGAAGGCCTTGGCCTTGCTGATCGCGTGCATCACCAGCTCGTAGCCGCCGCTGAACACCTTGGGGTCGCTGTGCTTCACCGCCTTGTAGACGCGGTGGTTCAGCGGATGCTCCAGCGTCGCCACCGTGACCCCGGCCGGCAGGGTCACCGACTCGCCGTGGCCGTCGACCCACACCTTCACGCTGTCGTGGAAGGTCTGGTCCCAGTTCGCGTTGAGCCAGGCCAGCCCGTAGAAGCCCGCGTAGGGCTGCAGCAGGTACATGGCGGGCACCTCCACCGGCGCGCCCTGGAGCGGGTCCAACGGCTTCGTCGTCGTGGTGGCGAAGGGGTCCGCGCCCCGCAGCACCCGCTTGTCGTCCACCTGCCAGCCGACGAGGTCGTGCCGCCCGGCGACGTAGCCCCCGAACATGCGCGTCAGCTCCTTCTGAAAGTAGATCGACATGCTGAGCGTGTAGTTGTTGATCGGCTGCGCGCTGTCCACGCCGATGAAGTAGGTCGAGGGATCGGTCAGCACCTCCATGGCCGCCAGCTTGTCGTAGAAGGCGCCCGCGTGGCGGAGCCGGTCGTAGAAGTAGTAGCCGGTCTCCGAGTCGTACTCGGTCCACATGTAGCGCCCGGTGCCGAAGGGCACGACCACGTCGGCGCAGCCCTCTTCGGCGTCGCTCGCGGGGGTGCAGGTCTCGATCTTGTCGCAGACCTTCAGCGAGGTGTCCGGGGTCCACTGCACGTAGCGCCCCAGCTCCTTGTCCAGGCAGTACGAGCCCGGCTCCGGGTTCGCCACAACCGAGGCCAGCGTGCGCACGCCGTCGCGCACCGCCTCGCTCATGGGCAGCCCGCCCTGCGGCGCCTTGGCCCAGTCGGTCTCCGTGGCGCCGATGTCGGGGCCCCGGTAGGTGACGATCCAGTCCCAGAGCACGCCCGGGTTGGTCGCCACGTCGGGGTCGTACTGCAAGAAGACCCAGTTCTGATACTGCAGCGCCACCGGCTGGAAGTAGCGGAACCAGGCGCGGAAGTAGTAGCTGTCGAGGTTGAAGTCGACACGGTCACGGCGAAAGGCGTTGAGCACGTAGTGGTCGCGCCACTGGTCCAGCGCCCCGCGCACGATCTCGTCGGAGCTCACGCCCTCGTCGTAGATGTTGCAGGTGGTCGTGCCCATGACGTACTCGTCCGAACAGAAGCGGAAGGGCACCTCGTGCAGCGTGCGCTTGCGGGGCTTGTCGGCGGTGCCGCCCTTGCCGCTCCACTGGTCGATGAGGTCCTGATAGGGCACCCACTTGCGGTCCTGCAGGTTGTCGACCCCGCCGACCATGCTGGGGATCTTGGTGTAGTGCGCCAGGCCGCGGTTGACCGTGTCGAGCACCAGGTGCGGGTCGCTCAGGGTCGGGTCGCCCTGGTAGAGGTAGCGCAGCTCCTCGCCCGCGACGCGCACGATGGGAGACTGGGCCAGGGCCGCGCTCGCCTTGTCGCCAAAGACCTGCACCAGCTGCCCGTAGCCGAAGGCGATGGCGGCCTTGTCGTAGTGGCCGACGCCCTTGAGATCGCTGTGGAAGCGGCCGACGTAGTCCATGATCGACGAGAGCCGGTAGTCGTTCATGCCGGCGCTCTTCTGCGCCTCGCTGACCTGGTCGAGCGGCGCGCCCTTGTCGCCGCGCAGCTTCCAGTACTCGGGGTGAAAGTTCAGCGCGTCGGTGCTGCCCTCGAAGTTGTGGCGCAGCCCCAGGGTGTGGCCGACCTCGTGCTCGGCGGTGGACCGGAACACGGCGGTGAACACCTCGTTCCACACCTGCTCGGGGTCCTTGCCCTCGAGCTGCTTGACCAGCCCCATCACCGCGTCGTCGGCGAAGGCCTTGTGCATCATGGTGTGCCGCGCCAGGAAGCGGTGGCGGTGGACCCGGCGCAGCTTGGCCGCCAGCGAGGCCCAGGCCCGCGGAGACATGCGCGCGCGCTGGGCGTCCGTGAGCGGCGGCAGGGGGGTGCCGGGGGGCTGCTTCGACAGCTGCGCGCGGTCCGCGGGAGAGCCGAAGGCCAGCGCCACGTCGCGGTTGATGAGGGCGTCCTCCATGGGCGTGCCGGCCAGCTTGGCCAGCCGTTTGCTCGCCGCCGAGCCCTTGCCCTTGGCCTTCTTCAGCATCTTGTGCACCTGGGTGCGCTTGCTCTTCCAGGTGTGCTGGCCCGCCCACGCCTTGGCCTTGGCGGTGCGCTCCTGCCAGGTCGGCTTCGGCTTGGCGCCCGCTGCGCCGCCGGGATTGCGGCGCTCTTGCGGCGCCATCGCCTTCAGCGACGCCTTGACCTGCGCGCTGGTGATCTGACCCAGACCGAAGGCCTCCGGGTCGAGCTCTCCGCGCGCCAGCCGCACCAGGTCTCGCCCCGACGTCGCGAACTCTCGCAGCGGCCCCCCGTAGACGTGCGCCGCAGCGGCGATGACCTGTCCGGTCGTGGGGTCCATCGACGAGGGCCCGTAGCCCAGCAGCCCCGCGCGGGTCGGCTCGGCGACGTAGGAGAGCAGGCTGTAGCGGAGGTCGCCCACGCGCTGGCCGCGGTCGGTGACCACGCCCTGGTCGTCGACGCTCACCGTGTTGGGCCGCAGCTCGAAGAGGGTCGGCACCGCGTCCGCGCTCTTGCCCTGCAGCACCGCCACGGTCTCGCGGAAGGCGGCGTCCCACTGCGCGCCGACCTGCTTGGCGGCGGGCAGCAGCGCGTCGGGAAAGCCCGGGCTCAGGTAGTAGACGATGGGCTTGGGCGTGCGCTCGGGGTAGGGCAGGGGGGGGCCGTCGTCCCGCGTGGAGCGCTGCCACAGGTTCCAGCGGCTCACGTACTGCCGCCGCGCGCTCTCGACCTCACCGTACTGCTCGTCGACGCCGTAGCGCTCGGTACGGAAGTAGCCGAAGCGGTCGAAGAAGGGCACGCGCACCAGCACGCCGTCCGGGTCGCGGTACACACCGGCGTGCTTGGCGACCTCGACGCCGTCTTCCTCGACGATCTCCACCTTCTCCAGCACGCGAATCGCCTTGCCCTTGTCGTCACGCAGCACCGCGTTGTCGGGGTAGGCCAGGGGCTCGTAGTCGTCCTTGGGGTCCACGCGCAGCAGCGCGGTGCGCACCTTCAGCTCCGCGGCCTTGCAGTCTTCGTTGAGGTAGACCCAGCACGCCGGCCAGGACTCAGGGCCCCACCAGGGATCCCACCACGTGTACACCTCGGGCTTGGCCACCACGCGGGTGACGAAGTCGATGTAGTGGGCGTCGCGGGCCTTGCGGTGGGCCTGCGGATCGCGGGTCTCGCGCCAGCCGGTGGCCTGGTCGCCGTCGCGCCACGCCAGGGTGAAGGCGTCCGGGTCCGAGGGATCGGTCACCGCGAAGTCCGTCGGCTCGGTCGCGATGCCGTCGACCGTGAACGCGAAGCCCTTGACCAGGTTGGTCGACCAGTCGACGCGGATGAAGTCGCGCTCGTACCAGGGCCGGTCGTCGGCGTTCTCCACCAGCACGTTGGTCTGCTCGCCGCTCGCCGGGCTGTAGGTGCGCGTCGCGTCGAAGTGCTTGGTGATCGGCCAGATGGCGACGGGCGTGCCGTTGACCCGCACGCCGGGCTGGTCCTTGGCGTGCGCCCGGTCGGTGCCCGCGACGAAGTCGTAGGCCCGGTAGGCCACCAGCTTGGTCTCGTGGATCTCGAAGCGGACGCGCTCGGTCTCTTCGGTCTCGCCGACGAAGGTGTAGCCGACGTGATAGGGGGCGTCGATCACCGTGCGCTGGAAGTACCACTCGCCGTCGAAGATCTTCTTGTGCAGGGCGCCCGGCTGGACCCGGTCGATGAGCCCCAGGGTCTCCGCGCAGCCTGCCAGCGACACAGCGGCCGCCGCCACGAGCAGCCAGGCCCAGACTCGACTCCGAACACCGCCGCTCCATCGAGCGCGGTTCGACACAGTTCCCATGGCGACCTCCGAAGCCGCCAGCCTATGTCACGGCTTCCCGGGTCGGCAACGCCGCGCACGACGACCGACGCCGTGAGGGCCTACCACTCTTCGTCGATGCCCATCAGGTCGGCGTCCGAGGGGTCGTCGTCGTCGTCGTCGTCCGCCCCGTCGCCTCCGGTGGCCGTGGCGAAGAGGCGAATCAAGCGGGCCTCGTCGTCTTCGGCGTCGTCGTCGTCCTCGTCGACCGGCGCGGCGGGCGCCGCGGGCGCCGACTCGCCCTCGTCCTCGTCCTCGTCTTCGTCCTCTTCCCAGTCTTCGTCCCAGTCGTCTTCGTCGTCGTCGTCGCTGCCCGCGATGCGCGAGAAGTCGTCGTCGTCGAAGTTCAGCTCTTCGACGCCGTCGTCGTCTTCTTCCTCGTCGCCGTCGATGTCCGGGACGTCGTCGTCGTCATCGTCGTCGTCGTCCCAGGCGAAGGTGACCGGCCCGACGGCGACGTCGGTCGCCGGGAAGTCGTGGGGAGGCGGCGCGGAGGGAGAGAACGTCTGACGGTGCATGTCGGAGACTCCAATGGGGCGAAGGACCTCGCCTGGGCGAAGGCCTATTGCGCCAAGGGTGGGGCTGGATTCAAGCGCCGCGTGCGCCCGCGCCCCACCCCTCGCCTGAGGTCGCATCCTCAGTTGTTCCCAAATCGCCATGAGTTCAAGAATTTAGCGCGAGGGCGGCGGCGGCCGTCGGGCTTGGGTCGGAGTCGAACGCGTGATCTCGCTCCGCCCCCTTGCGCTAGTGGCGCGCTGAAGTGCCGGAAATTCAGCTGAAAAGCATGTTTGCACAGGTGTCCCCGCGCGGTGCGCGGCCCTGCGGTCGCGCCGGGACACGGGCCGTGGCACGGTGCCCCCTCGGAGGAGGTCCCATGGTCCGCTTGACCCGCATCTACACCCGCACCGGCGACGCCGGCACCACCGCGCTCGTCGGCGGCGAGCGCGTGGCGAAAGACGATCTGCGCATCGAAGCCTACGGCACGGTCGACGAGCTCAACGCGGTGCTCGGCATGGTGCGTGAGCGCAACCGTGGCGGCCCGGACGCTGAGGCGCGCGACACGCTGGACGCCCTGCTCGAGCGCGTCCAGCAGGACCTCTTCAACCTCGGGTCGAGCCTCGCCACGCGGGTGGAGAGCCGCTGGGAGGGCCAGCCCTTGATCGTGGACGCGGACGTGACCCGGCTCGAGACGCAACTCGACGCCCTCAACGCCGAGCTGCCCAAGCTCAAGAGCTTCGTCCTGCCAGGGGGCGGACCGGTGGGGGCGCCGATGCATCTCGCGCGCACCGTGTGTCGCAGAGCCGAGCGCTGCGTCGTGCGGCTGGCGGCGCAGGAGCCGGTGGACGCGGCCGACCTGAAGTATCTGAACCGGCTCAGCGACCTGCTCTTCGTCGCCGGCCGCTGGGTCGCCAAGCGCCACGGTGAGGGCGAGGTGCTGTGGACACCCTGAGGTCTTGAGCTGCTGGGATTCTGAGCTGCTGGGATTCTGAGCTGCCGGGATTCTGAGCTGCTGGGATTCTGGGCCGCTGGGCCTCAACGCCCGTGCGCTCCAGCGTGACCGCCCGCGTCAATCGCGCCGATCAGGGCAGCTGGCAGGTCTTCAGGCCCGGCTGCGCGCTGGACTTGCAGGCCATCTGCGGCGGGCAGTCGTAGTCGCCCGAGCACATGCGCTCACAGAACGCGAGGCCGGTGTTGATGCACTTGGTGCCGTAGGGGCAGGGCGCCTTGCCCGAGCCGCAGCTCGCCGAGCAGTAGCCGGCGGTGCCTTGGCTGTTGGTGGTGCAGTCGTTCGACTCGCAGTCGGCCAGCGCGGTGCAGTTCGAGCCGGGCTTGCCCTTCGGCCGCGGCGCGCAGGCGTACCCGGCGAGGGCGGTGCCGTTGGGCGGCGCGATGGGCTGCCCGAAGACGCACTCGGTCCCCGGCGTCTTGCAGGTGGCGGAGTCGCCCGGGCCCTGACACACGGGCTGGCAGGTGCCGCTCAGGGGCGAGTCGGCCCCCGGCACGCAGGCCGAGCTGGTCGGGCAGCCCTTGTCGTTGGCGCAGGGCTGGCTGCACACGCCGGTCTCCTTGCTCTTGTCGGGCACGCAGGGCCCGTCGGAGCCGCACTGGCCGTCGACCAGGCAGGGCGCGCCACCGGTCTTGCAGCCGCCGTTGGCCACCAAGGTGCACTTGCCGGAGGCGCAGTCGAGGTCCGCGCCGCAGGTCGCACCGATGGGCGCGGCCTTGGCCGTGTCGAGGCACACCTTCACCACCTTCTTGCTGAGGTCGGAGCGCTCGACACATTTGCGGGGGTGGTTGCCCTTGACCTGGCAGGTGGTGTCGGTGGTGCAGACCTTCAAGCACGTGGGCTTGCCCTCACGCAGCACGCAGGCGGTGCCGTTGTCGCAGGGATCGTTGGCCGAGCAGCCGACGCGCCCGCAGTAGCCGCCGGGCATGTCGGTGAGGCAGGTGTCGTCGCCCTCGCAGTCGAGCGGCGTGGTGCAGACCTGCCCGTGGAGCGCCGCCCCGCCAGGCAGGCACAGGTGCGCGTCGACGCCGCCGAACTTCGCCGTCAGCCGCTTGCAGCCGTAGCCGTCCGCCACGCGGCAGTCGCCGGCGTCCTCGCAGTCCGCCAGGCAGAGCTGAGACTTGTCGTCCTTGCCCCAGCACACGGCCGACCCCGGGCACGCGGACGACGCGCTGCAGTTCAGCACGGTGCAGTAGCCCTTGGGGTAGGAGAAGCACGAGAGGCCGGCGAAGCAGTCGAGGTCGTCGGTGCAGGCAGCGCCGATGGGGCTGCTGGGGCCCGTGTCTCCTGGGCCTGTGTCCTTCGCTCCGGTGTCCGGCGCGCCCGTGTCAGCCACCCCCGTGTCCGGCGTGCCCGAGTCCTGCACGCCGGCGTCGAGGCCGCCCGAGTCCTGCACGCCGGTGTCGACCACGCCTGAGTCCGTGGCGGTGGCCCCGGTGTCCTGCGGCGACGTGTCGGCCCCGCCCGCCTGGCCGACGGGGTAGCAGTAGGTCCCCTGGGGCTCGAAGCCCACCGGGCAGATCACCTTCTTCTCGGCGCAGCCCACGGCCGCTGAGCAGACGAGCAGGACCAGCCACGCGGGCAGCTGAGAGAGGCGAGCGGGTTGCGGCTGACACGACATTGACGACTCCACGGCGCTGGAACGGCGGCAGCATAGCAAAGCGGCCCGCGCATCCCTATGGCCCGCGACGCGGACCGCCGAATCACCACGCAGCCCCCGACGCGCCAGCCGCGCGACCTCAGCCATGGCGTGCGACGCAGCAGGACACCCTTGTGCCGACCGCGGGGTCTCGACGCTCGGTTCGGCGCCCG
>JAUIAC010000598.1 GCA_030425545.1 bacterium | reverse complement strand
GCGAGCGTGGACGACCTGGTGGCGGCGGCGCGGCCGCGGCTCGACGAGCTGCAGGGCTGGGGCGCCCGCGCGGTGGAGATCAAGACCGGCTACGGCCTGGACCCGGCCAGCGAGGTGCGCCTGCTGCAGGCCATCGGCCGGCTGGCGGCGCGCTACGCCGGCGAGCTCGACGTGGTCGCCACGGCGATGCCGGCCCACGCGGTGCCGCCCGAGCTGCGCGCGACGCCGGAGCGCTATGTCGACCAGGTGTGCGCCGAGATCTTGCCCGCCATGGCCGCGAGCGGCGTGCCCTGCCCCTTCGTCGACGTGTTCGTCGAGCGCGGCTACTTCGACGTGGCGCAGGCTGAGCGGGTGGCGGCGGCGGGCGCGGCCCTGGGCATGCGGCTCAAGGCCCACGTCGACGAGTTCGCCGACATCGGCGGCGTGCGCTGGGCGGTGGAGCGCGGGGCGGTGAGCGTGGAGCACCTGCTGGTGACCGGCGCCGACGGGGTCGCGGCGCTGGCGGCGAGCGAGACCGTGGCCGTGTGCCTGCCGCTGACCAGCACCTTCCTGCGCGAGGACTTCGCGCCGATGCGCGCGCTGGTGGACGCCGGGTGCGCGGTGGCCGTGGCCACGGACTGCAACCCGGGCTCGGCGATGTCGACGAACCTGCACTTGGCGCTGCAGCTGGCGGTGTTGGGGGGCCGGCTCACGCCGCAAGAGGCCCTGCGCGCGGTGACCCGGGGTGGAGCAGCGGCCCTGGGCGGCGCGACCGGACCGCTGGGCTGGGACGGCGCGCTGCGGGTCGGTGGGCGCTTTGTCGCCACGGCGCTGGCGGTCGACGGCCCCGACCGACTCTTCTACGAGCTGGGGGCGCCGCCGCGCGCGCTCGACTGGCGTTGAGCCGCCCGCTCAGCCCTTGCGGATGCCGAGCTGGTTGAAGGGCGTGGGCTTGCGGAACCTGGCGAAGAAGTCCTCGCCCTTGTCGTCGACCACCACGAAGGCGGGGAAGTCCTCGACCTCGATGCGCCAGACGGCCTCCATGCCCAGCTCCTCGTAGTCGAGCACCTCGACCTTCTTGATGAAGTCCTTGCCGAGCCGGGCCGCCGGACCGCCGATGGAGCCCAGGTAGAAGCCGCCATGGGCCTGGCAGGCCTCGGTGACGCTCGCCGCGCGGTTGCCCTTGGCGAGCATGACCAGCGAGCCGCCCGCCGCCTGGAAGGGGCCGACGTAGGGGTCCATGCGCTGCGCCGTGGTCGGGCCAAAGCTGCCGGACGGGTGCCCCTCGGGCGTCTTGGCCGGGCCGGCGTAGTACACCGGGTGGTCCTTGATGTAGTCGGGCAGCTCACCCGTCTTCTCCAGCACCTCGAGCAGCTTGGCGTGGGCGATGTCCCGCGCGACCACCATGGTGCCGCTCAGCAGCAGCGCGTCACCGACCGCGCAGGCGGTCAGCTGCTTCTGGATGTCGGCCATGGGCTGGTCGAGGTCGATGCGCGTCGGCTCCTGGTCGTGGGCGTCGACCACCTCCGGCAGCAGCCGCGCCGGGTTGGTCTCGAGCTGCTCCACCCAGAGCCCGTCCGCGTCGATGCGCGCGAGGATGTTGCGGTCCGCCGAACAGCTCACCCCGAGCCCCACCGGGCACGACGCCCCGTGGCGCGGCAGGCGCAGCACGCGCACGTCGTGGCAGAAGTACTTGCCGCCGAACTGCGCGCCGATGCCGGCCTGCCGCGTCATCTCCAGCACCTCCGCCTCGAGCTCGGTGTCGCGGAAGGCGCGGCCGTACGCGTTGCCGGTGGTGGGCAGGTGGTCGTAGTAGCCGGTGCTGAGCAGCTTGGTGGCCTTCATGGTCATCTCGGCGCTGAGCCCACCGATGACGATGGCGAGGTGGTAGGGCGGGCACGCCGCGGTGCCGATCTCGTGGATCTTCTGCCACAGGAACTCACGCATGCGGTCCGGCCGCAGCAGCGCCTTGGTCTCCTGGAAGAGCTTGAACTTGTTGGCGCTACCGCCGCCCTTGGCGACGAAGAGGAAGTCGTAGCGCGGCCCCTTCTGCGCCATGACGTCGATCTGCGCGGGCAGGTTGGTGCCCGTGTTCTTCTCGGCGTACATGCTCAGCGGCGCCACCTGGCTGTAGCGCAGGTTGCTCTCCTGGTAGCGGTCGAACACCCCGCGACTCAAGGCCTCGACGTCGTCGCCACCCACGAGCACACGGTCGCCGCGGTAGGCCAGGATCGACGCCGTCCCGGTGTCCTGACACGAGGGAAACACCCGGTCCGCCGCGATGATCGCGTTCTCCATCAGCTCGCGCGCGACGAAGCGGTCGTTGTCGGTGGCCTCCGGGTCACGCAAGATCCCGCTCAGCTGCTCCAAGTGGTCGGGCCGCAAGAGAAAGCTGACGTCGCCGATGGCCTCGCTCGCCAGCCGCGTCAGGGCCGCCGGCTCGACCACGAGGAACTCCACGCCGCCGAGCTCGTAGGCCTCGACCCCCTCGCTGCCGAGGTGACGCATGGGCACGTCGTCGTGGTGCGGGACCTGAAACAGCGGCTCGTAGTGAAAGGTCTTGTCGCTCATGGTTCGGCTCCGGTCCGGCGAGAGGGCCGCAAGCTAGCCGCGCCCTCGCCGTCTCCGTCAAGTTGTCGCTCAGCTCGCCGGGGGAAATAGCGGACATTTTGTCGCGTGAGCGCACCGACCACGGCCGGCCCGCCAGGGGTGGCTGGCCTGGCACCACGAAAAAACTGGCCCCAACCGTGACGAAAACTCGCTCGGCGCACGTCGTACTCCATGGGGGCGATGGAGGTGTCGGGTGCCAAGGATTGAACGATGGGACGAGCCAGGATCCTGGCATCACGTCATGAATCGAGGACTGCGGCGGCTGCCGATCTTTCTGGCAGACGAGGACCGCGGCGAGTTCGTTCGTCACTGTGCGCGGGTCTGCGCCGACGGGTTGATCGAGATCCACGCGTACGCGCTGATGACCAACCATTTTCACCTGCTCGTCAGGAGTCCAGACAGCCGGCTCAGCGAGGCCGTCAGCCTGGCGTTGAGCCCCTACGTGCGTGGCTTCAACAAGCGCGCGTGCTTCGACGGTCCCGCGTTCAAGGACCGCTACGTCAACGTGAGGATCTGGAACGACTACCACCTCGCGGCGACGGTCCAGTACATCCATGACAACCCGGTGAGGGCCGGCATGGCGCCGCGCGCCGACCGCGCAGAGTGGACGAGCTGGCGGGCGCTGGCTGGGGTCGAGCGTGCGCCGAAGTGGCTGACGACGGGCGTGGCGCGGAAGTGGACGCGATCG
>JAUIAC010000065.1 GCA_030425545.1 bacterium | reverse complement strand
CGCGCTCGCGCTTTTCCGCAGCGTGACGCAGCGCAGCGCCAAGGCGCGCGCCGTACCTTGGAAGCGGCTGATGGAACAGCTGCGCAACGCCCTGCTGGTGTCGACGGTCGAGACGATCGCTGGCCTGCGCCTCCCACCGGAGGCGCTGGCCACGCGCTGAGACGCCGGGGGCCGCACACCACGTCGCCTCAGCAGGGCGGACAAATGCAATCGATTCGTGACCCCCGCAGGGTCAAGGCGCCGGCCTTGTCTCTGCGGGGAAAGGGACTCGTGCGCCAGAGTTTCGATTCGGAGCCGACGGCTTCCGGCCGAGGGACAACTCGGCGACTTCCGATCCATGCTGTTCTTGTCATCGAAGCCGATGAGCTTGATGACGAGCTCTGCTATCCTCACCCATGTCGTGTTGTCGCTGGTCATGTTGGCTCCTGCCTGATGTTGAGGAACGACGGTTCCTCTGGGTTGGTCATTCATGGTCTTCGGGGAAATTCCCACCCCAAGCGCCGCCAGCAGTTTCCTCGTTCGCAGACCACGCCCACCGTCATCTCGCCGCCGGAGTCTGGTGGGGAGCCCGCCGGATTATCTAGTTGTATCAGACAGATGGACGGTGCGTCGCCATCGATGAAGTGCGTCGAGTCAGCCGTGATCACCAGGCAGGCGAGAGGGAGCTGGGGTGGCACTCCGGCGCCCGCCAAGGCTCACTGAGCTGCAGGGCACACCCACGTCAGCCAGAGCGAGAGCCAGAGGCGCGGCGAAGCCGACCCGCACTCCGCGGGCCTGTTGCAGAGCGCTCTTCGCGTGGTACAGAACCGTGTCCGCAAGACGCTTCGGCCGCCCTTCAGCGCCTCGACTAGCGCGCTGTGTCCCCGCCGAGGCGGCACGGGCGCTGGCCCGCGCTCAAGCCCCGCAAACCTGAGGAGCCCATGCCCCGCAAGAAGAAGACCACCGCCAACAAGCCCACCCGCACCTTCGAGCAGACCCTCTGGCACACCGCCGACAAGCTCCGCGGCTCGGTGGAGTCCTCGCAATACAAGCACGTCGTGCTCAGCCTCATCTTCCTGAAGTTCGTCAGCGACAAGTTCGAGGCCCACCGCGCCGCTCTCATCGAGGCCGGCCACGAGGCCTTCGTCGACATGGTGGCGTTCTACACCCAGGACAACGTCTTCTACCTGCCCGAGCAGGCCCGCTGGAGCACCATCCGCCAGCACGCCAAGCAGGGCGACATCGCGCTGCGGATCGACACCGCGCTCCACACCATCGAGAAGACCAACAAGGCCCTCCGCGGCGCCCTGCCCGACAACTACTTCTCCCGCCTCGGCCTCGACGGCAGCAAACTCGCGGCCCTCATTGACGCCATCGACAGCATCGACACCACCGCCCAGGTCGGCCAGACGATACAGGGGCAAGATGATGGCGCCGCTACGGACGGTGTCGGCACCGCCGGTGGTGACACCGACACCACCAGCAACAGCAGCGACGACATCATCGGCCGCGTCTACGAGTACTTCCTCGGCAAGTTCGCCGCCACCGAGGGCAAGGGCGGCGGCGAGTTCTACACGCCCAAGTGCGTGGTCGACCTGCTCACCCGCATGATCGAGCCCTACCGCGGCAAGATCTACGACCCCTGCTGCGGCTCGGGCGGCATGTTCGTGCAGTCGCTCAAGTTCATCGACAGCCACCAGGGCAACCGCAAAGACGTCTCCATCTACGGCCAGGAGCAGATCAGCGCCACCTACAAGCTGGCCAAGATGAACCTCGCTATCCGCGGTATTAGCGCCAACCTGGGCGAGGTGCCGGCGGACACCTTCTTCAAGGACCAGCACCCCGACCTCAAGGCCGACTTCATCCTCGCCAACCCGCCCTTCAACCTCAAAGCCTGGCGGACGCGCGAGCAGCTGGTCGACGACCCCCGCTGGGCCGGCTTCGAGGTGCCGCCAGAGACCAACGCCAACTACGCCTGGATCCTGCACATGGTCTCCAAGCTCTCGGCGCGGGGCGTGGCGGGCTTTGTGCTGGCGAACGGCTCCATGTCGACCAACACCAAGGGCGAGGGGACCATCCGGCGGCAGCTGCTGGAGAAAGACCTGGTGGCCTGCATGGTCGCGCTGCCGGGGCAGCTCTTCTACACCACGCAGATCCCCGTGTGCCTGTGGTTCCTGGCCAAGGACAAGGGCGCGCGGCCTGGCGAGGGTGGTGCAGGTCGGCAGGACCGGCGCAAGCAGGTGCTCTTCATCGACGCGCGCGCGATGGGCGCGATGGTCGACCGCACGCACAAGGAGCTGACCGAGGCCGAGCTGGCGGAGATCGCGCGGACCTACCACGCCTGGCAGAGCGACGTGACCGAAGGGGAGGGGGCGTACGTCGACCGACCTGGATTCTGCAAGTCGCTGCGGCTCGACGAGATCGCAGCGCATGAGCACGTGCTGACGCCGGGGCGGTATGTGGGCGCGGCGCCCTTGGAGGAGGACGGAGAACCCTTCGACAAGAAGATGAAGCGGCTGACCGATGAACTTGGGGATCAGATGGCGCGCGCGGGCGAGTTGGATGCCCTGATTCGCAAGGCGCTAGGAGGACTTGGTCATGCCCTCTAGGTGGCAGCAGACCACGGTTGGAGAGGTTGCAGACGTCTTTGACGGGCCCCACGCGACGCCCAAGAAGACCGAGGCGGGTCCCTATTTCCTGAGTATCTCCAGCCTATCTCAGGGGTTGCTGGACCTGTCCAAGTCCGCACACCTCTCTGAGACAGACTTCAGCAGGTGGACCCGCAGAGTGACTCCGTTGGCTGGGGATGTGTTGTTCTCTTACGAAACCCGGCTTGGTGAAGCTGCGCTCATGCCAGAAGGGGTTCGGGGCTGCCTCGGCAGAAGGATGGGGCTCCTACGACCGAGACATGATGTGGTGGATCCTCGCTACCTGCTGCTCGCATACCTTGGACCGCAGTTCCAGCAAGAGATCAGGGCTCGCACCATCAGTGGCGCGACCGTCGAGCGAATCGCTCTCAAGGAACTCCCCAGTTTTCCGCTTGCACTCCCTCCGTTGCCCGAACAACGCCGCATCGGTGCCGTGCTCGGCGCACTGGACGACAAGATCGAGCTGAACCGCCAGATGAACCAGACGCTGAAGGCCATGGCGCAGGCCCTCTTCAAGTCGTGGTTCGTCGACTTTGACGGGGAGCCGGCCTCGAAGTTGGTCGAAAGTGAGCTTGGTTTGATACCCAGGGGGTGGCGTGTTGCGAACCTGGGGGCTGTGTTTGGACTGGGATATGGCAAGTCTCTGCCCAAGAAGCGGAGAGTCGCGGGGCCCTACCCGGTCTACGGATCAGGAGGTATCTCTGGCACTCACGAGACCCCACTTGTCCAGGGCCCCGGTATCGTTGTTGGGCGAAAGGGCAGCGTCGGAACCGTCTTCTGGGCGACGGGGGACTTCTTCCCGATCGACACCACGTTCTACGTCACACTGAAGGAGCCACCGCACTGGCTACCTTGGGTCTACTACACGCTGCGTCGACTCGATTTCAAGCGTCTCAGCGCAGACTCGGCGGTCCCGGGCGTAAACAGAAACGCCGTGCTTGCTCAGCCGTGCGTGGTGCCACGCGATGACCAGCTGCAGCGCTTTCACTCCGTTTGGAGCGGATTGCGGAGCAGGATCACTGCCGCTCAGCGAGAGTCAGAGACACTCGCTGAGCTCCGCGACACCCTCCTCCCCAAGCTCATCTCCGGCGAACTGCGCGTGCCCGAGATCGAGGGCCTGCTCACCGAGGCTTCATGACCAAGTTCGACGAGGCCAAGCTCGAGCAGGCCATCCTCAGCCTGCTCGAGACCCAGGGCTACCCCCACACACCCGCCGTCCAGCTCGACCGCGCGTTGGACGAGGTCCTGCTCGAATCCGACCTCCGCGCCTACCTGCTCGAGCGCTACGGCGCCCAGGGCCTCACTGACATCGAGGTCTCCAAGCTCATCCAGCGCCTGCGCGCGGTGCCCGCCGGCGATCTCTACGAGGCCAACAAGCGCATCCACCACATGGTCAGCGATGGCCTGCTGCTCAAGCGCGACGACCCCAAAGCCAAGGACCTGCACATCGAGCTCATCGACTACGCCGGCCTGCCCGAGCAGCGACCGCCCAAGCCCGGTGAGCTCGAGGTTGTGGACGCGGGCGTCGCCGAGTCGGCCGCGCCCTACCGCGTCGACAAGAACCGCTACCGGGTGGTGAGCCAGCTGGTGGTCGACGGCCATGAGACCCGCAAGCCGGACGCGGTGCTCTACATCAACGGCCTGCCCCTGGTGGTCTTCGAGTTCAAGAGCGCCATCCGTGAGAACGCCACCATCCACGATGCCTGGTGGCAGCTCCACAACCGCTACGCCCGCGACATCCCCGAGCTGATGAAGTACTGCGCGCTCTGCGTTATCAGCGACGGGGTCAACTCCCGCGTCGGCTCGCTCTTCGCCACCTACCAGTACTTCTACCCGTGGCGGAAGATCACCGGCGACGAGCCTGTCGGCCTGGACGGCATCGACGCGCTGCACACCCTCATCCAGGGCCTCTTCGACCCCGACCGCCTGCGGCAGGTGCTGCGCCACTTCATCCACTTCCCCGACAATTCGCACGCCGACCTGAAGATCGTGCCGCGCTACCCGCAGTTCTACGCCGCCACCAAGCTCTTCCAGAACATCCTGGCCCACCGCAAGCGACGCGTTGGCAGCGGGGCCGACGCCCGCATCGTCGGCGACGGCAAGGGCGGCACCTACTTCGGCGCGACCGGCTCGGGCAAGAGCTACACCATGCTCTTCCTCACGCGCATGCTGATGAAGAGCGTCGACCTCGGCAGCCCGACCATCGTGCTCATCACCGACCGCACCGACCTCGACGACCAGCTCTCCGCGACCTTCGCCAAGGCCACGCAGTACATCGGCGACGACACGGTCATGAGCGTCAAGAGCCGCGCCCATCTGCGGGAGCTGCTCGGCGGGCGCACGAGCGGCGGCGTCTTCCTCACCACGGTGCACAAGTTCACCGAAGACACCGAGCTGCTCACCGACCGCACCAACGTGGTCTGCATCTCCGACGAGGCCCACCGGAGCCAGACCAACCTCAAGCAGAAGGTCAAAGTCACGGAGCAGGGCATCAAGCGCACCTGGGGCTTCGCCAAGCACCTGCACGACTCGCTGCCCAACGCGACCTACGTCGGTTTTTCCGGCACGCCCATCGACGCGACCCTCGACGTCTTCGGCCCGGTGGTCGACGCCTATACCATGACCGAGTCGGTTGCCGACGAGATCACCGTGCGCCTGGTCTACGAGGGCCGAGCCGCCAAGGTGCTGCTCGACAACGGCGAGCTCGAGAAGATCGAGGCCTACTACGCCCAGTGCGCCGACGAGGGCAGCAACGAGCAGCAGATCGAGGAGAGCAAGAAGGCCAACGCGAAGATGCACGTCATCCTCGCCGACCCGGACCGCATCCGCGCCATCGCCGCCGACTTCGTGGAGCACTACGAGCGCCGCGTCAGCGAGGGCGCGACGGTGGCTGGCAAGGCGCTCTTCGTCTGCAGCAAGCGCGACATCGCCTGGCAGCTCTGGCAGGAGATCGTTGCGCTGCGGCCAGGGTGGAACAAGGCCCTTGCGTACTCAGGTGACGAGCCGCCCTCCGCCGCGGAGCTCAAGAAGCTCAAGCCGCTCGAGCGGGTCAAGATGATCATGACCCGCCACAAGGACGACGCGAAGGAGCTCTACGAGCTGCTCGGCGACAAGGACCACCGCAAGGAGCTCGACCGGCAGTTCAAGATCCCGCGCTCCAACTTCCAGATCGCCATCGTGGTCGACATGTGGCTCACGGGCTTCGACGTGCCCTTCCTCGACACCATCTACATCGACAAGCCCATCAGCCGGCACAACCTCATCCAGACCATCTCGCGGGTGAACCGAACCTACGCCGGCAAGACCAAGGGCCTAGTCGTCGACTACTTCGGCATCAAGACCCAGATGAACCTGGCCCTCGCCCACTACAGCAAGGTCGACAAGCAGAACATCGAGGAGATCACCCTCTCCGTGGTCACCGTGCGCAACGAGCTGGACCTGCTGGCCAAGCTCTTCCACCACTTCGACGACACCGGCTACTTCGATGGCGACCCGCTCGCGCAGCTCAACTGCCTGAACCAGGCCGCCGAGTACGCCCAGCTCACCGACAAGCTCAAGCGCCGCTTCCTCGCGCGGGTCAAGCGGATGAAGGCCGCCTACGACATCTGCTGCGGCGGCGACGACCTGACGCCGGCAGAGCGTGACCGAGTGCACTTCTACCTGGCGGTGCGCTCCATTCTCCTCAAGCTCACCAAGGGCCACGCGCCCGACAC
Organism: bacterium; assembly: GCA_030425545.1. Taxonomy (GTDB): domain Bacteria; phylum Myxococcota_A; class UBA9042; order UBA9042; family UBA9042; genus UBA9042. The sequence continues at coordinate 16,023 of JAUIAC010000065.1, read as the reverse complement.
GGCGACCATGAACGCCAAGGTCCGCGAGATGATGGCCGAGGCGCTCAAGGCGAGCGGGGTGGAGGAGGTCTTCAAGCTCGGCGAGGACGAGGCGGCGACCGACCTCTTCGACCCCGACTACCTGGCCAAGATCAGCAAGATCAAGCTGCCGAACACGAAGTTCATGCTGCTGCAGCGGCTGCTGAAGAAGGCGATCGACGACTTCAAGAAGGTCAACAAGGCCAAGGGCATCGACTTCACCGAGAAGTTGACTGCGCTGGTGCTCAAGTACAACGAGCGCAAGGAAGAGGACGTGCTCGTCAGCGAGGTACTCGAGGACTTCACCGACGAGATCCTCGTCCTGCTCGAGGCGCTGCGGGTGGAGCGGGAGTCCTTCGTCGACCTCGGCATCGACCTCGAGGAGAAGGCCTTCTACGACATCCTCAAGGCCCTGACGCTCAAGTACGACTTCGCCTACCCGGAGGACAAGCTGCTCACGCTGGCCAGCTGTGTGAAGGAGGTGGTGGACGACAAGGCGAAGTACACGGACTGGAGCGCGCGGGACGACATCAAGGCCGAGCTGAAGGTGGACTTGATCCTGCTGCTGGCGAAGCACGGGTACCCGCCGGTGGACCGGGATGAGGTGTATCAGGAGATCTTTGAGCAGGCTGAGAACTTCAAGCGGTATCGAGCGGACTCTCAGTAAGGAATCTCGGCCCGGTAGGCGCGATCGAACAACGGGCCAAGACACCAACCAGTTTCATGACCTTGAAGTCCAGCACCTGAAGTCTGCGACGGGACTCCTGCGTCTCGCTCTCCTCGACGGGGACGGATGCTCGGCCGCGCGCATGGCCTGGCGCTCTTGCCGCAACGAAGCTCGACCGCGTGCTGCGTCCCCGGACAACGGACCATCTGAGTGCGCCGTGAAGGTCGTCGGGTCGAGCCGAGCGGTGGTAGCAAGGGGGCCCGGAACCTCCAGAACGCCTACTCCCGTGCTTTGCGGCACATCATCGGGGACGAGCAGTTTCGTTTGCCGGCTGGTGGAGGTAAAGTCCGGCTGGACTCTGAAGAGGAGCAAACGTGTCAGTGCAACTCGTTGTAGTGGAGGCCGAGGGTGACAGGACGGCACAACTCCCGGGGTTAAGCGATCAGGTGTCGCAGCTGTGTGCACCCTGGGCAGGCGATCTCGCACAGGAGTTGCTGAACCTCCCGATTCCCCTCGATCGGCTCGCGGCGGTCGGCCGTTTGGTCGCCCAACTAGTCATGGCTGATCCCTTGCCCCAGGGAGACTATGCCGTTGAGCACCTGGATAGCTGGGTATTCTCTGACCAGGATGACGTCATCTCGACAGACCTGACGATCGTGTTGAGCACCCTCGCGAGGGAACTGGTGGCCGAGGGCGTCAGCGGGCAGATGTACTTGGGGGCCCCGTAGTGCCTCTATCTCCAACGCAGAGACCGGGCTCCTACCAAATCTGGCTAGGGTCGGAAGACCGCAGTGTCTTCTACGCGGCGTTGGCCCTCACCGCGTATCCGCGGTCGCCAAACGACCTCGGTCACGTCGGCCAGTGGCTCGGCTGCACGCTCGAAGTCGCCGTGACTCCTCGCGAGCAAGTCAGTGAGGCGACAAACTGCGTTAGGTCCCTCATCCAACGCCTCGCCTGTGCTCGAGGTCTATCTCCTGTCCAGTTCGACACGACCTTCCGGAAGCGGCTACTCGACCCGAAGCCTATGTGTCTGATCTCCGACACGAGCGCTCTGTATAGCGGCGCGACCGCCCAAGCTGTGGCCGTCCGTGGCCGAGCTCCGCTGCACTTGGTCGTGCCGGACCAAGTGTTCATGGAAGTCCAACGCCGACGCGAATTCGAGGGGAGCGCGAACGCCGGGAGTGCCTGGCGTCGCCTGTGGAAGGTTTGGAACACCCGATCTCTGCTGGTTGCCGCGGAAGCTTCCCTGCAGCGAATGAGGCGTAGCGGCCACATTCTGCACTATGCGCGACCACCGGAGGCGATGGTACGGTACTTCGGTTCGACGCTGGGCCAACGTGACACAGACGACCCGGACGCGCCTCCTGCTGGCGCGAACTTCCAGCGGGACAGGCTGATTCTAGAAGCCGTTCGTGCAGAGCGAGCTCGAGTCCCCCGACTTGAGGTCTGGCTACTCACTGGGGACGCAAACTTCGCTGCTCAGGCAGCGTTCGAGGAGTTCAGGGTGGGGCTCGCGTGGATGCCAAAGTCGAACGACGCGCTCACCTTCTCGTCACCCAGGATCGAGCCCTACGGGCTGACGGCTTGCCACGTTCCTGTCGAAGTGTTCCTGGGCGACTTGGTCGGGTCGGTTGAACGTGCGTGGCTCAGGCCACACGGAAAGGCGAACGCGACTCGCGTCGCTGCTCCACCAGCGAGACGGGACCGGGTGCTCCTGTCTATGGAGCCGAAGCCTGTGTTTGAAGGCTCAGAGGTCGATCTTGAACGGGTCCCATGGCCCTTCACGCCAGCTTCGAATGACCAGGAACTCCGCCACGCCCCAGTACGAGCGCCCGGGACGGCAACCCTGTTGAACGGACTTCTCGACCTCCAGGAAGGCAAGGCTCCGGCCCCGAAGTCCCTGACGTATCTGGCATCGCTCGGATGGTGTGCTGAGAGTGATGGGGCCGGGTCACCCGCCTTGACCGAGCGCGGCCGGCAGCTAGCCGCAGCACTGGACAGAGTCACTGCAACGGACGTGGACGGCATGTGTTCCTGGCTGCGCGAAGCCGCCGAGGACGTCGCGCGGCTCAAGCCCGTAGCGGAGCTGCTGCGCAAGTTGAAGGATCGTCGTGGAGTGACCGCAGCCGCGCTTTCGCAAGATTTAGGCGTCGCACGCGCCTCCGTGGAAGCAACTGCTCGATTCGTCAGTGCGTTCGGATTGCTCCTGCGAGTCGGCGGGGTCATGGATGGCGTCAGACCAGTCTCACGCCAGGAGGCTGAAGAACTTGTCCGTGCCGCGCTGGTGGAGAGCGAGGAAGACTCGCGCATCGAAGAGGTCTTCGGACGTGTACGTGCGTCCGGCCCCCTTGGTTTCCCTGCTTTTCGCCAAGCGGTGAGCGACCTGGTCGCCAGTGGTGCCGTGCAGCCGGGCGGCAGCGCCCCTGATACGGCGCACCAAGCCCCCCAACTTCTAGTCAACGCTGTGACGAAGGACGCGGACCAAGTAGGCTACAAGAAGGTAGACTTGGGGGCAGGAGACTTCCTCGTACCCCAGCATTCAACCCAAACCCTCCGGATTGTTGTCGATAATGAGCTTCCTGGGCCAGCTTAAAGCAGCATCCGCTCCCCGACGGTTTGAGGACCTTGGGTACGTTGCCAACCCCTTCCCGGTAGCGGGGCAGGTTTGGCCTTCGGTCTACGTTGAGCGGCAGGAGCTCAACGCTGTGCAGGTGTCATTGCTCGGGTTTCTCCGCGGCGAGTCCGCCGGTCGCATGTGGGCCCTCGCAGGGCAACCCGGATTCGGCAAGAGTAACTTCCTGCGACATGTGGAGCATGAACTGCAGGGCTTGGTGTCGTCCGGCAGCCTCGAAAAGGTGGCTTACCGCTACATTCCCAGCCAACAGGTCTCACCCAGATTCTTGGCGCAGGAGGTCGTACAGGCTGTTGGCGAGGATGCGCTGGTGGCTCTTTTTGAGCGCCTACAGCGCCCCCCCACCGCGGTGGAAGGAACAGATCTGGGCCGCTTCTTGGTAAAAGTGATTGGTAGTGTAGGAGAAACTGCCAGAGAGCACGCCCGTTTCGTGGCCCGATGGCTAGGAGGTCACCAGACGTATGCCGATGAGCGACGTAGCTACGGAATCAACGCAAAGCAACGCCTTGCGCCGGCTGTCGGCGTGGCCTATCTACGAGTGCTAATGGACTTGCTTGCCGAGCAGCGCATCGTCGACAAGTTGGTCTTGTTGCTCGATGAGTTCGAGGACGTCCAGGCGCTTAGAAAAGACATTCAAAGCGAGTACTTGATGGCACTCAAGGGGCTCGTGAACGCATTCAACTGGGAGCGTCTCTTTGTAGTTGTCGCTGGTCAGGAGGCCGCTTTCACGACGCTTGGAGCTCGAATTCCCTCGCTACAGTCGCGGTGGACGCAAGTGCGCCTCCAGCCCCTCAAGACTACTGACGAAGCGATCGCTCTGGCGAGCGCATACAAGACCAGAGCACATGAGCGCTTCAGGGAAGCCAACCACTCACGCTTCCTAGCAAGTGAGCTTCAGCCGAGCGACAACGACGTCAAGGTGTTGTTCGCTGAACAACTCGCTGGGAAGCGGCGTGTTGAGGTCACTCCGCGAGAGTTGCTCCACTCCCTTTATGAGTGGGTGGAGCAACAGGTGTCGTAGTAGCTGCGGGCGTCACATCGCCCATCATTGACCCTGTAGTAGCCGCCACTGAGACTACTGCAGCCCACTCAAGAAGTGCCTCACGCTTCTCCCTGCCGTACCCGTGACGGTCGTAGACAGTTGTCACCCCAGCCTCCTTGTGGTTGAGGATCTTCCCTGCAACAAGCCGGACCACACCGGCTCTCGCCAGCCCGGTTGTGACCGTCCGACGCAGATCGTGCGCCGTGAAGTGCGCCAGCCCCAAGTGCCCCCGCGCCCGCCGTAGCGCGGTCGACAAGACCGCCACCCTCATCACGCGCCCCGTCCTCGGCGACGGGAACACGGCATCGCTGCCCATGTTCAGCTCCCGAGCTTCCTCCAACACCGCCATCGCCTGCGGCGAAAGCGGCACCTCATGCGGCACCTTATTCTTCGCCCTGGCCCCAGGCAGCCGCCAGACGGCCTCCTCGAGGTCCATCTCAGACCACAGCGCCCCCATCACCTCGCCCGGGCGCTGCCCCGTCAGCAAGATGAACCGCAGCGCAAGCCGCGTAGCCGCAGCCATCGGCAGCTCAGGGAGCTTCCCCAAAAACACCCGCAGCTCGGCCTCGGTCAGGTACCGCTCCTTGGGCATCTCCTTGGTCCGACGCGGAACCCCCTGGACCGGGTTGTACTCCAGCAGGTCACGACCGACGGCAAAGCTGAACACCTTGCTCATCAAGGCGCGCATCCGGTTGGCCTGCACCAGCTTGCCCCTGCCGGCCACGCGGTCGAGCACCGCGACCACATGCGCACGCTTCAGGTCCACCAGACGCACGTGACCGATCTCAGGCACGACGTCCGCCGCGAGCATCCTCTCGTCCTGCTGCCAGCTGCGCTTGTTCTGCTTGGCGTACATCTCGATGTAGAGCTCGGCCAGGGACTCCACCGTCGGTGCCTGGCGCCGGCGCTCGTGCTCCTCGACCGACTGCCGGGCAGGGTCTCCGCCCTCCTTCACGATCCGCGCAGCCGTCCCGGAAGCCTCATGGGCCTCCCCAACCGACATGGCCGGGTAGCGGCCAAGCGTCATCATCCGCGCCTTGCCCTGATAGTCGTACATGTGCACCCAGGACTTCGTGCCCTTTGGCGTCACACGCACACCCAGGGTCCCACCCCCGTGCACGTTGTCCTCCCACACGGTGTAGCGCTTGTCGCGCGGCTTGAAGCTCTTGAGCTTCCTGTCGGTGAACCGCATCCCCTGCTCCCTTGTGTGGGCGGACCCGTGCGCGATATCCGCCCCTTGGTGGCTGGCTACACCAGACCCACGCTGGCTAGACCTCGGCTAGGATTTGGCTAGGCTTTTGACCGCGGCACCGGGTGACACATGCTGCAACACGCCTGACACGAATCTCCCACAAAATCAAGTGCTCCAAGGCTATTTCGTGGCCACCGGGGTTCACGCCGAGACGGCATGGAACACCTACGCCGACGACTCATAATCGTTAGGTCGTGGGTTCAAGTCCCACTCCAGCCACCAACCGCATCTGTTTCTTGAGAAGGCCCCGCTTGGGGCCTTCTCGCTTTTTGCCCCACGCCTCCGTCCCCCACACACCCAGGTCGTGGGCCCGCCGCCGGCCGAGACCGGTCGGCTCCCGCGCCGCCTACCGCGGCGGCCGCGCCACGTGAACGGGCCCCACGCGGACCCTGGCGACGCGAGCCCCGGCGCCAGCACCGCTGCGTGCCCGCGTCGGCGGCGCCGTGGCGTGGGACGGCCGCGGCGCCCGCTTGGCCCGTCTCCGCTTCGCGCGACCTCGGCGAGCCGGCCGCACCACGATCGCGGGCCGCTGGCGGCAGCTGCGGCCCGTCGCGTCGGCGCCCGGCATGGGACACCCGGTCGCGCTTGCCGACGCTCCCGCAGTGACGCTGCCCGGGGCGAGCTCGCCGAGGACCTTGCGGCTGGTGGAGCGGCCGCCCCGCGATGAGCCGCCGCGACCGCCCGCGCTCGCCCGCGCAGAGACGGCTCGCCGCCGCCGCTGGACCCAGTCGCAGGCGCGCGGCTCGGCGCCGGGGCTACCGCGCTCCACGCCCCTCAGGCGCGCTCGGCACCGCCGCCAGGCCTTTCCCAAGGCGCCGTCGACGTCGGGCGTCCGACGGCACAGCGCCCGCCCGGCCTTGTGCTTGGGCCAGGGCCAGCGCCCCGTCCACTGCGCCACGTCGACGAGGTCGCCCTGGTGCCGGACCTCGACCCGACCCGCGCGGTTGGGCAGCCGCAGGGGCGCGCCGACGCCCCCGCGCACCACGATGACCTGTCCCGGCGACACCACCTGGGCGCCGAGCGGCACTTTTCTCCCGTCGGGCAAGACGACCTCGACGCCCTGCAGCGCGCGCCGGCCGGGCCCGAGGTACACCAGCTCCACGTACTCCCCGACCGGATCCGCGACGAGGAGCGGGTCGCTCATGATCTCGGTCACCCGCACGACCGGCGGTGGACACCGCAGTGACGCCGCCGCTGCAGACGCCGGCCCCGGGGCCGCCGCGGGCGCTCGCTTCGCACCGGGCGCTGCGGCGGACTCCGCGGCGCTGCCGTGCGGCCCCTCGCCGGCCCGTAGGCTCGGCTCATGGGTCGACGCGCCGTCTCGTGCGTGCCGATCTGCGTCGCCGGTCGCGGGCTCGGACCGGTCTGGACCTGGAGCTGCGAGGGGCGGAAGGGCTGGCGTGTCGCCTCGGCCCGTCATCGCCAACGTCCCAGGCATGGGCGGACGGCTCGAGCCGCCGCACCCCCAGGTCAGGATCGCCACGCCGAGCACGCCCAGGAGCCGCTGCGGCACGAGCCGCCTCGGCGTCGCGCTGGCTCGCGGCGTGGCCCTGGGGCGGCGTGCCTGGGGCGCATCCGCAGCGTTGGGCGCTCTGGCAGCGGACGAAATCACGAGCTTCGAGGCGCGCGTCTGGGCCGACAGTCGGCTCCTCAGCGGACGCGTCCCATGGGGGTCCGACAACGTCGGCGCGCGCGCGGGTGTCAGCAGGGCCTGGTGAACCATGTCCGTCCTCCGGTGGTGGTGGCGCAGGGCGGCGAGCCACCGACGCTGCGCTGTCGAGCTCACGGTGAACGCAAGGGCCGTACCAAGCCCGGGGAGCTCGCGCGCAGCCCGCAAACTCGGGCTCTCCGCGGGCCACCGAGCCCTCCCACGCCCCCAGGGGGCCGGTCCCATCGCGGTCCCGAGACCGGGTCCGAGACGCGCACTGAGACCCCTCCCGATGCGCCCGTGTGACGACCGGGCCTCGGGTCGGCGCGTCGCGCCCTTCGCCGCGCGCGGACACCCCACAGCGACAGCCACGCCACCGCACGACATGCTTTCTCTCGCGAACTACTGACTCAAAACGCGGGCCTGCGCTGGTGTTGAAACCATGGGACCCGCCGCCTTGACACCCCCCGACCCCCATCTAGAATCGGCGCACTGCGTCATGTTCTACGCGGCCCCCTTGGAGTTCCGATGACCCGCTTGTCCCTCGTCCTGCTCGCAGCCCTGACGGTCGCGTCTGTCTCGCGTCCTGCGCTCGCCGCTGACACCGAGATCGAGCGCACCGTCGTCATCGTCGAGCTGCGCAATGGCCCTGATTCCAGCAGCCTCACGCTCGACTACCTCAAGGAGGTGAAGAAGGCGTTCGCGGCCGAGAACAAGGGTGACTTCATCCTGGTCAAGGACGCGACGGTGGTGGAGAAGGTCGGCAAGAGCCGGCAGCAGGTCCCCGGCGCGCTCACGCCTGAGCGGCGCGCCGCCCTCGACGAGATCAAGAAGAAGGGCATCGGCTACCTCGACCAGGCCGACGCAGCGAACGCCGTCAAGGCGCTGTCTGCTGCGCAGTCGAAGTTCCGCGCTGCGCTGGCCGCGCCTGGGGCAGACGACAGCCTGCGCAAGTCCTACCTCGACCTGCTCGCGCAGCTCGCCACCGCCTACGTCATCTCGAAGGACGTGGACGCCGCGCGCGAGGTCTTTCGCACCGTGGTGACGTCCTTTGGCCCCAGCGCGCCGGTGACCGACGACCACTACCGGCCGGACGTCGTGGCCATCTTCCAGCAGGTCGTCAAGGACATGAAGAAGCTGCCCCAGGGCTCCATCGACGTGGCGTCGACGCCGCTCGGGGCCAAGGTCTTCGTCGGCGGCATCGAGCGCGGCAAGACCCCGTCGCAGGTCGGCAACCTCATCCCGGGCACCTACTCGTTGCGCCTGCAGCGCGGCTCCACCACGTCCATGCTCCACCGCGTGCGGGTGGACGGTGGCAAGACGGCCAAGGTCCATATCGACCTGCAGTTCGAGAGCCACCTCGTGCTCGAGGACACCCACGCGGGGCTGTCCTACCGCGACCTGCCCTCGGCGCGGAAGCGGGTCGCCCTGGACGCAGCGTCCATCGGTCGCGCCATGGAGGGCGTGAACTTCATCGTCGCCGTCGGCGTCTTCGACCGGAAGCTCGTCGCCTACGTCGTCGACTTGAACCGCAACGCCGTGGTCCGCACGGCGGCCACCAAGGTGCCGCAGGTGGGGATCTCCAAGCGCGGCGTGACGCGGGTCGTGGACACGATCATGAACCGCGTTGGGGCCGCCCCCGCGACGAAGAAGTGGTACACGTCGATCCCCGGCTGGGCCGCGGCCGGCGCCGGCGTGGTCAGCCTCAGCGTCGGGCTGGCGTTCGCGAGCTACCTCAACCGCGGCAACATCACCGTCTACCACTGCATCGACCCGGCGAATAACTGCGCCGCGTCGGAGAAGACGGACCCGAACAACCAAGCCGCCATCACGCAGGCCAAGGCCGACTACAACGACGAGATCGGCACGAACAGCGTCATCTCGGGCGTGGGTCTCGGGCTCGGCGTGGCGCTGCTCGGCGCCGGCGGCTACCTCTTCTACCGCCACATGAAGCAGCCCGCGGTGACGGCCCTGCGCTACGCGCCTCGCCCCGGCGACCCGGACGGCGTGCTGCCTCCGCGGAACTTCGGCTACGCGCGGGCCGTGTTCAGCACCGGCGGCCTGTAGCGCCCCATGCCGACCCTCGCGCCGCTGAATCCCGCAGCGGCGGTGGCCGCGCTCCGTGCAGGCGAGCTTGTCGCCCACAGCACGAGCAGCCTCTGTGGCATCACGGTCGACCCGCGCAACCCCTCCGGTCTGGACGCGCTCGACGCCCTGAAGCGACGCGGCGCAGGCGCGGGCTATGTGCACGTGGTCGCGCGCGCGGCCGACGCCCAGGGCTGGGCGGGTGAGCTCGCGCTGGCTCAGCGCGTCTGGGACACGCTGCTCGGCCCGACCACCTTGATCCTCCCCGCGGGCCCCGGCGCTCCAGCGCGTTGCCTCGGGCCCGACCACACGCTCGCGCTCCGCCGAGACCCACACCCGCACGTGGCCGCGCTCAGCGGACGCATGGGCCACCCGCTGGTGAGCACAAGCCTCAACCTGCCCGGCGAGGCGCCCGCGTCCCTCGACGACGACCTGCCCCCGGAGCTGGCCCGCGCCCTCGCGGGGCGGCTGCTGACCGCTCACTCACCGCAGCAGCAGGGCGCTCAGGGGCGTGGCAAACCGTCGACGCTCCTCCGCTACGTCGAGGGTGACTGGCAGGTGCTCCGCCAGGGCTGGCTGACGCAGGACGCCCTCGACCAGCTGCGACGGTTGCGTCCGTGAACCTGGACCCGCGCGCTGACGAGACCCTGGACGTGGTGCTGCGGGGCAACGTGCGGCTGCTGCAGTCGCGCAAAGGCTACCGCACCAGCGTGGACGCGATGCTGGTGGCCTGGTTCGCGCATCGCCAGGCGCCGGAGGCGGACACGGCCGTGGACCTCGGCGCCGGCAGCGGCCTGGTGGGGCTGACCCTGGCCCTGGCCCGGGCGGGCCGGCGGCTGACCTTCGTGGAGCGCCAGCCTCAGCTGGCCGAGCGGGCGCAGCGCAACCTGGCGCTCAACGACCTGAGCCACAGAGGCGAGGTCGTGGTCCACGACCTGGCGGACGGAGACATCCCCCTGGCGCACCCTGTCGAGCTCATCGCCAGCAACCCGCCCTATTTTCCGCGCTTTGGTCGCATCCTGCCAGCGCACGCTGAGCGGCGTGACGCCCACTACGAGAGCACCGCGGGCGTCGAGGTCTTCGCCCGGCGCGCCGCCGCCCGGCTCCGCCCCGGTGGGGTGCTGTGTGTGGTCTTTCCGGCCGACGCGTCGTCGCGCCTCGTGGCGGCCTTCGCCGCGGCCGGCCTGGGCCGCATGCAGCTGCAGCACCTCCACCACCGCTCAGCCCAGGTCCCGCCCACGCGCGTGCTGCTCGCCGGTCGCGCCGGGCCCTTGGACGTGGTCACGCTGCCGCCGGCCACGCTGCACTGCCCTGAGCTGCCGGACCACACGTATCACCCAGATATCGAGGCCTTTCTGAGCACGTTGGGCGCCGTCTCGAGCGCTCCGACAGGCACGGCCGACCGTGGTGGCGAGGGTCACTGAGACGCGCGGACAACGCCAAAGGTTCAACCCCCGCCGCTTGCACGCGTGCAGCCGTCAGAAAGGACCGTCGACTTGCGGGGTCCCAGGGTGCCTGCTAGCTTGATTTCAGAGGGTTGGTTCACGCCAAACCGTGGACCACTTCCCCGAATACGGGGTGCATGGTGCGACCGCCGTACGGGGAGAGGGCTCAACTGGAGGAGGTGCACGATGCTCGACGCCTTCATCATCGAGGAAATCCAGCGCCGTGAGCGCCTGGACGACCGAGTGCAGCCCATGCTCGAGCGCCCTGGGCGCTACCCTGTGCCGCCTGAGGCGCCGGAAGATGTGCGGCGCCCCGACGACGACGAAGAGAGTGACCGCGGGGTCGTCATCTTCGACATGTAGCGGCGGCGCGCTGCGCCTCTCGTCCAAACAACCTGGCTGCCCCTCGCGTCCGCTTGCGGCGTGTGCTCGCCGGAGCCGGTGACAGGGCTGGCCTCAGAGCTCGGCGCGTGTCCGTACGACGCGGGCGATGAGCCCGTACTCCACAGCTTCGTCAGCGGTGAGCCAGTAGTCACGCTGCGTGTCCTGCTCAATACGCTCGAAGGGCTGCCCCGTCTCCTCGGCGAGCAGCTTGTTGATGCGCTCGCGGGTCTTGAGCAGCTCGTTGGCCGTGATCTCGAGGTCACTGGCCGGGCCGTACACCGTCATCGGGATCATCGGCTGGTGGATGAGCAGGCGCGTGTTCGGCAGCGCCATGCGGTCCTGCTTCTCCGCGCCCATGAGCACCACGGTGGCGATCGACGCGGCCAGCCCCGCGCACACCACGCGGACCGGCGGGGCGATGAAGCGCATGACGTCGTAGATCGCGAAACCCGCGGTGACGCTGCCGCCGGGCGAGTTCACGATGAGCGTGATCGGCGCCTCGGCGTCGTCGGCCTCGAGCGCGAGCAGCGCCGAGATGACGCCGCGCGCGAGCTTCTCGTCGACCTGGCCCGTGAGCTGGATCTGGCGGCTCTTGAAGAGCTTTTCCCCAATCATCGCCGGGGCGTCGGGGCGCTTGGTCTCGTCGGGCTTGCTGTCGTCGAGTCGAATCGGATCAGTCATGGCGGTCAGGCTCCGGTTGTTGGGCCGCTGGCGCGTCCCGCTTGCATGCACCCCACTATCACGACAGGGCGCCGCTCACCACCTCGATCACCCGGTCACGTTCGGCGACGGTGAGGGCCGGATACACCGGCAAGGCGAGGGTCTCTGCGCAGCAACGCTCGGCGTTGGGCAGGCATTCCGGCGGGCGGGCAGACGCCAGCGCTCGGTGCTGATGAAGGGCGCGGGTGTAGTAGACCGCGTGGCCGACCTGAGCGTGGGTCAGCGCCTGGCGGAGGGCGTCGCGCTGTGGCGTGCGCACGCAGAACTGATTCCACGCGTGCCCGACCCGGTCTCTGGGCAGCGACAGCCGCCCGGCGGCCACCAGGGGCTGCAGCGCGTGGAGGTAGGTCTCGGCGTTGGCGCGCCGAGCGGCCACCCAGCCGTCGAGCGCAGGCAGCAGCACCGCCAGGAACGCCGCCTGCAGCGCGTCGAGACGAAAGTTCCCGCCGAGCTCGTCGTAGACGTCGCGGGCCGCCCGACCGTGCTGCCGAATGCGGCGCACGTGGGCGACAAAGTCGGCGTCGAGGCTGTACACACCGCCGCCGTCGCCCACGCCGCCCAGGTTCTTCGCGGGAAAGAAGCTCAGGGTGCCGGCGCGCCCGGCCAGGCCAACGGCGCGCCCGTCGGCCGCGTGGGCGCCGATGGCTTGCGCGCAGTCTTCCACCAGCACGCCGCCGCGCCGTGCGCACAGCTCGGCGACCGCGTCCATGGGGAAGGGCTCGCCGAAGAGGTGCACCGCCAGGACGCCGACGGTCTTCGGCCCCCAGGCCGCCTCGAAGGCGGACGCGGAGGGGTGATAGCTGTCGGCCGGGAGGTCGACGAAGACCGGGCGGAGGCCGCAGCGCAGCACCGACGAGGCGGACGCGACAAAGGACATCGGGGTCATCAAGATCTCGCCACCGGCCGGCAGCCCGAGCGCCATGAAGGTGGCCAGCAGCGCGTCCGTGCCGCACGACACACCAGCCGCGTCGGCCGCGCCGAGGTAGGCCGTCAGCTGTCGCTCGAAGGCGCCGACCTCGGGCCCCAGGATGTAGATGCCGTGGTCGAGCACCCGCGACAGCGCCGCCTCCAGCGCAGGCCGATGGGGGGCCTGCAGGCGACGGAGATCCACAAACGGCACCGGTGCTGGCTGAGGCGCGCCGCTCATGAGCCCTCCACGAGGGCGCCGTCCGTCCAGGTCCAGCGCTGCTCGCAGCGATGACAGGTCGCGGTCGAAGCGGCTGCCGGCGCCGCTGGCAGCGCGAGCCGCTCGCCGCACGAACAGACCCACCCACTCACCCGCGCTGGCACCCCGACGACGAGCGCGTGCGGCGGCACGTCACGGCTCACCACGGCGCCCGCGGCGACAAAGGCGTGCGCGCCGATCGAGTGGCCGCAGACCACCGTTGCGTTGGCGCCGATGGTCGCGCCCTTGCCCACCCGCGTGGGCGCGAAGGCGTCCTTGCGGCTCACGTGGGCCCGCGGCCGCGTGACGTTGGTGAACACGCACGACGGCCCGCAGAAGACGTCGTCGGCGAGCACCACGCCGTCGTAGATCGACACGTTGTTCTGGACCCGGACCCGGTCGCCGAGCACCGCTCCCGACTGGACGAACACGTTCTGACCCAGCACACAGTCGCGGCCGACCACGGCGCCACGCATGACGTGCACGTGGTGCCAGACCCGGGTGCCTTCGCCGACCACCGCGCCCGCGTCGACGCTGGCGCTCGGGTGGACCTGAGCGGCCAGCTGCACCGTCGGTGTCACGGGGACGCCACCCTGCCGCAGCGAGCGCTCCGCCGCGTCGAGCACCGTCAGCACGCGCAGCCCCTCGGCGCCGTCGGAGAGGGGCGCGGCGTTGGGGTCGGTGCAGGCGTCGAGGAACACCTGCATCTCCTTGCGCAGCGGCTCTGCGGGCGGGATCGCCACGGGCTCGGCCTCGGCCTTGACCGGCTGCGGACGCCCGTCGATCCACTCGACGCCGTGCCGGTAGAGCACCAGCTTGTGGTCCGGCGCGCGGTCGTCGAACACCGCCATGGCGTCTTGCCCCACGACCACCAGCCGCTGCTCCTTGAAGGGGTGCAGCCACGACACGTAGATGTGCGCCTGCACGCCGTCGGCCCACCCCAGCGTGGTCACCGTCGTGTCGGCCACCTTGGGGTGCAGGAAGTAGCCGCCCGTCGCCGCGACTCGCTCAGGGGAGCGGCCCACGAGCCGCAGCAGCACCGCCACGTCATGGGGCGCGAAGGACCACAGCGAGTTCTCCTCCCGCCGAAAGCGCCCCAGGTTCAGCCGATTGGAGTACAGGTAGCGCAGGCGACCCAGGGCCCCGTCCCGCACCAGCTTGGCCAAGACCTCGACGGCAGGGTGGTAGTGAAGCAGGTGGCCGACCATGAGCGTGCGCCCACGGCGCGCCGCCAGCTCGACCAGGGCCTGCCCCTCGCGCACGTCCAGCGCCAGCGGCTTCTCGACGAACACGTGCTGATCACGCTCCAAGAAGTGGCGCGCGAGGCGAGCGTGATCCGCCGCGGGCGCCGCGATGGCGACCGCGTGGTCGGTGGGGATGTCGTCCAAGGCCCCCCACAGCGGGACACCGGGCCAGCTCTCGCGCACGGCCTCGCGCGCGTGGGGATCGACCTCGTAGACCCCAGCCAGGGCGCCGAGCTCGTGCAGGTTTCGGGCGATGTTGCGCCCCCACCGGCCGCAGCCGACGAGCGTGACGGGCGGGGTGCTGCTGGATGGCGCGTCGCCAGTCATGGGTGTCGACACGGGAAGGCTCCTCAGCACGCCGGGGTTGGCGTACAGCGCGTGCGGGGTACTCTTGGGGGAGGCGCAGCGACGCAGAGCATGCGTCGACCCACGACCTCGGAGCAACCGGGGCGCCAGGCGCGAGGAGAGACCGTGGTCACCTGTCGTGTTCAGCCGCTGACCGAGCCCACGGCCCCGCGTTCGAGTCGGCGTCCTGGCCCGCTGCGTCCGCCGAGCCGGCCCACACAACCGGGTCACGCCCAACGCTCGGTCGCTGGCGAGCGCGCGGCCACCCGGCTTCGGAGGAGGATCGCGATGGCGATCGTCCTGCCGATGGCCCTGGTGGTCACCGCGCCGGGCGCGGCCGCCGCCGGCACGCCCTGTCGTGACGCCATGTTCCACTGCCAGTCCGGCAACACCTTCTCCGGGGTCAACCTGCGCAAGCTCTTCGCGCAGAAACGCAGCGTGCGCTGGGTCAAGCAGCACTGCATGATGACGCCGAACTCAGACGAGCCCCACCGCTGCGACTGGAAGCGCTCGCTCCGAACCGGGCGCTTTGCTCGCGCGACCCCGCGCCCCAAGGCACCCTCCCCGAGCGGCCAGGCGCAGCCTGCAGCGGGATCGCAGCCAGCCCCGTCCCAGCCGACGTCGCCGCAGCCCTCCCCCGCACAGCCCGCGCCGCGTCGGGACGTGCGCGGCCGCTACTCGACCACGCCTGCGCCTGCCCGGCTGCCCAAGGTCAGCGCCAAGGACCGTTCGCCCTTCGCCGCCGAGGTGGCGGTCGCGGCGGCGCGCTACAAGCTCCCCGCCAACCTCGTGCGCGCGGTGATGAAGGTGGAGTCCGGCTACAACCCCACGGTCGTCTCCCACGCGGGCGCAGTGGGGTTGATGCAGCTGATCCCGGAGACGGCGAAGGCCATGGGCGTCCGCGATCTGCGCGATCCGGCTCAGAACATCCTCGGCGGCGCGCGCTTTCTGCGGGTGCTGGCGAACCGCTTTCGCGGCGATCTGGTCAAGGTGCTGAGCGCCTATCACGCGGGCTCGACACGGGTGAAGCGGCGCGGTGGCACGCCCTACGCGGCGACCGACAGCTACGTGCGCAAGGTGCTCGGCGTCTACTACGCGCTGCAGGACCGGTAGCGCCCTGGCGCAAAGGCTCGGACGGCGTGCAGGCTCGGACGGCGTGCCGCCCCGCGGACCACGCGTCACTTCTGAGCGATCCTTCTTCGCCTTTGGCGCATCCAAGAGCGTGCCGCGCCCCGCCGGGGCGAGGTGGGCACGTGCGGCTGGCTCATCGTGCGTACGGACCGTATCCTCACACGACTCCGGGCAGGGGTGAGGAGCCTGACGCTTGCGACAGCCATCGGCTGCAACACGGCGCCCATGTCGGGCGGACCGCGCCT
>JAUIAC010000597.1 GCA_030425545.1 bacterium | reverse complement strand
GGGCCTCGCTGCCCGGGGCATCGCGGCTCGTCGCGGTGTCGCCCGACCTCCTCGCGCGCCCAGGCCCCCGGCTGCTCGACGGGCTCCGGCGCGTCGCCGACGCCCTGGCGCTCGCGGCCTCACAGCCCCTCGATCTCCCTGCGATGCCCACGGTCAGCGCACCCTGACATCGGGCCCGCGCGCCCCCGGCGCCCGGCAGCGGCGGCAAGCCGACCACGCGTCTTGGCCCCCGGGCCCGCGCTCTGTTAAGGTGCCGGGCGCCTGAAACACGCGCGCGACCGCTCCGGAGCCGTCCCCATGACCGAACGTCGAACCCACTCGCGTCCCGCGACCCAGCCGCGCCAGCGCTCGCTGCTCGCGCGCGTCGTCGCTCCCACCCTGCTGCTCGCCACGGCCCTGTCGTGCAACGAGTACCCGGTGCACAGCCTGCTCGAGACCTTCGAGGTCCGGGTCACGGACAAGCTCAGCGGCGACAAGCCGGTCAAGCTCGACTTCCTCTGGGTCATCGATCACTCACCGTCGATGTGCCAGGAGCAGCGCGATCTCGCCGCCGGCTTCAAGGCCTTCACCGACACGCTGCAGTCCCTCGGCGCCATCGACGCGCGCATGGCGGTGGTCAGCGTCCAGCAGGTGCCCGACAAGGTCGACATCAAGGTCGTCGGCCGCTTCATGCACAAGGCCGCCACCATCTTTCCGCCGAACTGCTTCGAGCGCGTGATCATGCCCTGCCAGAACGCGGCCCAGTGCACGCAGAAGCAGCCGCCCTTCGCCTACCCGGTGACCACCGACTCGTCGATGTGCGTCGACCAATCGAGCTGGGAGAACCCCTACAAAGGAGGCCAGTGGGAGTGCAAGAAGCCCTCTTCGGCGAGCCTCGTGAGCAACCTGAACTGCTCGATCAACACCCAGTGCGTGGCCAAGTGCAGCACCGACGACGACTGCCGCAAGGTGTTCGAGCCGAACGTGCCCAAGGCCAAGCAGCGCTCCATCTGCAAGAACATCGCTGGCCAGCAGGGCTGCATGTTCCCGCCGGACACCTCGACCTGCCCGGCGGCCGACAAGCTGCCGCCGGTGCTCGAGAACGACCAGCTCGACCTGTTCCGCTGCAACGCCACCCTCGGCGCGGCGAGCACCCAGGAGGCCGGCTTCGAGGGCGGCTTCCGCTCGGCGTGGACGGCGCTCGACCCCAAGGGCCCCAACTGCGACTACGACGCGTGTGTGAAGTCGCTGCGCTCGTGCTGCAAGGAGAGCAAGGAAGAGTGGTGCACCAAGGACTTCAACCAGGCCAAGTGTGACAAGGACAAGAAGGCCTGGTGCGAGCCGCTCAAGGACGAGAAGAACTGCCAGGCGAAGCAGCTGCTGCGCGACGACGCCTACCTGGTCATCGTCTTCATCTCCGACGACGACGACTGCTCGATGCACCTCGACCTGAACCCGCTCGACAAGAACGTGATCACCAAGGAGGTGTGGCAGCGCTGCCAGACCTACGGCGACAGCCGCGGTGGCAACCTGGAGCTCAACGCGGGCAACTGCGAGTACCGGCGCGAGAAGAACGCCGACATCTTCTGCTACTCCGACTGCGTCGTGGACTCCAAGACCAAGGACAAGGCGGGCAAGCTCAAGTGCCCCAACGGCTGCAAGGACGGCTCCAAGGAGCAGCGCGCCTGCCTGGACAGCGCCGCTGTGGACACCGAGAAGTACAAGAAGGTCTCCAAGCCCTTCGCCCCGGTCGGCGAGTTCGTCAACCGCTTCAAGAGCCTCAAGAGCGACGCCTCGCGCGTCATCGTCGCGTCGATCGCCGGCTCGACCCTGGCCGAGAGCAAGTGGTCGGAGAAGGACGCGATTCACTACTACCAGTCGACCTTCAAGGACCAGGGCCCCGGCCAGGTGCCCTACATCTGCCAGGGCGCGCGTGGCGAGGCGGGCTACGGCTCGCGCTACCTGCAGATCGCCGAGGCCTTCCGCGAGAACGGCGTCGTGCAGAACATCTGCAAGGGCTCTGACTTCGGTCCGGCGCTCAAGACCATCGCGACGACGATCCTCAAGCGCGTCATCAAGGTCTGCCTGCCGCAGCCGCCCTTCTCCGACGACGACGGCAAGCCGAAGATCAAGGTGCAGCGCACCCGCGACGGCGCCGCGACCGAGATGCAGTACACCGACGGCCCGCAGCCCGGGAACGCCGACAGCTTCTACATCGCGCCTTCGCCCGACTGCCGCGCCGGCAAGACCGGCATCGCCGGTGAGCTCTCGGCGTGCAAGGCGACCCGCGACTGCACCGCAGGCCTGACGTGCATCGAAGGCTTCTGCCAGGTGTACAACGGCGCGATCTTCTTCAGCGAGGTCCCGGACCCGAAGGACAAGATCGAGATCAACTACGCCGCCGACCTCGGCCTGTAGACCGCCCTTCGCCGCTGGCCGCGTGGCGACGGGTGCAGCGCGCGACGGTGCGTGAGCCGCGGCGTCACGGGTCTAACGACCGCAGCGTCACCGTGGCCCCCGACCGCGGAGTCGCGCCAGCGTCGCCCCCGCCGCTGGCGAAGGAGCCGCCCATGCCCCGTGTCGTCCGTCCGCGCCGTGCCGTCTCTCCGCGCCGCAGCGGTCTGCTGTGGGCCGCGCTCGTCGCCCTGAGCCTCGGCGCCTGCGGTCCTGACAAGGAGCAGCCGGTCAAGGGCTACACCAACCCCTACGCCGACGGGACCAGCGGCGACACCGGCACGATCACCGACACCAAGGCCACGCCAGACGCGGGCGGCGCCGTGGGCGGCGCGTGCCAGACCGACGGCGACTGCCCGAGCGGGCAGACCTGCCACCCCAGCCTGAAGCGCTGCTACACGACGCCCTGCACGCCGGGCACCAAGCTCTGCCTGGGGCCCTACGCCGTGGAGTGCAAGGGCGACGGGACGGGGCTGGTGGACCCGCCGAAGATCTGCCCGAGCGGGGCGGTCTGCCAGCAGGGCGTGTGCCTGGCCCAGGGCTGCGGCGACGGCGTGTGCAGCGCCGCGTCGGGAGAGACCTGCGGCACCTGCGCCACGGACTGCGGCAGCTGTCCGGTCAGCTGCGGCGACGGCGTCTGCGACAAGACGGAGAGCTGCACCGACTGCGCCAAGGACTGTGGCGTGTGCGCCGACAGCGCCGGCTGCGAGCCCAGCGCGGAGCCCGGCTGCACGGACTGCGCCTGCGAGTCGTGCGTGTGCAAGGTCGACCCCACCTGCTGCACCACAGCCTGGGACGAGGGCTGCGCCAAGCTCTGCGCCAGCTGCGGCGCCAAGTGCGAGGCGAGCTG
>JAUIAC010000064.1 GCA_030425545.1 bacterium | reverse complement strand
ACCCCTGCACGAGCGGCGACACCTGCGCTGGCACGCTCTGCAAGCCGGGCAAGACTGTGTGTGCGTGCACCAAGGACTCAGACTGCCCCGACGTGGACGGCGACATGTGTACGGGCGTGCCCTTCTGCGACGGCGCGACCGGGCAGTGCAAGCCGAACCCGGCCAGCGTGGTCTACTGCAGCAACAAGGGCGACACGGCGTGCGAGAAGGCCAAGTGCAACCCGCTGACCGGCGCGTGCGCGCTCAAGCCCGTCGTGGCCAAGACGAGCTGCGACGACGGCAAGCCGTGCACCGCCAGCGACGCGTGCGACGGAAACGGCGTCTGCGTGGGCGGTGCAAAGCCGTCGTGCGACGACAAAGATCCGTGCACAACAGACGTGTGCGACCCCAAGCTCGGGTGTGTCCACACCGCCAAGGGCTGCGACGACGGAAACAGCTGTACGGTCGACGCCTGCGCCCAGGCCACCGGCCAGTGCGCGCACACCAAGCGTCCCGAAGGCTACGTCTGCAACGCCGACGACAGTGGATGCACCGTCGGCGACGCGTGCAAGTCCGGGGCTTGTGTGGCCGGCCCGGCCAAGGTCTGCGCGGGCGCGGCCGGGCCCTGTCAGTATCTGACCTGCATATCGACAGGCGCCTCAACGGCGACGTGCAACCTGGTCGCGAAGCCCGAGGGCACCGCGTGCCCCGACGCCAAGGGCAGCTGTCTGGTCGGCGCCACGTGCAGCAAGGGAACCTGCAAGCCCGGCTCCACGCAGCGCCTCTACGTCAAAGCCGTGGGGCCGACCACGGGAGGGGCGGGGCTCTACGATGTGGCGCTCCTGCCGAGCGGCGACGCTGTGGCGGTGGGGGCGCAATGGGTGGACTCGAAGGCGAAGAGCGCCGGGCAGGCTTGGTGGATCACACGGCTCGGCGCAGACGGTGAGAGTGTCTGGTCGACCACGAACAAGGCCGCGCAGCCAGCGACGACGGACCGGGCGACGAAGGTCGTGGTCACCGCCGACGGCGTCATCTGGGTCGCGGGCAGCAGCACAGTCGGTGGCAAGCCCACAGCCGAGCTGCGTCGCTACACCAGCGCGAAGGCAGGGCTGGGGTCGGTCGCGGCGGTCGCCGGCGCCGTTGGGGGCCTCGCCGCTGTCCCACAGGGGGGGGCGGTCATGGCGATCAACACCGTGAGCGCGGGCAAGCCCGCGGCCTCTCTGCGGCGCTACGCAGCGGACGGCTCCCTGACCTGGACCAAGACGGTCGCCGGCAGCGCCGAGGTGTTCGGAGTGGCCGCCGCTGGCGCGACGGTCTTGGTGCAGGTGCGCGACACGTCGAGCCAGACGAGGTGGGGCCTCGAGGTGCGCAAGGAGGTCGACGGCGCCGCGGTCATCCATGCCCTCTCGGAGACCTTTCTCACGGACATCCCCGTCGCGGTGACCGCGCGTGCCGCAGGCTATGCGCTCCTCCGCGCGGGCGCAGGGGGCACGGCGCGGCTACGCTTGGTCGACACCGACGGCTATCTCACGCGTGCGGCCGTCACCACCTCGAACGGCGGGGTGACCGACGTCGCGGCGCGGTCGACCAACGACGGCCTGCTTGTGGTGGGAAGTCGCTATGGCGTCGGGTTTCTGGGCACCTACGACCGCTACGGCAACGCGCAGTGGCACCGCAAGATCTTCGGTACCACCGCGCTTCACGGCGTCGTCGCGCGTGGCGACGATCTCGTCGCGGTGGGTACCCAGACATCCAAGGGCGCGACCTTGGCGCGCGTGGTGCGCGCCGGACCCTTTGGTCAGACCTCCTGCGGTGGCTTCGGGGGATGTGCCTCCAAGTCGCTGGCCGACTGTGACGACGGCAAGGCCTGCACCTCGGACAGCTGCGACGAGAAGGTGGGCTGTCAGCACAACGCTCCAGCGGGCTTCGCGTGCCAGGCCAAGGACGGTTGCTCGCGCTTTGGGGCGTGCGCGGTCGGGGTGTGCAAGTCGGCGGTGAGCGGACGTCGCTACTCGCAGCCCTACGCCGCGCCAAACGCGACAGGCACAGCTGCCGAGGCAGTGCGCGAGCTCCCGGGCGGCAAGACGCGACTCTGGTTCGTGCACGGCGCCCAGGTCGACCATGTCGACTACGACGCCTTTGGCGCCTCGGCGCCGAGCACCTCCGAGTCTCTGTGCAAGGGCTTTGGTGCGGTCTCGCGGGTGCTTCCCCGCCACAACGGCGGCCTCCTGGTGGTGGGTGAGAAGGCCATGCCGTCGCCGACGAACAAGGTGGCCGTCCATTGCTTTGTCGACGGCAAGGGTGCGCCGCTGACCAGCGACGTCGTGGAGGCGAACACGGCGTGCTCCAGTCCGCCATGTTGGAGCACGACGCGCTGGGCCGATGAGGCGAAGGACGGGTCCCTGTTCACCGTGGGGACGCTGAAGCTCCCCGGTCCCAAGCTCCACTACGCCGGGTTTGTCGAGAAGCTGAGCGCCAAGGGCAAACACGTCTGGACGGCGCAGATCGCGCAAGCGCAGTGGGTCGGCACCTACGGTGTGCGCGGGCTCTCGGACGGGGCCGCCGCCGTGGTCGGGCGCATCGGTCCAGAGGGGGCACGCTCGGGCTATATCGCGGTGGTGCAACCCGACAAGAAGCTTCGGTTCCTCACCGCGGTCGCACATGACAAGGAGGACATCTTCCGCTCGGTGGTGCAGCTGAACGGGGGGACCTTGGTCGGGGCAGGGTCCACTGGGGTGAAGGACAAGCTTCCGCTCTCGAGCTTCCTCGCAGCGGTCGAGCCCGTGAGCGGCAAGCTCCTATGGAAGCGGGTCGCGCCGGTGCCCGATCTCGCTGACTTCGCCGTGGGACACGCCCTGGCCGACGGCGGGGCGATCTTCGGCGGCGGCACCTTGGTCTACGGCCAGCGCCGTGGCTTGCTCACGCGCGTGGACCTCAACGGGGACGCGATCTGGCGACACGAGTACCTGGTCGGCGCGACTCAGCTGGAGGCCACCGCCGTGTCCCTGGCGACCTGGCCCGGCGGCTATCTGGTCGGAGCGCGGGTGTGGCAGGCGGGCCAGACGATGCCCGGGCTCATCAAGGTCGACGCCGGGGGCTACGCGGGGTGCGCCGCTGCCGGTGAGTGCGTCGCCAAGAAGACCGCTGACTGTGACGACAAGAACCCCTGCACGTCCGACTGGTGTGACGCCGAGGTGGGCTGCCGCCACCGGGCCATCGCAGGGTGCAGCAAGTGAGACACGGACGCCGCACGGGCACGGGTGGGCGAGCGCTGCGCTGGGCGTCGGGCTGGGCGTTGGTGTGGCTCGTGTCCGGCTGCGGGGGAGACGCAGTGTTCCCGTGTGAGGCCTCTGCGGACTGCGCCGCTCTCGACGATGCAGATCTCTGCAATGGGACCTTTGCGTGCGTCGCGGGCGCCTGCCAGGTGACGCCGGAGTCGATGGTGCGGTGCGCTGCGAGTGAGCTGCCGTGTACCCGCAATACGTGCGCTCCCGCCACGGGCACCTGCGCACCAGAGGCCGTGGCTGATGGGATCCCATGCGACGACGGCGAACCCTGCTCCGTGAGCGACCGGTGCGAACAGGGGGTGTGCACGCCCGGGAGCGCGTCGTGGTGTGCCTGCACCAACGACAGTGACTGCCCGGACGATGGCGATCGCTGCAATGGTCGCTCCCAATGTGACAAGCAGATCTTTCCCTACCGCTGCGCTGTCGATCCGACGACGGTCGTCACGTGCGAAGACGACGGCGAGCCTTGCACGGTGACCAGCTGTGTGTCGGCCGACGGCAGCTGCGAGACCGCGAACCTGGTCCAGGGCGCACCCTGCGACGACGGCGAGCCGTGCACCCTTGGGGACGGCTGCAGCGACGGGGCGTGCAAGGGCGGCACAAACACGTGCGGCTGCCAGGTGGACGCAGACTGCGACGACGAGGACGCCAACCCGTGCACCGGCGTACCCTATTGCGACACAACGAACGGGGCTCCCGGGCGCGGCGCGGGCCACGGTGGGGTCTGCAAGACCAACCCCGCGTCGGTCGTGGTTTGCGCCACAGCCGCGGACACCGACTGTCGCAAGAACCAATGTGATCCCGGCACGGGGGCCTGCACGCTGAGCGCTGTGCCGAAGGGCGTCTCCTGCGACGACGGAGACCCATGTACCCAAGCGGAGGCCTGCGAGGCTGGGGTCTGCGCTGGCGGCGTCGACACGTGCGCTTGCGGCTCCGACGCGGACTGCACCGACGACGGTGACCTCTGCAACGGCCTGCCCTACTGCGACAAGCTGTCTGGCACGTGCCAGGTGAACCCGGCCACGGTAGTGGTCTGCAACACGGCGAGCGACACGCCGTGTGCCAAGACCGTGTGTGTGCCCAAGACTGGCGCCTGCACGACGCTCGCGCGTGCCGCCGTCACGCAGCTCGGCTGCGTACAGGGCGCCGGCGGGCAGCTCTGCCTCTGGAAACCGGCGCCGCAGCCCAGCAGCGCGACCTTTGCCTGCGAAGACGGCAGCGCCTGCACCCAGGGCGACGCCTGTGAGGGGGCCGAATGCAAGCCGGGCAAGGTCACTTGTGCATGCGTCGCGGACGCCGATTGCCCCGATCCTGACAACGACGCGTGCACCGGAGTGCCCTATTGCGACGTGATCACCGGAACCTGCAAAGCCAACCCGAGCAGCGTGGTCTTTTGCAGCACCCAGGCCGACACCGCGTGCGCCAAGGCGACGTGCAACCCGACCACCGGCGCTTGCGCCTTGGCTCCGGTGGCGCCAGGCAGCCCCTGTGACGATGGCCAGGTGTGCACGCAGTCGGGCAGCTGCGATGGCAAGGGAGGCTGTGTCAGTGGCCCGGCGCTGAGCTGTGACGACAACAACCCGTGTACGGCCGACGCGTGCACCGAGGTCGCCGGCTGTGTGCACTCCCCGAAGGACTGCGGCGACGGCAACGCCTGCACGACCGACACCTGCGAGGCCAGCACGGGGCAGTGCAAGAGCGCGCCGCGGCCCACGGGAACGAGCTGCGACGCCGACGGCAGTGGCTGCACCGTCGGCGATGCGTGCGCCGGAGGAGCCTGCGTGGCCGGCCCTGCCCTGGTGTGCGTTGGGTCCGTGGGACCCTGTGAGACCCTGGCTTGCGTGGGCAAGGGGGCGAACGCTGCGACCTGTGTTGTTCAGCCGCGACCGGACGGCGCCGCGTGCCCGGACGCTGAGGGCGGCTGTGTGGTGGGGGCCACCTGCAGCAAGGGCGCCTGCGTGGCGGGGGCCCAGCCGCGGTTCTACGCCAAGTCGGTTGGGCCCCCGAAGGGGTGGTCGACACTGCGACGGGTCGCGCGCCTCGCAGGCGGCGACCTCGTGACCGTTGGGGCGCACGCCGTGTCGCCCGGCGCCAAAGGAGGCGCGTGGTGGACCGCAAGGTGGACGCTGGCTGGCAGCCAGGTGTGGTCCAAATCCAGCGCGGCCAGCGCACCCCACGCTCAGGACGGAGCCACAGCCTTGACTGTGACCCCAGACGGGCTGCTTTGGGTCGGTGGCCGCTCCAGTTCCTCGGCCCTCTTCCCCGCGACCGTGCGCAGACGAACGTTGAACGGGGCGATGGTGGACACGATCCCCTTGGCGCTCTTTGCCAGCGGAGTTGCTGGCCTGTGCGCGGCGCCGCAGGGTGGCGTCATCGCGCTCTTTGGCGTCCCCTCGGGCACCACCACCAAGGTCTATGCCGCGCGCTACACGTCAGACGGCAAGCTGGGCTGGACGAAGTCGCTGAGCTCGAACGGGGTTCCCCATGCGGTGGCGGCCACCCAATCGCACGTGCTCTCTCTCATGAACTATCAATCGGGCTCGGCGATGCGATGGGGGTACGCCTTCTCGCAGCAGAGCAGCGGTACCAAGATCCACTTCCAAGGGCCGGGCTACCACTCCAGCTGGACCGGCGTGGCGGCCGTTGCGCGCGCGGCGGGCCTGGCGACGTTGACCACGGACGGCAAGGGAAGCTCCTCGATTCGTTTGCTCTCTGGCGACGGGCTGCGCGAGCTAGACGCCGCCACGGTCAGCCAAGGCGTCCCGTCTGCCATGGCTCATCGACCGTTGACCGCGGGGCTGTGGGTGGTCGGTCACTCGGGTTCCGGGGGATACCTCGCCGCGTTCGATCGCTTCGCCAACGCCCAGTGGCACCGGGCGGTGCCGAACACCACGCGCTTGCTAGGAGTGACCGACGCAGGCGAGGGCGCGGTCGCTGTCGGCTACGCGCAGGTGGGGGCCGAGCGCAGGGCGCGCCTCGTTCGAGCCAGCGACTTCGGGCTCGCCAGCTGCACGGGCGGGGGACTGTGCCAGGTCAAGACGCACGCCGCGTGCGACGACGGCAAAGCGTGCACGGCGGACGGCTGTGACCCAAAGAGTGGTTGCGTGCATGGCAAACCGTCTGGCATGGCCTGTGACGCGGGGGACGGGTGCTCTCGCCATGGCGCGTGCAGCGCTGGCACGTGTGGCTCTGCGGATCCAGGGCGGCTCTTCAACCAGCGATACCATTGGGAGCAGGCCAGAGGGAGCGCGACTGACGCGTTGCTGGCGCTCAGCGCTGACGTGTCACGCATCTGGTACACGTCCAAGAGCCACGTCCGCCGGGCCGAGTTCGACCCCTACGGCTCGTCCAACTCTGGCGCCAAGCTGGGCCTGTGCGCGGGGTTCACGGAGCTCAATCAAGTGGTCGCGCGCGCCGCAGGGAGTGTGCTGGTGGTCGGGACGACGGGGCCGGACTCCGCACCCAGGGCGGTGCATTGCCTCGTCGACAAGGACGGCAAGGCGCAGACCCAGCAGGTCGCCAGCAACGACGTCACCTGCCCCACCTGCTGGAGTAAGTCTCGCGGAGCTGCGGAAGCGCTCGACGGGCACCTGTTCACGGTCGGGACCGTCAAGGCGGACGGCAAGTTCAAGGGTTTCGTGGAGAAGCGGACCGCGAGCGGCAAGCACGTGTGGACCTCCATCGTCGGCCACAACGCGGGTGTCGGAGCCTACGACGTGCGTCCCCTGGCAGACGGCGGCGCTGGCATCGCCGGTCGCACCCTCAACAACGGTGGCAACACGGCGTTCATCGCCGTGGTGAAGCCGGACGGAAAGGAGCGCTTCTTCACGGCGATCCCCCACGACAAGGAGGACTTCTTTCGGGCGGTCGTGCAGACAACCTCGGGGACGCTGGTGGCCGCTGGCTACTCAAGACCGAAGAAGTCGGGCCCCTACAGGAGCTTCGTGGCCGGGGTCGACAGCAAGTCCGGAGATGTCGTGTGGGACCGGTGGGCGACGAAGGTCGACGACGCGGCGTTCTTCGTCGCGCGCGCCCTCCCCGCCGGCGGCGCGCTCCTGGGCGGCTGGCGCAAGGTCAACGGCAGCTACAAGGCCTTGATCGAGCGGATCGACACCACGGGTGCGCGCGTGTGGCGGCGGGAGTACGCAGGCGGTCCGACGCTGGCTTCCGCGAAAGTGACCACGCTGGGGACCTGGTCTGGCGGCTACCTGGTTGGGCTGCGGTTGCTTGGCTCCTCTGCGGCGCACGACCTCCCCGGCCTGCTGAAGACGGACTTCGGCGGCTACGCCGGATGCAAGGACGCCGGCACCTGCCTGAGCACCAAGGTGGCGAGCTGTGACGACAGCGACCCATGTACGTCGGATTGGTGCGACGCGGCGGCGGGGTGCAAGCACCAGGCTGTCGCCGGCTGCAAGGCGCCCTAGGTCAGCGAGGCGGGTGGGGAGGCGCACCACCGTCACGGGGACCCGCGCTTACGCGTCGCGCTATCTGGAGAGCGCCCTGGCGCGCCGCAACAGGTCCACAAACGCCGCGCGGTCGCCGTGCAGGTCGGTCCCCAGGGCGTCGCTGGCCCGCTCCATGGCAGACGCGAGCGTCGCCCGCCCCGCGTGCTCGCTCTGCGAGAGCACGAGCCCCGCTTCGGCGACGGCGGCCGCGAAGCGCGTCGACTCGCTGGCCTGCGCGAAGGGCACGGCGCGGTCGGACACAGGCGAGGTCTGCAGGGTGCTCGCGCCCCCGGTCGGCGCCTTGTGGCGGAGCTTGACGAAGCACCACTCCTGGGAGCCGTCCTGGCCGCGGTTGCCGTGGTAGCGCAGACCTCGCCGGGCCACCGACGGCTTCGGCACGAACTCGTAGAGCCACGTCACCGAGTGGCCGGCGCCCAGCTCGCCCGCGTCCTTGCGGTCGTCGTCGAAGTCGCGCGCGGCCATGCGCCGGTTGTCGTAGCCGATGAGCCGCCACGACGCGACACGCTCCGGGTTGAACTCCACCTGCACCTTCACGTCCTTGGCCACCGTGAGCAGCGTGCTGCCCATCTGTCGGGCCAGCACCTTGTGGGCCTCGCGCAGCCCGTCGATGTACGCGTGTTGTCCGTCGCCGTGGTCTGCGAGCTTCTGCATCTTGCTGTCTTTGTAGTTGCCTGCGCCGAAGCCGAGCACGGTCAGGAACACGCCGGCGTCGCGCTGCGTCTCGATCAGTCGGACGAGGGACGCGTCGCTGCTCATGCCGACGTTGAAGTCCCCGTCCGTCGCCAGGATGACCCGACTGTTGACGCCTCGGCGCGCGCCCGCCCGGGCGACTTGATAGGCCAGCTGGATCCCCGCCGCGCCGGCCGTAGAGCCGCCGGCTTGGAGCCGGTCGATGGCGGCCAAGATGGCCTTTTTGCGGTCTCCCGTTGTCGCCGGCAGCACGAGCCCGGCGCTGCCGGCGTAGGTGACGATGGCGACGCGGTCTTGAGCGCGCAGGCGTCGCACCAGCATCCGGAGGCTGGCCTGCACGAGCGGCAGCTTGTTCGGGGCCTGCATGCTGCCCGAGGTGTCGAGCAGAAAGACCAGGTTCATCGGGGGCAGCGCCTCCTGGCTCACGCGCCGAGACTGCAGCGAGATGCGCGCGAGCTTGTGGCCGGGCCGCCAGGGCGCGTCGGTGACCTCGGTGTGGACCGCGAAGGGGCGCCCCTCGGTCGGCACCGCGAGGCCGTAGTCGAAGGCGTTGACCCACTCTTCGATGCGCACGGCCTGCGGCGGCGGCAGCTTGTGCTGCTGCTCGACGAAGCGGCGCGTGTTGCTCAACGAGGCCGTGTCGACGTCGACGGACACCGTGGACACCGGGCGGCTCTGTGTGGTCGCGAAAGGCTGTTCGGGCGGGCGCTCGTAGGCCTCGCCGGTGGGCTCGCCCCTGGCGGCCGCGACGGCGCCGGTCGGTGCCTGTTCGTAGGCCAGGGTGGCCTTTTTGCAAGGGTGGACGGCGCGGTAGGGCGCCTCTGTGCGGGCGCAGCCCGACGTCGCCGCGGCCGCGACGAGAAGCGTCGTCGCGACGCGAAAAAAGATGCGCTTCATGAGGGTGCTCCAGGGTCAGCCAGCGGAGTCCTGGGGGCCTCTTCCAAGCGTAGGGCGCCGGTGGCGCCGCTCCCGGTGGCGGTGGAACAACCGGCGCTCGGGGGGTGGTATTCCTGGGGCGGCGCTCGGCCGGCCCGGTGGCGGCGCTCTCGCTCCGGCAGACCCGCGAGTGGGCCGCCGTACCGGTGGCATGGGTCGACGCGCGCTGGACGCGACGTCAGGTCGGAGCGCCGTTGCGGATCACCGGGCACGCGCACCGGAAGGGGAGCGGACGAGCCCGCCTGTGACGACGGGCTGCCCAACGATGCAGCCGCCCGCCGAGGACCGTGCCCCGGCGGGCGATGGCAAGTCCGCAGGGCGCGTCAGGGCGTCTTGACGGGCACCGCCGCGGGGTCCCCGTCGATCACGTGGCCCACGCTGTGGGCCTTGAAGGGCGCGGCCTCGTCCATGGTCTGGGTCTCGTGGGCGAAGACCATGAACCCGCCCACGATGGCCCCAAAGACCAACAGGGTCATCGTCCAGATGCCGATGGAGCGCAGGCGCTGAGACCGCCGCATGTCGTGCTCGAGGCGGCTGAACTCCGAGCTGTCGGCGATGGGGTTGTCGACCCAGACTGCGGTCCTCCGTTCGCTTGGGGTCAGCGAGGTCTTGTTGTCGGTCTTCATGACGCACTCCATTGGATCTCGCTGGGGTGGCGTCGGCGGGCCACCGCTGCTCGACCGTGAATGGGTGCGACGCCTTTCGGCGATACGAGTGCCGCCCCGATTGCAAAATCGTCGACCGCGCGCCGCAGGAACCGGGGCGTCACGTCGACTTTGTACCGTGGGCCTCGAGACGAGGTTTTCAGCCTAATCTCAAATTATTATGGCAATTTATTAGTTTTCTGTCAAATTGCGGCTCAGCCCGGAGGGGCACGCGCCTGGACCCTCACCTGAACCGCGACGTCGGCCCCTCCACGTCGGCCCTTGCACGTGGCGGTTCGCGTCACTGGATCGCGCCCGGGATCATGACGGACCCGCCAAGGATCCGATAAGCTGCTGGCACACCCCCCGTGGAGCGGCTTTGCGTCTCTTCTCTCGTCACCCTCATGCCCCCCTGCTGCGCGGCGGTCGCCTGCTCTTGCGCGGGCTGCTCTGCCTCGCGCTGGCGCTCGCCGTGGCCTGTGGCGACGACCCCGCGGGGGGCGCCGACGGCGGATCAGCCGTGGACGCCGCCGCCGGGCCGACGGACGCCGCGACAGGCGATGCGGACGCCGTAGTGCCAGACGCCGTGATGCCCGACGCCGTGATGCCCGACGCCGTGATGCCAGACGGCACCGACGCGTCCCTCCCGGACGGCGCTGGGGACGGCGCCGTCCCCTGCCCAGGGGCCGCCGGGTGCCCCTGTACGGACGGCGACGCCTGCGACTCCAAGGTGTGCGCCTGGGACCCGGCCGCCAGCGCGTCGGTCTGCGCGCCCGTCGCCGTCGGCGGCGCGTGCCCCTCCGGGCAGGTCCTGGCCGAGGGCGCGTGCGTCGCTGCTGCGGTGAGCCTGTGCGCCCCGTGCGCCGACGACGCGGCCTGCGAGCACCTGGGCGCCGACAAGCCCGCCTGCGTCGGCACGCCGGCCTTCGGTGGCTTCTGCCACCCGCGCTGCGAGAGCGACGCGGACTGCCCCGGCGAGACGACCTGCGCCACGCGCACGCCGCTGCAGGGGGCGCCGCTCAAGGTGTGCGTCCCACCGGCCGGCGCCCAGTGCGTCTGCTCCGGCTGGGCGGTGGCGCGAGCGGCGTCGAGCCCCTGCGGCGTCGGGCCCTGCACAGGCCAGCGCCGCTGTCTGAGCCTCGGCGCGGCGCCGCTGTGCGACGGCAAGGCCCCCGCGCTCGAGGCCTGCAACGGCGTCGACGACGACTGCGACGGCGCCACCGACGAGAGCGCGCCGTGCCCCGACGCGGGTCCGTGCGTCACCGGTCGGGTCTGCACGGCGGGCACCTGCACGGGCGGCTCTGCCCCGAGCTGCGACGACAGCAACCCGTGCACCACCGACAGCTGCGACAGCGCCCAGGGCTGCGTACACGGGCCCAACACGGCGCCCTGCAGCGACGCCAACCCCTGCACGCTCGGCGACCAGTGCGGCGGCGGTGTGTGCCTGCCGGGCGCGGCGACCTCGTGCGACGACAGCAACCCGTGCACCGCCGACGCGTGCGTGCCAGCGGCGGGCCTGGCCAGCTGCGTCCACAACCCGCAGCTCGGGCCCTGCAGCGACGGCGACCCCTGCACCCTGGCCGACGCCTGCGCCCTCGGCGCCTGCCAGCCCGGCGCGCCCAAGCTCTGCGGCGACGGCAACCCCTGCACTGCCGACTCCTGCGCCACGCTGCCCGGGGCCGCCACGCAGGCGACCTGCCTGCACGCCCCAGGGGCCGCGACCTGCACCGACGACAACGTCTGCACCAGCGGCGACGGCTGCAAGGCCGGCGTGTGCCTGCCCGGCGCCGCGACCTTGTGCGACGACGGCAACCCCTGCACCAACGACAGCTGCGACCCCAAGACCGGCTGCGTCGCGACGCCGAACCTCGCCCCCTGTGAAGACGGCGACGTGTGCACCCTGGGTGACGTCTGCAAGGCCGGCGTGTGCTCCAGCGGCGCGGCGAAGAGCTGTGTCGACGGCAACCCCTGCACCGACGACGCCTGCGATGCCGACGCGGGCTGCGTCTTCCTGCCCAACGCCGCCACGTGCAGCGACGGCTCTGCGTGTACCGGCGACGACCAGTGCGCCGGCGGCGTGTGCAAGCCCGGATCGGCGGCGCCCTGTGACGACGGCAACCCTTGCACCACCGCCTTCTGCGACGCGGCCAGCGGCTGCGTGAACAAGCCCAACACCCTGCCGTGCAGCGACGGCGACGCCTGCACCGCGGGGGAGACGTGCGGCGGCGGCGCCTGCGCGGGCGGCAAGCCTCTGGTGTGCGACGACGGCAACCCCTGCACCGACGACAGCTGCGGCAAGACGGGCTGCGTGGCCCTGCCCAACGCGGTGACCTGCAGCGACGGCAACGGCTGCAGCGTGGGCGACCTGTGCAGCAAGGGCGCCTGCATCTCGGGCGCGGCGCTCTCGTGCGACGACGGCAACGGCTGCACCACGGACAGCTGCAAGCCCGGCGCTGGCTGCGTGCACACGCCCAACACGCTGGCGTGCAGCGACGGCGACGCGTGCACCGAGGGCGACACGTGCAAGGCGACGCCCGGCGGCGCGAGCTGTGGCGCGGGGGCCGCCAAGGCCTGCGACGACGGCAACGGTTGCACCGTCGACAGCTGTGACCCCAAGCTCGGCTGCCAACACGCCACCCCGAAGCTGGCCTGCAGCGACGACAACGTGTGCACGGTGGGCGACGCCTGTGCGCAGGGCGTGTGTGTGCCAGGGGCGCCCCTGGGCTGCGACGACGACAACGTGTGCACCGCTGACAGCTGCGACGCCAAGAGCGGCTGCGGTCACAGCCCAGCCAAGGGGCCCTGCGACGACGGCAGCGCGTGCACGGTCGGAGACGCGTGTGCCGCGAGCAAGTGCGTCCCCGGGGTGGCGCTGGTGTGCGACGACGACAACGTGTGCACGAGCGACAGCTGCGTGGCGCAGCCCAGCAGCCCCGGCGGCGCGTCGGGCTGCGTGGCTTTGCCGGTCGCCGGCACCTGCACCGACGGCGACGTCTGCACCCAGAACGACAGCTGCAAGGGCGGCGTGTGCCTGCCAGGGGCCGCGTCTTCGTGTGACGACGACAACCCCTGCACCGACGACGCCTGCGTGCCCGGCGGCGGCCTCGGCTGCACCCACAAGGCCAACGCCGCGCCGTGCAGCGACGGCTCGGTGTGCACCAGCGGCGACTCCTGCTCGGGCAGCAGCTGCGTCTCCGGCGCCAAGGTCCCCTGCGACGACGGCAACCCCTGCACCACCGACGGCTGCGACCAGCTCAAGGGCTGCTTCGCCCTGCCCAACTCGGCGCCCTGTGACGACGGCAGCGCGTGCACCGGCAAAGACAGCTGCAAGGGCGGCGTGTGCACCCCGGGAGAGCCGCCGCCCTGCGACGACGGCAACCCCTGCACCACCGCGTTCTGCGACAGCGGCCAGGGCTGCACCAACAAGCCCAACACGCTGCCCTGCGACGACGGCAGCGCGTGCACCGTGGGCGACGTGTGCGCCAAGGGCAGCTGCGTGGCGGGCCAGGCGCGGGTGTGCACCGACGGCAACCCCTGCACCACCGACGGCTGCACGGCCAAGGGGGCGGGCGCGGGCTGCGTCTTCCTGCCCAACGACCTGACCTGCACAGACGGCGACGCGTGCACGGTGGGCGACACGTGCGCCCAGGGGGTCTGCCTGCCGGGCAAGGTGGCCAACTGCGACGACGACAAGCCGTGCACCACCGACGCGTGCAGCGCCAAGTCCGGCTGCGTGCACACAGCCAACACGTTGGCCTGCGACGACGGCGCGGTCTGCACCGTCGACGAGCGCTGCAAAGACGGCAGCTGCGGCGGTGGCAAGCCGCTGCCCTGCAGCGACGGCAACGCGTGCACCACCGACAGCTGCGACCCGGCCAAGGGCTGCGTCTTCGCGCCGAACGCCGCCGAGTGCGACGACAACAACCTGTGCACCGTGGGCGACGCGTGCAAGGGAGGCGCCTGCCTGCCCGGCCCCGTGACGCCCTGCGACGACGGCAACCCCTGCACCCTCGACGGCTGCGCCACCACGTCGGGCTGCGTGCACACCGCCCACCTCGGCGTGTGCGACGACGGCGACGCCTGCACCACCACCGACCGGTGCGCCAAGGGGGGCTGTGTCCCTGGCGCCAAGCGGGTGTGTGACGACGGCAACCCCTGCACCAACGCGGCGTGCTCGAAGACCCAGGGGTGTGTGGTGGTGCCCAACAGCGCGCCGTGCTCCGACAACAACGCGTGCACGGTCGGCGACACGTGCAAGTCGGGCGGCTGCGCGCCCGGGAGCGCCAAGGACTGCGACGACGGCAAGCCCTGCACCGCCGACGGCTGCAACGCCGTGGGGGGCTGCGTGCACACGAACACCACGGTGGGTTGCACCGACGGCGACGCGTGCACCTTGGTCGACGTCTGCAGCGGCGGCGTCTGCAAGCCCGGCGCCAAGGCCAGCTGCGACGACGGCAACGGCTGCACCACGGACAGCTGTGACCCCAAGCAGGGCTGCGTGCACGCGGCCAACGACAAGCCCTGCGACGACGGCAGCGCGTGCACCAAGGGCGACACCTGCGCCGGCGGCGTGTGCTCGCCCGGCAGCCCCGCGCCCTGCGACGACAAGAACCCCTGCACCACGGAGACCTGCGCGCCCGGCAAGGGCTGCAAGAGCGCGGCGAACGCCTTGCCCTGCGACGACGGCAAGCCCTGCACGGTGGGCGACGTGTGCGCCAAGGGCGTGTGCGCGGGGCCCAAGGCACGTGTGTGCGACGACGGCAACCCCTGCACCAAGGACAGCTGCGGCGCCAGCGGCTGCGCCTTTGTGGCGCACACGGGCGGCTGCACCGACGGCAACCCCTGCACCGCCAACGACGCCTGCGCCGGCGGCGCCTGTCAGCCGGGCAAGGTCAAGGCCTGCGACGACGGCAACGCCTGCACCACCGACGCCTGCGACGTGACCCAGGGCTGCGTGAACAAGGCGCGGAGCGGGGCCTGCAGCGACGGCAGCGCGTGCACCCTGGCCGACACCTGCGTGGCGGGGGTGTGCACGGCGGGCAAGGCCCTGTCGTGCGTCGACGGCGCCGTGTGCACCAGCGACGGCTGCGACCCCAAGAGCGGCTGCGTGTTTGCCAAGCTGACGACCACCGCCACGTGTGACGGGGTCGTGTTTCAGGGGCGCTGCTACCGCCGCTTCGACAAGCAGCACCTCACAGCGCAGGCCGCGGCCACGGCGTGCGCCCAGTGGGGCGGGCACCTGGCCAGCATCGCAGACGCGGCCGAGAACGCCTTGGTGGCGGGCATGGTCAACGCGGGGTCCTGCGTCTTCGGTCAGGGGATCGTGGGGCTGAGCGACGCGGCGAAGGAGGGCTCCTTCGTGTGGGGCGACGGCACGCCGCTGAAGTTCACGGCGTGGAACAGCGGCGAGCCCAACGATTTCGGCGGCGAGGACTACGTGGCCGTGTACGCGGGCGGCAAGTGGAACGACGTCAGCGCCGCGTTTGCGACCTGCTACGTGTGCGAGAAGGGCGGCGCCGCCAAGCCCTACTGCAGCGACGGCGACGCCTGCTCTGTGGGCGACGTGTGCGCCGACGGCGCGTGCAAGGCCGGCGCGCCGCGGGTGTGCAACGACGGCAACGGCTGCACGGTGGACTGGTGTGACCCCAAGGCGGCGGGGGGCTGCGTCTTCCAGCCCGCGGCGGTGGCGTGCGACGACGGCGACGCGTGCACTGCGGGGGACACCTGTGCCCAGGGCGGCTGCAAGCCCGGCGCGAAGCTGGTCTGCGACGACGGCGTGGTCTGCACGGTGGACAGCTGCGACAGCAAGAGCGGCTGCACGACGACTCCGGCCGCGACCACGGTGCAGTGCGCCGCGCAGACCCCCTGTCATCAGGCGGCTCAGTGCGACGGCAAGGGCCAGTGCGCCACGCCGGTGCCGTGGGACTGCAACGACGGCGTGCCCTGCACCATCGACTTCTGCCACCCGGTGAAGGGGTGCCAGCACAGCTACGGTGGGCAGCCCTGCCGCACTTGCGACGAGCGGCTCAAGGCCACCCCGGGCGCGCCCGACGGCGTGTACACCGTGGCGCCGTCCGGGGGCTCGGGCTTCCCGGTGTGGTGCGACATGCACACCCGCGGCGGCGGCTGGACGCTGATCGAGTCGTACGACGTCGGCGTCCAGGCGACCTACGCGAAGGCGCCCTTTCACACCCACGACCTGCCTCGCAACGCCGCCGCTCCGGGCTGGGACGACTACCGGCTGGGCAAGGCCGCCATCGCCGCGCTCGTCGCCCGGTCCAAGCAGGTCCACGCGCGCTGCCATCGGGTCTTCTTGGAGAGCAAGAACGACTGGCTCTTTGGCAACATCGCGCTCGTGACCCAGAGCTGGGGCGGGGTCAACCTGCAGACCAAGGGCGCCAACCCGCACAAGGTCGACGTGCGCGTCCGGGGGTACAGCGGCAAGGACTACGACTTCCCCTGGTTTCACGGGCTCGGGGGCGCGACCTGGCACGCAGGCCTCGACGTCAGCGGGGCGCTGCCCGACTCGGTCAGCTCGGAAGACGCGTTCACGGTGCACAACGGGGTCAACAGCAAGCACCTGTGTCATCACCCGGACGGCGAGATGGTCTGGATGGTGCGCTGACGGCCGCCGCGCCCTACCTTGGGGCGGGGCACGGAGGACACCATGACGAGGCACGAGACAGGCAGACGCGTGCGACGCTCGGCGACGCTGGTGGCAGGTGCGCTGTGCGGTCTGCTGGTGGCTTGCGGCAACGACGGCGGCGGCGCGGGTGTGGACGCGGTCGGCGGTGACGACACCAGCGCGCAGCTCGGAGACGCGGCGCAGGGCGACACGACGGCGATAGCGGACGCGAACGCCCCAGACGCCAGCGCACCCGACGTTGGAGCGCCCGACGCAGCGCCGGGCGAGAAGACCTCCTGGTTCAGCACCTGCGGCGATCCGGTGTGTTCCGGCTGGAAGAGCAAGCCCAAGGTGCCGCTGTGCACCACCCAGACCCAGGGCGACCCGTGCGGGTCGCAGGGCGCTCAGTGCGACCCGAAAGACGGCTGCAACGCGATCTTGGTGTGCGCGGAGAAGGACCCCAAGCAGGGGCCCGGCGGCTGCCCGATCTCTGCGCGCCGCTTCAAGACCGGCATCGCCTACCTCGACGAGGCGCAGGAGGCGGCCTTGCGGGACCAGCTGCTACACCTGCCCCTCGCCACCTGGCGCTACAAGCAGGGCACGGGCGCGCGGCGGCTGGGCTACATCCTCGACGACGCGCCGGCGCTGCCCGCGACGGATCTGAAGCGCGAGCGGGTCGACGTCTACAGCCTGGCGACCATGGCGGTGGCGGCGGTCAAGGCCCAGCAACGGGAGCTCCGGGCGCTGCGCGAGGAGCTCGCTCGGGTCAAGGCGGCGTGCAGGCCGAGCGCCGGCGGTCGCTGAGCGGCCACCGTCACGGGGCGCCGTCCGCCAGGGCAGGCCCTGCGTCGCTGAGCGCCGTCACCAGCGGCGAGAAGGGCGCCACGCTGGTCAGCCACAGCTGGTGAATCGCCCGCGTCGCGCCCACGTGCAGCCGACGACGGGCGGCGTCGGTGACCGGGTAGTGACCCGCGCTGACCTCGACCAGCACGACATAGTCGAACTCCAGCCCCTTGACCTCGGCGACCTCGGTGACCTCGACCCCCGGGGCGAAGGCGAAGTCCTGGCGCTTGACCTGGCGCAGGCGGGGCACGTCGCTGCGCTCGAGGCCCTGGAACATCAGGTCGCTGAGCGCTCGCGAGGGTGTCAGCACCGCGACGTTGGCCTCGGGCTCGGCCTCGCGTAGGGCGTGCAGCGCGTCGGCCAGGAAGGCCACGCACGCGCCGTGATCGGTGAAGGGGAAGAGCTCCACCTCGGGCCCCTCGCGGGTCACCAGCGGCAGGTCGTCTTCGCGCAGCGGCCCCAGCACGCCCATGGCGAAGCTGACCACCTGTTGCGTGCACCGGTACGAGATCCGCAGGGTCTCCACCGCGGCGCCCTGGACCCCCAGGTGGCCGAAGAAGTCGCTCCACGAGGTGAAGCCCGCGTCCTTCATCACGTGCTGCTGCGTGTCGCCGGCGAGGGTGATGCTCTCGCGCCGGTCGAGGCAGCCGAGCACGACGCGCACGTCCACCGGCGAGAAGTCCTGCACCTCGTCGATGGCCACGTGCAGCAGCCGCAGCGGCCGACGCTTGCGGCCCTGCAGCGGCCCGACCCGCCGCTGCCACGCGAAGAGCAGCAGGCTGTCGTCCTCTTCGTCGAAGCACTGCTTGCTGCGCCCGCCGCCCGCGCCGAAGCCGTCGCTGCCCTGTCCTCCGTGGCCGGAACCCTGGCCTCCACGCCTGCCCTCGCGCGCGTCCTGCCACTCCAGCAGCTCGGCGTGCTGGAGCGCGCACCACCGGGCGACCCGCTCCAGCTCGTCGGCTGAGAAGACCGGCGCGCCGTCCGGGGTTGAGCGCGTCGCCTCCACCGCCGCCGCGAGCAGGGTCGGGTTGCTGAGGGCGTTGGCCCAGTCTTCGACCACCTGCGCGGGCGTGCGCGGCCCCGGCGTGCGCTCGATCTGCCACTCCAGCGCCTGCATGGCGGCGGGGTGACACTTGAACGCGACCACGACGGCGGGGGTGTCGTGGCGGTGCTCACCCGGCAGGTTGCGGAGGTGCTGCCGCCGCTGAAAGCCGGCCCAGTCGCGAAAGGTGCGGATGTTGACCTCGCCCACGCCGAGCGCCGGCAGCACGTGGCTGACGTAGTCCCGCAGGGCCTTGGAGAACACGAGGAAGAGCGTGCGACCGCTGTTGATGCGCCCGTCGCCGTGGGCCAGCCAGGCGATGCGGTGCAGCGCCACCGTGGTCTTGCCCGAGCCCGCCGAGCCCCGGATGACCACGAAGCCCTCCGGTCGGGTGATCAGCTCGAACTGCTCGGGGTCGATGAGCCCGGCGATGTCGGGCAGGTGCTTGTCGCGCCGCCGCCCCTGACCGCGCCGGTCGCTGCCCAGGCGCCGGTCGCCACGACCTCGCGCGCCGGGCTTGTCGGCCGCCGTGTCGCGCCCGCGGAGGTGATGCCAGTGCAGGGCGTTGCCCGCGCCCCCCGCCAGCCTCGGCGCCGCCGTGGACCGCTGCCGCCAACCCTCGCCCTCGCGCTGGAACACGCCCTCGGGCGCCTGCACCGCCCGCAGCTCCGCGTCGCGGATGGTGACCGTGCGCCGCGCCACCACCTCGCCCTCCACCAGCCGCCCGCCGAAGGGCTCCTCGTAGGTGTCGCCCTGGCGGTATTGATAGAAGAGCCGCGAGATCGGCGCGTCGCGCCAGTCGACGATGCGCAGGCCGCCCTCGATGCGGGTCGCCTTGCCGAGGAAGATGTGGCGCTCACGCTGCTCCCCGTCGCGTAGCTCGCGCAGGCGCAAGTGGGCGAAGTAGGGGCTGCGGGGGTCCACCTGGGGGCGGTCGTCCGTGGCGCGCAGCTGCTCGAGCAGCGAGAGGTGCGCGTGCCACTGCTCGAGCAGCGAGCCGCGATCTTCGCCCTTGGCGTCTTGCAGCTCCTCGCGCAGCCGCAGCAGCTCCTCCACCAGCGGCGCCTCCGAGGGCCGCGCGTCGGGCGCCGGGCGAACCAGCAGGGCGGCGGTGCGCTCGAGCAGCGCGAGCTCTTCGGCGACGAGGGCCGGCGTCTCAGCGGGCGCCTCTGCCTCCGGGCGGGGCGGTTGCGTTGGAGCGGGGGACCCAGCGGACATGGCACCTCGACCGCGCGCGGGGAGCGGCGCGCGGCAGGCGGGGTACCTGCATTTGGCTTCAGGGTCCAGCGGACGCTCGCGCGCGCGGCGGTGCCATGGCGCGGCTCACTCGAGCGAGAGCCGAATCGAGCCACCGGCCTGAAACACGCCGTCGCTGCCCAGGGAGAAGTAGGGGACGATGGCCACGCCATTGGGCAGGGTGATGTCGGGGTGGATGAAGACGCCGGACTCGCTGACGCCGACGCGCAGGGTCGTGTCCGAGGCGGGAGAGAAGCCCACGCCCAGCTTGGCGAGGGTCCCGGGGAAGGGCATC
Source organism: bacterium (assembly GCA_030425545.1). GTDB lineage: Bacteria > Myxococcota_A > UBA9042 > UBA9042 > UBA9042 > UBA9042. Next base: position 2,396 of record JAUIAC010000064.1, on the reverse strand, counting down.
GGGTAGTGATCTGCGATCGAGACCTCGAGGAAGAGGCTGTCCAGGGCGCCGACGCGCAGCCGGCCCATGGGGAGCACCTCCCAGTCTGACCGGCCCAGGCGGCCGAACGCAAAGGCGCCCACAGTCCCGCCCACCCAACGACCCCGGGCGCCCACGTTGGGCGCGATCCCGAGGGTCGGCTGCCCGCCAGAACCACCCACGCCCCAGAGGCGCACGCCCGCGGTGTAGGCCGTCGCGCTCGACGAGTCGACGAAGTCGTAGCCGAGGCCGAAGCCCGTGTAGGGCTGCACCCCACCGCAGATGGTCTGGTAGCGCCCCGTCGCGCCGCTGAAGGTGAACGCGTGCTGCGGCTTGCGCTCACGCTCCCCGGGCGCTGTGAAGCCCACCAGGAGCACGGCGGCCATCGGCAGCGCGGCCAGCCCCCAGCGACGCTCGCCGGCAGCGTCGAAGAGGCGCGTGGCGAGGCCGGCGGCGTTGGCCGCGACGCACAGCAGCAAGATGTCGTGGGTCAGCGGCCCCAGCCAAGTTCGGGTCAGCACCAGCGCCGCCAGTCCGACGCCGAGCCAGGACACGTGCCGTCCCAGGGGGGGCTGGCCGAGCCGGTCGTCGTCCGGGCTCGAGCCGCGGCGCGCGCGGAGCTCCTGCGCGGCGGCCGCGGCCGCGAGGGTGAGGCATCCGACCAGGGAGACCCACTGGTAGACCGAGAGCCCAGCGACGATCACGCCGCCCTGGCGCAGGAACCCGAGCCCGACGCGAAAGCCGAGGTAGGCCGCCGCGCTCACCAGGAGTAGGCTGCCGCGGGCCCGCAGTCGCCCGCGCGCCCACCGCAGCGCGCCCAGCAAGATCAGGGCAAAGCCCGCCTCGTAGAGCTGCGTCGGATGCACCGGCAGCGCGTGCGCGGCGTGCGGGGCGATCCACCCCAGGGTGTGGTGCACGGTGTGCGGCAGGGTCCCTGCGCCGTAGGTGACGCCAAAGGGTCCGTCGGTCGGCACGCCGAAGCAGCAGCCCGCCAGCAGGCAGCCGAGGCGCAGGCCGACCACCGTCACCGGCAGCGCGAACGCGAAGGCGTCCAGGCCGCCGTGGCGCAGCCCCAGCCAGCGTCTGGCCAGCACGGCGCCGCCCAAGCCGCCCAGCACCAGCCCGAGGAAGGTGGCTCGTGGCAGGTCCTGCCAGGCGTAGGGCTGTGGCCCTAGCTCCACGACGAACTCGGGCCACTGAGACAGGAAGCGCGCGCCGAGGATGCCGAGCAGCACCACGCCCTGCGCCAGCCCGAGCGACGCTGGCAGGGCCCAGCCACGTCGCCACGCGTCGCGCAGCGCGACCACCAGCCCGAGCCCCAGGCCCAGCGCATAGATCCACGAGGCGTAGGGGCTCGTCAGAGCGTGCAGCTGCGTCCAGAGGGTCGGGTCCATGGCGACAATCTAGCGGCCGCCGCCCGGCGTGTCGCATGGTGTGCGCCATGGCGTCGCGCAGGCCCGTCCTGAGGTATCGTGGCGCCGTCGCGTCACCGCGGAGGCCCCATGCGCACCTTGCCCGCCCCCTTGAACTCGCCCTTGCCCCCGGCCCACCAGCGCTCGTCGTCGCTCGCTCGACTCGGGTTGGCCCTGACGCTGTGCTGGGCCCTGGCCGCCTGCGAGGGCCCCGGAAGCCCAGGCTCGGCCGACACGGAGACGGGCGCTGACCTGGACGCCACCGCCGACGGCGGGGCCGTGGACAGCGACGCGGACGCCTCCGCAGGCCCCGACAGCGGTGGCCCCGACACGCTCGGCCCCGACGGCAGCGTCGCCGACAGCAGCGGGCCCGACACCGTCACGCCCGATACCGTCACGCCCGACACCATTACGCCCGACACCGTCACGCCCGACACCGTCACGCCCGACACCGTCACGCCCGCCCAACCCCTCTACCCGGTGGCCCCCTGCCAGCTGAAGGGCCTGAACACCACGGGCGTGGGCCTGAGCTTCCCGCGTTACGCCAAGCGCCTGCGGTCCACGGGCGTCGTGCGCGCCAAGGTGCTCTTCGCCGATTTTGCCGACGCGCCCGCCAAGATGACCCCCCAGCAGGTGGCGGACATCCTGTCGCCGGTGTCGAGCGCGTTCTTCAAGGCCGCGTCCTACGGCGCCATGGACTTCAAGCTCGACTTTCACCTGAAGTGGCTGCGCATGAGCAAGCCCTCGGCCGACTACGCGGCGGCGATCAAGACCTACGCGGGCCACCGCGACTGGCTGAAAGAGGCGGTGGCCCTCGCCGACCCCGCCGTGGACTTCTCCGACGGCGACGTGGTGGTGCTCATGGCCGCCCCCGCCGCGACCAAGATCGGCTACGGCCCGACGTGGCTGGGCGTGGGCGGGCCGACGGGGTCCCTCGCCGCCGACGGCGCCGAGATCACCAACGGC
>JAUIAC010000063.1 GCA_030425545.1 bacterium | reverse complement strand
CCGCCCTGCCGGCCGAGTGGCGCGAGGTGGTCTTCTACAGCGAAGACGCCGGCTCCTGGCCCCACCTCGGCCCCGTGGTCGCCGCCCTCAGCCAACGCGGGCAGAAGCTCACCTACGTGACCTCGTCGCCCGACGAGCCGATCTTGCGCGGCGACGCGCCAGGGGTGGACCTCGCCCAGGTCACCGCGCTGTGCATCGGGGCTGGCGCGACCCGCACGGCGTGGTTCATGGCCCTCGACGCCAAGCAGCTGGTGATGACCATGCCGGACCTGGAGACGCTGCACATCAAGCGCTCCCGCGCCGCCGACGTGCACTACACCTACGTGTTTCACTCCATGGTGAGCACGCACATGATCTACCGGCCAGACGCCTTCGACCACTTCGACACCCTGCTCACCGTCGGGCCGCACCACGTCGCCGAGATCCGGGCGCGCGAGACCCACGCGGGCCTCAGCCCCAAGCGACTGGTGCCCCACGGCTACGCTCGACTGGAGGCGATTCGCGCGGACGCGCCGCGGCGGCCTGCGACCGACCCGGCCCAGCCGAGGCACGTGCTCGTCGCGCCCTCATGGGGCCCCGACGGGCTGCTGGAGAACCACGCCGACACGCTCGTGCGGACGCTGCTCGACGCGGGGCTGCGGGTCACCGTGCGGCCCCACCCAGTGACCAGCCGGGACCACGCCGCGCTCCTCGCGCGGGTGATGCAGGCCCACGCCTGTGACCGGTTGGCGCTGGACCAGGACATGCGCAGCCGCGCGTCGCTGCTCGACAGCGATCTGATGATCAGCGACTGGTCCGGCGCCGCGCTCGAGTACGCCTTCGGCCTCGACAAGCCCGTGCTCTTCGTCGACGTCCCGCGCAAGGTCCGCAACGCCGACTACGCCGCCCTCGGCATCGAGCCGCTCGAGGTGAGCGTGCGCGCGCAGGTGGGTCGGGTGGTGGCGGTCGACGCGCTCGCCGAGCTGCCGACGCACGTCGCGGAGCTGTGCGCTGATCCCGCGGCGTTCGCCGACGAGATCGGCCGCGTCCGCGCCGCCACGGTGTCGAACCTGGGCCGCAGCGCCGAGGCCGCGGCCGACGAGATTCAACGCATCGCGCGGGGGGAGCTGGCCGTGCGCCAGCCCGCGCCCGCCACGGAGGGCGCATGACCGCCGCCACATCCACCGCCGCGACCGCCGCCGCGGCCACCGCCGTGCCCGCCGCCGCGGCCACCGCTGTGTCGGGGCCTGTCGACTGGCGGGCGCTGCTCGCCGAGCTGAGCGACGCGGTCCGCGCGTCTCAGGTGCCCGACGAGCCCGAGGGCCACACCGTCGCCGCGGCTGCCCTCGCCCTCGCCGACGCGTGGCCGAGCCCGGCCTGCGACCACCGCGCGACCCTCGACGCGCTCAACCGCAAGGTGCACGTGGCCAAGACCACGCTGGCGCGCTACGGGCGCGGGTGGAAGCGGAAGAAGGGCGCAGAGCCCCTGCGCGCCGAGACCTGGCGGCTGCTCATCGCCGTGTTCTTCGCCTACGCAGGGGACGCCTACGAGCTTCACCACATCGGCGACGCGGTCGCCACGCCTGCCGACGAGGCGCGCTTCGACCACACCGGCATGGCGCTGAAGTGCCTGAACGCGGGCCTGGCCGCGCACCGCCGGGCGGCGGCGCTCCAGCTGCCGGAGCTCCCGAGCGACGCGCTGGCCGAGCTGGCGCACCTGGGCGCGCTGCGACTGGCCGCGCTCCCGGGCGGCAGCGTGGCCGCGACCCCCGACTCCCCGGACACCCCATGAAGACCCTCGACCTGGTCGTGCTGCTGCACGAAGGCCCCCAGGCCCGCGCCTACATGGCGGCGCTGCGTCGCCGCGGCGTGCGGCCACGCACCATCGTCCACATGGTCGACGAGCGGCATCCGAGCACTGGGGAGCCGGTCGGGGGGTGGATGCCTGGCTTCGTGCGCACGTGGTGGCTGGCCTCCCTCGGCGAGCGCGCCCAGAACCACTGGCCGCGCGCGCTGCGGGCCCACCATCCCGGGCTCGTGGCGGCGATCGCCCGCGGCCTGGAGCCGGTGATGCCTGACGCCGAGGGCCTGCTCGCCGAGATGGCCGGCAACATCGCCTGGCCGCTGCAGTGCGAGCGCTATCAGCGCGTGCGGTGCCAGGGGTTCAAGGACCCGCGCCTGGTCGCGGCGCTCACGGCGCTCGCGCCCGCGCCGGTGCTCTTCACGGGCGGCGGCATCCTGCCCGGCGTGCTGCTGGACATCCCCGGGCTGCGCTACCTCCACGTGCACCCCGGTTGGCTGCCCATGGTCCGCGGCGCCGACGGTGTGCTGTGGTCGCTGCTCACCCGCGGTCGCGCTGGGGCGTCCTGCTTCTACATGGCGCGCGGCATCGACGTGGGCGCGGTCATCGCCCGGCGCGAGTTCCCGCCGCTGCGCTTCCCGCTGCCGGCAGCGCAGCGACCGGACGACATGACGCTCTACCGCGCGCTCTTCTCCTTCTTCGACCCGGTGCTGCGGGCCGCCCTGCTCGTCGACGACGTGCTGCCGCTGGGGGACGCGTGGAGCGCGCTCGCGGCCGAGGAGCAGGACCACAGCGAGGGCGTGACCTACCACTTCCTGGAGCCGGCGATGCGCCACGCGGGGCTCGCGACGCTCTTTCCCGACGTGGACTGACGCGCCAGGGGAGCGGGCGACGTTGATCCTGAGGGCCCCCACAGTCCACCAAGCCTCCGGGCGGCTCGTGACCCGTCGGTCGCCGCGCGGCTGACGCGCCTGGTGGCGGCTCGTCGGGCGACGAAAAAAGCCCGTTGCATCGTCCCCGACCCATGTGTAGGCTCCGCCGCCCCTACCAGACTCCAGGAGTTTCCCATGCTTGGCTCCCTCATGTCCGCCGGACTCGAGATGGGACTGCCCACTCAGCTGCACCTCGCCTACCTCGACCCCGGCACCGGGAGCCTCATCGCCCAGGCGGTGGTCGGCACGGTCGTCGCCGCGGGTCTCGCGCTGAAGGTGTACTGGTTCAAGGTCAAGTCCTTCTTCTCGCGCACCCCCGCGGTCGCCGCGGACGCGAAGCCCACCGGGCTGGCCGCCGAGCAGAAGAGTGAGACGCCCGAGGGCAGCACCGACGCTTGAGCCACGCGTCTGCGCCGCCCTGAGTGGCTGGCGCCTGCTCCATGACCGACCCGTCTCCGCAACCCGAGGGCTCCGCGCTGCTGCGCGCCCTTCGCCCCACCTGGGCTTGGGCCCTGGCGTGTGCCACCGCGCTCGCCTTCCGATTTTCGGCGTGGGGGCTCCGTCTCGCCTTCGAGCGCGCCGACGTGCGCCCCGTCCATGTGGCCCTGGGCGTCGCCTACGACGTGCTCCTGGTCACCGCGCTGCTCTGGGCCACTCGCGGCGCCGCCACGCTGCTCCCCGTCCGACGCACGCCGGCCCTGAGCTGGGCTGTCGCGGGGGTCGCGAGCGTCGCCCTCGCGGTCCGCACCCTCGACTTGGGCCACTGCTACCTCGTCCAGTGCCACTGGGCACCCGAGGCCTTCCTCTATCTCGAGCCGAGCTACCTCCGCGCCCTCGCCCGCCCGACCTACATCGCGGCGCTCGCCGGAGCCCTCGTGCCGCTGCTCGCGCTGCCGGCGTTGATCCGCTGGGACCTGCGCGTGTCGCTGGCCGCGTCGCAGCGCCCCCGTGACCCTGCGGGGACACCGGGCGCGCCTGTCGTGCCCGCTGCGCCACGCGCGACCCTGGGCGTGGCGCTCCTGCTCGCGGCCTCCGCGGCCGCCGCGCTGCCGGCCTTCGACGCCTTCAACGCGCCCGAGGACGTGTTCAACCCGCGCCTCGTGCCCGAGCTGAACTTCGTCGTCCAGTGGCGCGCGTGGCGTCACTCCGACGACGCCAAGGCCACGGTCACGCCCCTCCCTCCGGAGACCCGCACCCGTCTCGCGCAAGCGGGCGTGATCCCCGCCGGCGACCCTGTGCTACCGGGCTATCCGCTGGTGCAGCGGGGGCTGGGGGAGCCGCCTGTGCCGCATCCCTTGCGGCCGGGCACCGCCCAGCAGCGACCCAACGTCGTGCTCGCGGTGGTGGAGAGCCTCGACAGCCTCTTCGTCCACGGCCTGAGCGGTCGCTACCGGGGCGTGATGCCGGAGCTCTCCAAGCTCGCCGCGGCGCACACCCGCGTCGACGCCTTCTACAACACGGCGACCCCCACCATCTCGGCCTTGACGGCGCTGCTGTGCTCGGTGAACCCGCCGACCCACCCCCGCGACATGGCCGAGGGCAAGCGGGGCGAGGTGCTCACCGCCCACACCTGCCTGAGCGACCTGCTGCACCACGCCGGGTATCGCACCGTGTTCGTCATGGGCTCGCCCTCGTCCATGACGCGGACGGGCGACTTCCTCAAGCACCACGGCTTCGACGAGGTCCACGATCGCGCCGACTTCGAGGCCCGCTATCCCGGTCGCGCCCTCGGGCACTGGGGCGCCTACGACGACGCCATGGTCGACTATGTGCAGGAGCAGATCGTCCGGCTCGAGGCGCTCAAGACGCGGGACGGTCGGCCCTACCTGCTGCTCTTCATGACCATCGACACCCACGAGCCGGGCATGGCCAAGGACAGCTGCGCGCTGCCTCACGACGCCCAGGGGCGCCCCACGGTCGACGACGTGCCCGACGACGCCGCCGCGGAGCGACTGCTGGCGGCCTATCACTGCACGGACCGGGAGCTGGGGCGCCTCTTTCGCTTCCTCGGCGAGCCGACGCGGGCGGCGGACACGCTGTGGCTGCTGACCGGGGACCACGTGGCCTTTCGCACCGCGACCAGCCGTCCGCTGCTGGCGGGGCGCCGTGAGGGCTGGAGCTTCGCCCGGATGCCGCTCCTGCTGCACGACCCCCGCAGGGCGCTGCCCAAGCGCGTGCCGGTGCTCGGCGGCACGCTCGACATCGCGCCGACGGTGCTGCACCTGCTCGGTACGCGCGTCGGGCTGCACTCGCTCACCGGACGGAGCCTCTTCGGTCGTCGAAAGGACCACCCCTTCGTGCTCGGGCGTCTGGGCGGGCGCTTGGCCTTCGCGCGTAACGGAGCGTCGGGCCACGAGGCGAGCCGCAGCACCCTGGAGACCATCTGCGAGGGGCGCACGCTGCTGCTGCCCAAGGGGCCGAACCCGCTGACCGCCTGCGACGTCCTGACCTGGATGGCGTGGCAGGACCAGCTCTGGGACGCCCGCCGTCTCTTTCCGCGGACGGTCTACTGGGGCGAGTCGCGCTGAGCGCCGACGGGGCTCCGCAGACGCCCCGTGAGCGCCTCGAGCGCGTGATGGCGCCAAGACGGCGGCGGCTGTGCGTCCGTGCAGCACGCGCAGCCTTGGCAAGACCGCGTCGGTACCCTATACCCGCGCGGCTCGCAGCAACCTGCGGGTTTCGTGTCGCAAAATAAGCCCTTTGGAGTCCGAAATGAACCCGCTCTTCGCCGCAGATCCCGGCCGCGCTCCCTGGCTCCTCGCGCTGCTGCTGAGCGCCTCGCTGACCGCCTCCGGGTGCGGCGCGACGGCTGCTGGCGACGCCGCGTCGGCGGACGCGGGCGCTGAAGGGGCGGACGGCGCTGGGACGAGCAGCGACGCGGCGACCGGGGGCGACACCAGCGCAGGCGGGACCGGAGACACGACGGCCGCAGACGCGACGCCACCGAAGCAGGACAAGCCCTTCCCGGAGCTCGTGGCCCCCAAGCTGCTGGTCGACAAGAACCCCGCCCCAGGCGTCGTCGAGGTGGACCTGGTGGCCGCGGTGGGCAAGCGCAAGCTGCATCCGGACGTGCCTGAGCTCGACATGTACCTCTACAACGGCGAGTTCCCGGGGCCGACCTTGCGCGCCCGCGTGGGCGACACGGTCATCGTGCACTTCAAGAACCAGCTGCCGGAGAAGACCACCGTCCACTGGCACGGTCTGCGCATCTCCGACCAGATGGACGGCAGCCCGCGGATTCAGAAGCCGGTCGAACCGGGGGAGACCTTCACCTACACCTTTGTCGTCCCCGACGCTGGCACCTACTGGTACCACCCCCACGTCCGGGCCAACGAGCAGGTCGAGAAGGGGCTCTACGGCGCGCTGATCGTGCAGGAGGCCGACAACGTCGCCTACACACGGGAGCGCATGTTTGTCATGGACGACATGTACCTGACCAAGGAGGGCTTCGGCGCCTTCGACACCTGGTCCCACCCGGTCACCATGCACGGTCGTTCGGGCAATGTGCTGCTGGTCAACGGCGAGCGCATCCCCCTGACCAAGGTGTCGGCCAAGGAGGGCGAGGTGGAGCGCTGGCGGGTGGTGAACACGGCCAACGCGCGCACCATGATCGTGGACGTCCAGGGGCCCGTCTACGCCCGCATCGTCGGCACGGACGGCGGCCTGCTCGCCGAGCCCTACAGCGTCACCGGACAGAAGTTCAAGGTGCCGGTCGGGGCCCGCTACGACATCGAGGTGCTCTACGCGGAGAAGGGCACGGCGACGCTGCGGCAGCACCTCCCCATGGCCGCGGGGGGCGGGGTCGTCTACAAGCCCACCGTCATGCAGATGGTCACCGTCGACGCCGACCCGAGCGTGCAGGACCTCAAGACGCCGGCGCTGCCCCCGGTGGTCAGCTTCGCCGACCGCAAGGTCGACCGCACGGTCGCGCTGGAGTTCAACGCCGTCGAAGACCCCGCCAGCCCCGCCGGCGTGAGCTGGCAGATCAACGGCAAGAGCCACTGGATGACGCCGATCTTCACCTTCGCCCAGGGCGAGACGGTCATCATCGACATCACCAACAAGCTCGGGCCGGAGCACCCCTTTCACCTCCACGGGCAGTTCTTCGAGATCCTCGAGGTCAACGGCGTCGACCCCAAGCTCCCGGGGCTCAAGGACACCGCCCTCGTGCCCGGCATGGGCACCGTCAAGCTGCGCGCGTACCTCGACAACCCGGGGATGTGGATGGCGCACTGTCACATCCTCGAGCACGCCGAGCTGGGGATGATGAGCGAGTTCAAGGTCACGCCCAGCGCCGCCGAGTAGCGCCACCGACTAGCCCCCCCCGAGCTGCACCTCCGCGGCGCTTCGCCGCTGTTGACAGCGCGCTCGGGCCGCCTAGGTTGATACCCCCGGGGGGTATGCGCTGTGCTGCGTCGCCCTCCGAGACGAGGAGGCGCGCGATGCAGGCGGACGACAAGCGCAAGCTGCTGGCGCGGCTGGCCCGCGCCGAGGGGCAGATCGTCGCGCTGAGGCGCATGGTCGAAGACGACGCCTACTGCGTCGACGTGCTGACCCAGGTGGCCGCGGTGCGCGGCGCGCTGGCGGGGGCGGGCGAGGTGGTGCTGCGCAACCACGTCGAGACCTGCGTCGCCCAGGCGCTCCAGAGCGACGACCTTGCGGCGCGCGACGAGAAGGTCGACGAGCTCATGGACGTGGTCGCCCGCTTCGCCGGTCGTCGGAGGTGAGCATGAGCTACTTGGACCACCTGCTGATGGTGCTCGGCGAGCTGGCGCCCTGGCTGCTGCTGGGCGCGGCCGTGTCGGGCCTGCTGCACGGGCTGCTGCCCGAGGGCTTCGTCGCGCGTCACCTTCAGGGCAAGGGTGGCGTCGCGAAGGCCGTGTTCCTGGGCGTTCCGCTGCCGCTGTGTTCCTGCGGCGTGATCCCGGCTGGCGTCGGCCTCAAGCGGGACGGTGCCAGCGACGGGGCGGCTGTGGGCTTTCTCACCGCGACGCCCCAGACCGGGGTCGACAGCGTGCTGGTGAGCGCGGGCTTGCTCGGGCTGCCCTTCGCCTTGATGAAGGTGGTCGCGGCCCTGGTGACGGGGCTGGTCAGCGGCTGGCTGGTGGACGCGACGGCGCCGGATCAGGCCGTGGTGACGCCGGCCACGCCGAGCCATGCCTCCCACAGCGACCGCTCCTGGCGCGGCATGGCGGCCCACGCCGTCGACATGGTCCGCATGATCTGGCGGTGGCTGGTGTTCGGCGTGCTGCTCTCCGCGGCGCTGGGCGCCTGGCTCCCACCCGGCACGCTCGCTGGCCTCGGCTCCGGTCTGTGGGCCTTCGTGCTGGTGCTGCTCGCCTCGGTGCCGCTCTATGTCTGCGCCACGGCGTCGGTGCCGATCGCCGCGGCCCTGGTCGCCAGTGGACTCCCGACCGGGGCCGCGTTGGTCTTTCTCATGGCGGGGCCGGCCACCAACGTGGCGACCTTGGGTGCGGTGTGGCGTGGCTTTGGCGGCCGCGTCTTGGCGATCTACCTCGCGACCCTCGTGCTGGGCAGCGTGGGCTTCGGCCTGGCCTTCGACGTGCTGGCCGAGGCGGTGGGCTTCGCTGCCCTCGCGGGCCCAGACCCGCACGCGCACCACGGGCCGATGCCGTGGTGGCGGGAGGGGAGCGCGGTCGTGCTGGTGCTGGGCCTCGCCTGGTTTGCAGTGGAAGACGTGCGCGCGCTGTGGGCGCGGTGGAGGTCGACGATGACAACGCAAGCTTCGACAGACGAGACGCCGGTGGTCTCGGTGTCCGTGGCCGGCATGACGTGCAACGGCTGCACGTCTCGGCTCGAGCGGGTCCTGCAGCGCGAGGCCGGCGTCACGGCGGTGACCGTGTCGCTCGACGACGCTCGGGCCGAGGTCCGTGGCGCGGTCTCTCGCGAGCGGGTGCTCGAGCTGATCGAACAGGCCGGGTTCGAGCCCTCGTAGGCGGCCGCGCCCCACGGCGTCGGCTCGCGCGGCCCAAGAAGCGCGCCGCCCCCGCACCGAGGGTGCGGGGGCGGGGGGGAGTCGCGTGGGCCGGGGCTGCGCTCAGCGGTCGCGGTTGCGCCACTTGCGGCCCTTCTTGTGGCCCTTGCCGGCGCCATTCCAGCCGGCGTGTGTCCTCGCCGACCGGTGGGCGACCCGCCCGTTGCGGTGGCTCACCCGGTGGGTGCGCGCGTCGTAGGTGCGGTTGTAGCGCGGCGCGCGCTGCTGGACCCGCGCGCTGCGGCGCGGCGCCGTCCGCCAGGCACCCTGCGGGGTGCGGTAGCTCGCTGGTCCGCCGACGACCACGTGGTGACGGTTCCGACGGACACGGTGCCTACGGTGGTAGCGCGCCTTGCGCGGCCGGCGCACGGTGTGGCCCATGTTCCAGTACACCGTGGTGCGGGCGGCTCCGTTGAACCAGGCGCCGTGGCGGTGGCCGGTGCGGTAGTGACCGCGGGCCAGGACGCGGCCTCGCCGTCCGTATGACACCCACAGCCCGTGCCGCTGACCGCGCCAGAAGTTCGCGCTCGCGGTGAGCCGGCCGCGGCGGCTGAAGGTCTGCCAGTTGCCCTCTTTGAGCCCACGAACGCAGGCGCCTCGGGCAGCCACAGCGCCGCTGCGGTAGCGGACGACGCGCCGGTGGCACACCCCGCTGTCGAGCAGCGCGACGCTCTGGCCCGAGAAGCCGACTCGGTGGTGGTGGCCGGGACCGTAGCCGGGCATGGCGAAGGCCGCGGCGGGTGCGATGGTCAATGCGGCGAGCAGCAGGGTGGTCGTGCGCATGGGGTCCTCCAGGGTCGCGAGCGGTGGCGTCATGCCGGGCTCACCAGCAAAGACGGTCGGTCTCCCTGGATGATTCATTCCCATGTGCGAAAATGTGCATCAAAGCAAACAAGCCCCGGAGATCCCGGGGCTTGTCGCAAATGGAATCGCTGGGAGCGCGGCGCTACGGGTCGAGGCGCAGCACCCGCTTGCCCTTGCGGTCGACGACGTAGAGCTTCTTGTCCGGTCCCACGGTCATGCCGACCAGGCCGCCCTTGGCGATGCCGGTGTTGAACTCCGCGATCTTCTCGCCGAAGTTGCTGGTGCCGCCGGCGCCGCTGACCTTCCACGCCGTGATGACGCCGGTCTCGTTGTCGCCGACGTAGAGCACGCCGCGGTCCAGCGCCAGGCCGCTCGGCACCTTCAGCGCGCCGCCGTCGCTCAGCTCCTGCACGGTCGGCTTCGAGAAGCTCGTCAGCGTGCCGTCACCGAGGAAGGCCGGGATCTGCTTGGTCGCCGTGCTGTTGCGCGTGTCGAGCCGCAGCACCCGGCCGTTGCCCGAGTCGGCCACGTAGAGCCACGAGGTGTCCTTGTCGAAGACCAGGTTGCTTGGCAGGCCGGCGACCCGCTTGACCGAGACGCCCTCGTAGCGGCGCTTCACACCGTCGGAGTGGTCGTCGCAGCCAGGGCAGTGGGGCTCCTTGAAGTCGACCCAGTCGATGGCGCCGTTGTAGCCGTTGAAGGTGTAGTACGCCGTGCCCCCGGCCGAGGCGATGCCCATGCAGTTGGGCGACGAGTGCAGCATGTCCCAGTGCACCGAGTGGGCGCTCTGCACGGCCGTGTAGTCCGAGTACTTGGACGGCCACTGCACCGGCCCCATGAAGTAGTTGGCCTTGCCCTGGCCGCCGTAGGTGTTCTGCGAGTCACCGCAGGTCGCGAAGGTGGGCTCGTCGGCGAACGAGATGGCCGTGACCTCCTCCATGAAGTGCTGCGAGTAGTCGCGGATGACGTTGTGGCTCTGGCCGTCCTGGCCGGGTCCAAAGACCACGATGAACGAGTCGGTGGGCCGGTCGACGATCCACAGCTGGTTGCTGTCGAGGGTGCTGAACGCGAGGTCGGTGGGCCCCACGAGGCTGCTGTCCAAGATGGTGGTGAGCTGGGTCTTGGGCGCGTCGCCCTCGCCGATGAGCTTGCCAGCGCCGAGAGGGCAGGTGCCCTGCGCGCAGAGGCCCGCCGCGCAGTCCTTGTCCACCAGGCAGGCCGTGCCTGTGGGGCACCCGGTGGCGCAGCCGCCGCCGCAGTCCACAGCGGGCTCCGTGCCGTTCTTGACCCCGTCGTCGCACGCGGGCGCCGCGCAGGTGCCGGCGTTGCAGACGCCGCTGCCGCACTCGGTCGCGCCGTGGCACCGCGCTTCGGGGGCGGCCGGCGCGGCCGCGCAGGCGCCGAACACACACGTGAGCCCGGTGGCGCACGCGTCCGGCGCGCAGCAGGCGGCGCCGACGTCTCCGCCCTGGGTGCACGCGGCCACCAGGCTGGCGTCCCACACGCCGGTCTCACCGTCGATGGCGACGTGGATCTTCACCGCGTGGGTGCCCTCGTTCGGCAAGGTGAACAGGTCCGTGGTGAACACCCCGGGGAGCTCCGGCGCGGGCGCCAGGCGGGTCTTGGTCCCGGCGACCTCGACGTCGACCACCGCGCCAGCGGAGGCCCCGCCCGTGAGGGTCACGTTGAGCACCATCGGCTTGTTCGGGATCGGGTTGCCGGGGACGGTCTCCAGACCGACGGAGTAGGGCGGCATGGAGCTGCACGCCAGCATCAGCAAGGGCAGTGCGGCGAGCGAAACCAGGCGTGTGGTACGGGCAAGGGCGGTCATGGGACGGGCTCCTGAGAGGATACGGTCGGCGGCGCGCGGCGCGGCCCTGTGCGGAGAGGTCTCGACGCGAGCAGCCGCTGCGAGATGCCGCAGTGTGCCGCATGGGTGCGCGAGCGTCGCGATGCGGGCGCTTGCACGCGTGCAACCGCAGGGTCTGAAACGGGTCTCCGACGCGGGGGCGGGTCAGCGGCGGCGCGGCCAGCGGGCTCTGACCGACCGACGCTCACCCCCTGGCAGCGACGGGCACGAGGCGGCCGACGGACAGGAGGCGGACGCCCTCAGGCGGCGTCCTGGGTGACCAGCTGCCCACGCTCGACCAGGTGGGCGTAGAGCCCGCCAGCGGCGAGCAGCGCGTCGTGGGTGCCCTGCTCGACGACGCGGCCGGCTTCCAGGACCACGATGCGGTCGGCGCGGCGGATGGTCGACAGCCGGTGCGCGACCACCAACACCGTGCGACCGACGAAGACCTCGTCCATGGCCGCCTGCACGTCTTGCTCGGTGAGCGAGTCGATGTTGGCGGTGGCCTCGTCGAGGATCACCATGGGGGGATCCAGCGCCAGCACCCGCGCGATGGAGAGCAGCTGTCGCTCGCCGGCGCTGAGGTTGCCGCCGCTCTCGCTCAGCACCGCGTCGAGCCCGCCAAGGCGCGCGACCCGACCGCTCAACCGGGCGCGCTCCAGGGCGCGCGACACCGATGCGTCGTCGATGCCCGCGCGGCCGAGGGTGACGTTGTCGCGGACCGTGCCCGAGAAGAGCACGACGTCTTGCTGCACCACGCCGACCGTCGCCCGTAGCGCCGGCAGACGCCACCGCTCCACCGGCACCCCGTCGACCTGAAGCGTGCCCTCCGGCGCCGCGTACATCCGGGTCAGCAGCTTGCCCAGCGTCGACTTGCCCGAGCCCGTGGGCCCGACCAGCGCCACGACCTCGCCGGGCGCGAGGTCCAGGCTGACGTCCGTCAGCACCAGCTGGCCCTCGGGTCGGTAGCGAAAGTTGAGCCCGCGCATCGCGACCGCTCCACGGACGTGCTCCGGCGCGTAGTCGCCCTCGGGCAGCCGCTCGTCCACGTCGAGCAGCTCGAAGATGCGCTCCAGGCTGGCCATGGCACGCTCGATGGTCGCGACCTTGCCCGAGAGCTCTCGCACGGGCACGAAGAGCCGCTGGATGTACTGGATGAACGCGACCAGCAGGCCCAGGCTCACCACCCCGTCGAGGAAGCGGCGGCTGCCGTACCAGATCAGCAGCGCGACACAGAGCCCGGCGACCCCGTCCATGATCGCGTAGAGCGACGCGTCGAACCAGTTGGAGCGGTGATACGCCTTGAGGTAGCGGTGGTTGAGCGCCTTGTACTCGTCTGCCGTCTGGGCCTCGCGCCCGTGGAGCTGGACCACGCGATGGCCGCTCAAGGCCTCGGACAGGTGCCCGGTGGAGGCGGCGTTAGCGCGCCGAATCTCTACGCTGTAGTGACGCAGGCGTCCCCGAAAGACGTTGACGACCACGACGATGAGCGGCGCCACCAGCAGGCTCACCAGGGTCAAGCGCACGTCGAGCCACAGCATGGTCCCGACGATGCTCGCGATGGTGACCACGTCGCCGATGATGCCGACGATGCCGAAGCCGAGGACCTCGCCGAGCGACTCGACGTCGTTGGTCGAGCGGGAGAGCAGGCTGCCCCGGGCGCGCTGGTCGAAGAAGCCGAGGCCCTGACTCATGACGTGGCCGTAGATCCCGCCTCGCAGGCGCTGCAGCGCGCGATAGCCGACCCGCTGCAAGGCGTAGAGCTGGCCACCGCGAAAGGCGAACTCGCCCACGGCCGCGACGAGGAAGAGGCTCGCGATGGCGCCCAAGGACCAGTCGCCGCCGGTGGCCTTCGCCGGGTCGAGGGCGCGTTGAATCGGGCCGTCGATGGCCTCCTTGATCAACCAGGGCTGCGCCAGCCCAGCCAGGCTCGTCAGCGGGACTGCCAAAAGCCCGACATAGAGCCAGATCGCGTCTTTGCGCGCGTAGCTCCAGAAGCGCCGCAGCATGGCGACGTTGGAGAGCTTCGGCGCCGCGGGCCCGGGCGTGGCCTCGGCGGCGCCGCGTGGGGCGTCTGCCTGGGTTGACGGGCTGGGGGGCTGGGGGGACGGGGCAGTCATGGGCGCGGAGTATGCGCGGCCGCGGCCGCTGTGGATATGGCGCGCGGCCAAAGTCGCGAGACAGCGCGGGACTCCGGGGCGGCTGGCGGTGCAGGGTGGGGATCCGGTAGACCACCGCGCGTCGGGGTCACCCCCCCGTGCGTCCCCCTTGCGTCGTCCGCGGCGCCGTCCTTTGCTGTCCGCTCACGAGACACGTGACGCGCCGCCCCGAACGGCCGGTCGCCTCGAATCGCTGAGATCCCGCCCTCCAAGGAGACTCGATGAACCTCCCTTCGCTGCCCGAGGCCTGGCTCACCCGCCGCCCTGGCGCCCCGCTGACCTCGTCGTCCTTCCCCATCACCGCGCTCGCCGCTGCGCTCGCGCTCAGCGCGTGCAGCAAAGAGGCGCCGGCCGCCAAGAGCGCCGCAGCGCAGCCCGCCAAGGCCGCCAAGGCCGCGGCTCCCGCCGCCGCGCCGACGACGGCGAAGCCCGCCGCGGGGCCGGCGGGTGGCACCCCCGCGGTCGAGGCAGCGCCCGCGGCCGCCCCCGCTCCAGCCGCCGGCGAGGCGGGCGAGGCCCGCACCGCGCTGGTGGAGTACGACGCGGTCCGCAAGGCGCTGGCCGCCGACGACCTCAAGGCCACCACGGCCGCCGCCGAGAAGCTGACGAAGCTGACCGCCCCGCCCGCCGCCGCGCTCGCGACCGCCGCGCGCGAGGTCGCCAACGCAGCCAACCTGGACACGGCGCGGGCCGCCTTCGGCCCGCTGGCCAAGGCTGCGCTGACCCTGGCGTCGACCGACAAGCGCGCGGCCAAGGGGGCGCTCGCGTGGCAGTGCCCCATGGCCAAGGGCTATCAGAAGTGGCTGCAGCTCGACCCCGACATGGCCAACCCCTACATGGGCAAGAAGATGCTCAAGTGCGGCGGCAAGGTGCCCGTGGCCCCGTGAACGTGGCACCGCGCCCTCACGTCGGGGGCGCACACGCGCGGCGCCGTCTCGCCGGCGCGGCCTGGGCGCTCGCCGCGCTCACGGTCGCGGCCTGCGCGTCGCCCCCGTCGAGCTCCTCTGGCGCGCTGGACGCGGGCACCGCGGACGCTGGCACCGCCGGCGCGGACGGCAGCGCGGGGGCCGACGCCACCAGCGCTGGCTCGGCGCTGGTGGCGGATGACGTCCACCCGCTCGCGCTGGTCGTCGCCGCTCGTGCCGGCAGCCTGGCCCAGGCTCAGGCCACGTGGCCGACAGACGGCGAGGCGGTGTGGCCCGGCTTTGCCCTGCACGGGGCGCCCACCGCGCTGGTCGTCTTGGACGCCAAGGGCATGCCCCGGCGCGGCTACCTGGTCGGTGTCTCCGCCCAGCCCAAGGGCGGGGTCGCCGTGGCTCTGCCAGCGACGGGTCTACCCGAGAGCCTCAGCGGCCCGCTCGCCGCCGTGCCGATCTGGCGCTACGACGCGGTCACGGCTGACATGGGCCCCGGAGAGACCGTCATCCCCTCGCGCGCCGTGGCCGAGGCCGACGCCGTGGTCGCCACCTGGTCGCCCTACCGGGACACGGACGACACGCGCTGGGTCGAGACCCTGGCCCGCGGTTACATGGTCCGGCTGCGCGAGTCGGAGGCGTCGTGGACCGGCGTGCAGGCCTGTGGTCAGACCGTCTACCCGCGCTTCGCCGAGGCGATCGCGCTGGTTCAGCTGGAGTGCGCCGTGCTCGCCGAGGCCGTGCAGGCCGCCGACGCGGCCACCGCCAAGGCCCGCTTGCACGAGTGGGCTGCGGCGCGCGTGGCCGGCATCGCGGTCACCAACTTCGTTGGTCAGCGGGTCCGGCACTACGACAACATCTTCGGCTCGGAGCGCTTCGTCGCCGGCCGGCTGACCGTCGCCGCCGGGCTGCGGGACACCAAGGCCTGGCGGGCCGCGCTGGGCGCCTGGCTGGCGAAGCCGACCACCGCCCCCGTGGCTGACTTCGACGCGCTCCTGCTCGACAGTGGCGAGATCGCCGCGGCGGCCATCGAGGCGGCTGGGCTGGCCGGGTGGGACGTCGAGCCGAGCTTTCGCAAGGGCGGCAACGTGCTCGAGGTGGTCTTGCAGGAGCTCGGCGATCCGCCGGCGGCGGCGCTCGCTGCGGCGAAGGCCCGTCACCCGTGGGCCGACTATCAAGCCCGCGCCAAGTCCGTGCTCGCGCTCGACGGTGGCGCGACGCCGTGAGCGGCGCTCGGTCCGCCGGCCTCGGCGCACCCACCCCGCGGGGCTCGGGACCGCCGAGATCGCGGCACACGCGGGTCGCGACCGTCGCGCTCGTCTCGTTGCTCATGTCCAGCTGCGCGGCGGAGACCAGCGGAGGCCCGAGCACGCCGCCGTGGACCGAGGGGTGCGGCCGCAAGGTCGGCGACACGCTCTGTGAGCTCACGCTCATGGGCTACGGCCACGAGGTCGAGGCCCCCTACGCGTTGGAGCGCTCGCTCCGCGGCTTGGTCCAGTCTGCGCCGCGCCCCCACGCCCTCGTGCTGCTCGGCGGCTCATGGTGTCCGTCGTGCCGCAAGGCGACCCAGTTTCTGGTGGCTCACCACGGCGAGATCGCGCCGCACTACACCGTGGTCAACGTGCTGGTCGAGGGCGCCAAGCCGACCGAGCCGGCCCGCAAGTCCCACCTCGACGAGTGGCGCAAGACCCACAAGACGCCCTTCGCCGTGCTCGCAGACGGCTACGAGTCTCCGATGGCCGCGCGGGACGCGCTCGGGTTTCGCGAGGTGGCCCTGGTGGTCGACCGGGCCACGGGTGAGGTGCTGGCCCGCGAGAGCACCCTCGCGCTGCTCTGGCCCGCGCTGACGAAGACACGGTGAGCCGCGTGATTGCGGCGACAAGCAACTCCGCCGCCGTCCGCTAGAAAGGCCACCAGCCCTTGTCTTCCTTCTTCTCTTTCTTCTTCTTCTCTTCGGGCTCGACCCACATGATCTTTCGCTTCTTGAAGGGCACGAAGTGGAAGAAGTCCTTCTCGTAGACGAACTTGCCCTTCATCTTCTGCGTCACCACCAGCACCATGGTCTTGCGGTCGCTGGTCCACATGATGGTCTTGAGCCGCGCCTGCGCCATCTCCCCGGTGTCCTTGTCCACCCGCAGCGGGATGTCGGTGATCTTGCCGAGCCGCTTGTAGTCGGTGCACGCGATGACCAGCTTGTCGGCCTTCTCCACCGAGAAGAAGGCGATCTTCTCGTCGGCCGTCTTCATCGACTCGAGGCCGGCGTCCTTGATCTTGTAGCGGCGCTTGGCCCGCTTGACCGTCTTGATCTTCTCCGCCCGCTCGTACTCCACCACGCGGGCGCGCTTGGCGGGCTGTCCGGTCTCGACGTCGTACAGCCGGAGCCCACGGCCGTAGTTGATGTCGTCGATGTCGACCAACATCTTCTTCGCGTCCTTGGTGAACCCGAGGATGCTCAGCTGGGTCTTCTGCTCGGTGGCGCCAGCGACGCCGGGGAGCACGAGCGTCAGGACCAGCGCAGCGGCGGTGGCGTGCGCGAGTGAGCGACGTGGGGAGCGGGGGCAGCGAGACATAGGTTCCTCCGGGCGCGTGACCCCTCGTAAGACGTCGCGGGTGGCGTGGCGATTCACGCGGAGCCCGGCCGGGCGACGCACACCCTCAGTTGATCTTGCACGTGATCGAGGCCGACTTGGTCAGCGCCCCGACGCGCTTGTTCCGCATCTTGCTGAACGCGCAGCTGGAGAGCGCCGCGTGGCGCGACCCGTTGAGGTAGGCGTCGACCCCCGACACGTTGCCGTCGCGATCGACCTTGACCTTGGCCTTGAAGGGCGCCTCGCCCGCGTGGGTCTTGGAGCACGCCCGCAGCGAGCTGGAGCCGCCGCGGCACAGACCGTTGAGGATGGCGGCGCTCGGCTCCTTGCGCAGGTCGACCGTCGGCTTCTTCACCACGTTGCCGAACTTGTCGCGGAGCACGCCGCCGCCCGCGCTCGCCCGCAGCGCCGCCAGCTCGGCGGCGCTCATGCCCAGGCTGGGCTTCTTCCGGCCGAGCCGCTTCTTCACCGCGCGCGCCTTGGCGATGCGACCCTCGCGGACCTTCTGCTTCAGCTTGAGCGCAAGGCTTGAGGTCTGGCGCTTGCCCTGGCCGGCCTTCTTGGCGGCCTCCTCGCCGAACTCCGCACGCTCGATGTCGGCCTCTTCGCTCAAGTTGACGGTGACAGAGGTCTGGTAGGGCAGGGTGAACACAGCGAGGATCGTCTTGGCGTCCTTCATCAACGCCTGCCGCTGCTGCCCCTGCAGGTAGAGGATGACGCCGAAGGAGATGACGCCGACCACCAAGAGCGAGAGCACCACCACGATGCCCGCCTTCTGCCGCTTGCTCCGCTTGTCGAGGCGGAACATGACGCTGAACTCTTGCAGGAGGTTCTGGTACTCCTCCTTGGTCGGCTTGTGCTTGTCCGGGTCCGGCATCTGAAGCTCGATGTTGTCCATCATGTTCTCGCCGCTCTCGAAGAACGCCATGCTCTGCGCGGCGTTCTTCACCTGAGCGCCGGCTGCCGGCTTGCCTCCTGACTTGGCGCTCGCCGCGGGCTTGGCCTTCGCGCTCGCGGCCGCAGCTTTGCCCGCCGCGGCCTTGCCCGCCGCAGCCTTACCCGCCCCGGCCTTGGCCCCGCCGCTGCTGGCGGCCTTGGCGGCCTGGCCTCCGAGCTTGATGGAGGGCGCTGGCTTCGCGCTGGACCTGCCTGCGGCTGGCTTCGCGCCGGCCTTGCTCGGCGCTGGCTTCGCGCTGGTGCGGGCGCCCGACTTCGCGGCGCCGCCTGTGTTGCGTGCAGGCGACTTTCCGTCCAGCGAGGGCGCTGCGGCCCGTCCGCCCTTGCGGCCCTTGCCGCGCGGCATCGCGCCGCCCTTCACCGCCTGGGGTTGCTGGTCCGGGCGCAGGGTGCGCGCCTCTGCCAGCTCGATGTCGTCGTCGGTCATGCCCTTGGCACGCGCCGCGTCACGCCGGGCTTCTTTCCGGCGAGCGGCCCGTCCGCCCGGCACGGTCGGAGCGCGGCCGCCGGCCGCCGGGACCGGGATGTCTGCCATGACCGTCGGCGCGTCGCCGCTGTCGTGAACTGGCGTCGCCTTGGCGGCGGCCTGGGCGCCGGTCTGCCGCACGGAGCTGGCGTGTGCGCCAGCGTCGGTCACGTGCGCGGCGCCAGTCTTCAGCGTGCTCCGCGCGGGCTGCGCGGCGCTGCCCGCCTTCGGCTCGGGGGTGAAACGCAGCTGCCCGTGGAGCTCGGCCAGCTCGACGATCTTGGTCCACGCCGCCTGGCCCTTCTTCCAAGCCAGGCAGCTGCCGTCGACGCTGCCCGCGTCGATGAGCGCCTGGATCTCGGCGATGCTCAGCGGCCCCTGAGCCTTGCGGTTCACCGCCACGTGCCATACGGCAGGCCCGGCGGCCGCGGCGGGCTTGGCGGCCGCGGCGGGCTTGGCGGCCGCGGCGGGCTTGGCGGCCGGTCGCTTCGCCGCGCCGGTGGTGCGCGCTGGCGCGGCGGCCCCCGACTCGGCGACCTGGGCGATGAGCTTCTCGCCGTCGCCCAGCTTGACCCGGACCAGGGTCTTGCAGTTCGGGCAGCGGATCTTGGCGCCTCCGCCGGAGCCGAGCCGGTCGCGCGAGAGGCGGTAGGATTTGGAGCATGAGGGGCAGGTGAAACGCACGCTGGGCCTCCGAACGGGTCGCAGTGGGGCAGGCGGTCCGCGGCGCACGCCCGCGTTGGGGGGGCGCCTTGGCGTCGGTTCGACAGCCTGGACCGGCGGCAACGGTAGCACAGCACCCAACCCCTGCGAAGACGCGCAGTGCGTCGCTGCACAGCCGGCCGCCACGCTCGCCTCGCCGCCACGCCCGTCCCCCGAAAACCTCTGGGTTCTAACCCCTTAGGGGGTCTGTTCGGGGCATTGCACACATGCAATCTCGGCGCGCACACCTCGGGACCCCTCAGGACCCCTTCTGACCTCGGATGGCCATGCTATGGTCCGGCCTCCCTGGGGGGATGAGCGCGCCTTGTGCGGGCTTCGCGGCCTGTGCTACGGTCCGCGCCTCCTATCCGGGGAATGCGGCGCGAAACCCGCATAAGTTCCAGAGATTACGCCAGAATCTCGACACGACGCGGCAGGCATCGGCTCTACCGAGCCCGCCCGGCAGGTTCAACACGGCGAGCTCCCGACCCGAGACGCGCGCTCAGCGCGTCGCCCGGTCACCCGCTCAGCCCCGCCTGCGCAGCTGGCAGCGCCCAGCGGGGCGAGAGAGGACGCGCTGATGATTCCGACATCGACCACCGACGCCCACCGCTCCGCCGCGCCGCGCCACGCGTCGTCGTGCGTGGGCTCAACGGCTGCGCCGGCCGCGGTATTCCGCCTCGCGGGCCTCTCCGTCGCCTCGGTCGCCGTGACCGTGATGACCTTCGCCGCGTCGGTGGCCTTCGCGCAGGGCGCCACGGTGAAGAAGGCCGCCCCGAAGAAGTGGCCCATCGGCGGCATGGTGACCCTGGGCAGCAGCGCCGGCATCGGCACCTTCGTCCCGGGCGAGGCCAATCGCCCCGCCGTCAGCTCGTCGGTCAGCCTGCTCGCCCGCGTCAGCCCCGCGCCCGGCCTGACGCTGATGGCCAGCCAGGGCATCAGCAAGACCCTGGTGGACAACTCGGACGACCCCTTCGCCCCGCGCAAGCGCAACACGACCATCGGCGACACCATCCTCATCATCAGCTGGACGCCCCTGCTCAAGGACGACGGCTCCAAGCCGAAGAAGGAGCTCAGCGCCAAGAAGAAGGCCGCGCTCGCCGCCGCCGCCGCGGTCAACCCGACCCTGGTGTCCAACTCGAGCGGCAAGCCGCTGACGCTGCCGGGCGACATCCGCCTCAGCTTCCTGAGCGTCATCAGCCTGCCGACCTCCAAGATCGCGCAGTACCAGACCCGCCTCGGCGTGGTCGCGCTGGCGGCCAACTTTCGCCGCGTGTTCGGCTCGTTCTCGCTGACCTACCAGATTCGCTACACGAAGAACTTCCACCGCTACAGCAACGCCGTGGTCGACACCAGCGCGGGCCTCTCGGCCATCGCCCGTGGCGGCGGCGTCGAGGCCGTGGGTGACAGCCAGGTCGCGACCTCGTTCAACAACATCTCGTTCAACATCCGCAACGCCCTCATCGCGAGCCTCCCGGGTCCCGGCAAGCTCTCGTTCCAGGCCCTGTGGATCGTCATCAACAACTACCGTTACTTTGACGCGCCGCAGGACGAGTACACCAGCATCCACGCCAAGAGCGGCCGCGGCCGCTTGGATCTGTCGTTTGGCCAGCTCGCCGCGAACTACGTCTTCGGCGGCGGCTACATCGGCTCGTTCAACATCAGCACGTTCTCCACGCCCAAGACCGCGGACAACAGCTCGTTTCGCTTTCCTTTCTTCGACTTCCGCTCGACGCCCGACAACCTGACCTCGTTCGGGCTGTCCGTCACGAAGATGTTCTAGACCTGACCAGGTCCCGCGGCCCCTCGGCCCGGTGCCTTGTGCGCTCCCGCCCCTTCTGGAGGGTTCTCTCATGAAGCGTCTTATCGGCCTGCTCACGGCCGCCCTTATCGCCTTCGGCATGTCCGGCTGCTACGAGCAGCTGGGCGAGATCGATCGCACCCAGGCGAACGCCCTGGAGAAGAAGTCCTTCTACGGTGTGTGGTACCGCCTCGACGTGGTGACCGACATGCCGGCGTCGGCGGGCTTCGGCTTCGTGGGTCAGACCAACTTCGGCGGCTCGGGCGGCAAGGTCATCTTCGACATCCAGGAAGACAAGCTGGTCGTCTACCCCTACACCGAGACGGTGAAGGACGGCGACGCCAAGTGGCACCGTCGCAAGATCCGCACCTACTGGGTCGAGGGCAAGGAAGACCAGTTCATCGACCTGCTCGTGGGCAACCCGGTGGCGGTGTTCAACATCACCAGCCACTTCGACATCATCCGCGAGTACAGCTCCTCGACGGGCGCGCAGAGCAACGTGCTGAGCGAGAACACCACGGACAACCCGTGGTGGAAGCGCAAGTACTTCCGCGTCGACTGGATGAGCAACGCCTTCACCAACCTGATGTTCCCGCAGGGCTCGATGAGCTACAGCCCGGCGGACTACTACGTGCAGGAGCACGCCACCGACGATCCGGCGCGCTTCCACCAGGAAGACGGCTACTTCCACTACTCGCGCCGCCTCTTCGGCCAGCCGATGTCCACGGGCGCCTGCTCGACCTACAGCCTCGCCGCGGGTGACTGCTCCGGCGCCGCCTTCGAGGTCCGCGTCAGCTACCGTCGCGCCGACACGAAGCACATCAACGACTACGAGACGCGCGACTACCACGACAACCCGGACGCCGGGAAGTTCGGCTTCTTCCTGTCGACGCGGCACACCTACGACGAGGAGTACGGCCTGACCTACACCGGCCAGGACTTCAAGGCGCAGATCTGGAACCTGTGGCAGAAGAGCAAGCAGTGGTTCCCGGTGGACGCCGCCGGCGCCATCGTCGACGACGCGGCCAAGGGCAAGAAGTGCCTGTCGAACGCCGACTGCGAGCGCCCCGCCCTGTGCGACCAGGACGACTGGTTCGTCGAGGGCACCTGCTCGGTCAGCAAGTCGATCCCCTACACCGAGCGCGGTGTGCGGCCGATCATCTACCACGTCAGCGCGGGCCACCCGAAGCACAACTGGAAGGAGCTCTACATCGTCGCCGACAACTGGGACGAGGTCTTCCGCGACACGCTCTCGTGGCTCTTCTTCTGGGAGGAGAAGTGGTCGGCCGACAAGATCTCGTCGTTCGGCGACGTCGGCGCGACCTTCGGTCAGCGCCTGTGCACGACCAGCGCCGACTGCACCGGCCACGCCCTCGCGTCGGCTGAGGTCCCCGCTCGAGAGGACGTCAACGCGCTCGCCATCGGTACGGCCAAGGGCTTCGTCGTGGCGCAGGACGACAACAACAAGCGCCCGAACCTCAACGGTGGCGCGCTGCTGATGTTCGTCAACGCCTCGGCCAACAGCT
>JAUIAC010000596.1 GCA_030425545.1 bacterium | reverse complement strand
GTGGCCAACGCCCTGTGGAGCTTCGACGGCGAGCGCCGGCTGCGGCTGCCGCTCCAGCCGATGAAGCGCAAGAGCCGTCGCAAGCGCCGGTAGCGCCCACTCGGGGCGCGTCCGCGGCCGGGTCCAAGGTTGGCGGACCTCAACGCTCGCAGGCATGCTCGGGCCCTTCTGACGCGCCGCCAGCGGTTTTTGGCCGGGCACACCACGCGCCGCGGAGAGCCGTCAGCCGATGGACGGCCGACTGGTGGACCGGGACCGGGAGAGGGCGTGACGACGGACAAGGGACCGCGACCGAAGAAGTTAGGGGGCGCGCACACTGCTGGCGCAGCGCACCCCGCGCCGCGCTTGCAACCTCGGCCCACGACGGACGTCGCCGAGGAGGCCACCTCTCGGCCGGACCTGAGCTCGCAGGCGTGGGACGGACCGACCCTGTCGTCGAGCGAGACGCCGACGGCCAGCCAGGTTCGGGATCCTTCGCTCACTGTCCAGGTCGCCGACACCGGCCGTGCGCTCGGCCCGGCGACCGACGTCGATCCGCGCACGCCGTCCGCTCGGCGTGGCGTGCTGCCCCGCGCGTCTGCCCGCTCCGGGCGCGCCGCGCCGCCCAAACCGACCGGGTCGCGCGCCGCCGCGCCGCGGTCCCCGACCGGCGCGCCGCCCCGACCCGCCCCCCTCGACGAGGCCCCGACCGACAGCTTCCCCGCTCTGCGGGTCACCACCGACCCGCGGCAGGCGGCGCTGGAGCGCACCGCGTCGGTCCCCGCCATGGCCGCGGTCGACGACGACACCGGCAGCGAGACGATCGAGGCCGTCGTGCCGCGCGGGCTCTCAGCCGGGCGGGCGCCGGCCCACGACTCGGGCATGCACAGCGTGCCAGAGGGCCGCGCCGAGGCGCTCCAGCCCATCCAAGCGTTGATCCCCTGGGGCGCCGCCGACCGAGCGCTGGCCTCCGCGCTGCAGCGGGCGGTGATCACGCCGGCCGCCGACGAGATCAGCCGCTCGTTCTTCGCCACCCTGCGCGCGGTGCCGCTCGCCCGCATCTTCCTCGGCCGGGCGCAGGACCAGGCGCGGCTGGTGACGATGCTCGCGGGCTTCCTGCGCTCGTACACCGACGACGCGCTCACCGACGACTGGGTCGCGGCGCGCGTCCGCATGGCCCACGCCCACGCGCGGGTCGGCATCCCGCTCGGGCTCTACCTCGCGTCCTGCACCTGCCTGGAGGGCATCATCGCTGGTCGCATCGCGCGCTCGCCGCTGGCCGACAAGGCGGGCGCGCGGGACACGCTGCGCCGGCTGATGGCGACCGAGAGCGCCCTGGTGAGTCAGACCTTTCACGCCGCGCAGGTCGACGCGCTCAACGACGCCATGCGCGAACAGGCGCAGTCCGGCTTTCTACGTCGTTACGGCGCGCAGATTGACCCCGTGACGCTGCTGGCCCGGCCCGAGCACCTGCGCCGCCAGCTCGACGCGGCCCTGGTCCGCAGCCACGGGCCCGAGCGCGGCTGCGCCCTGGTCTCGATGCGCCTGCGTGGTCTTGACGAGGCCGCTTTCCACCGCGGCTATGCCTACCGCGACACCATCTTGGCGGAGACCGGCGCGCGGGTCCGCGCGACGCTTCGGGGGGCCGACGTGGCCGGCATCGAGCCCGACGGCTGCGTCCTGGCGCTGCTCAACGGCGTCAAAGCCACCCAGGTCGCCATCGTGGCTGGACGCCTGCGCGCGGCGATGGAAGACGTCGCCTTCACGGTCGACGAGCACAGCTTTCGTCAGGCGGTCGACGTCGGCGTCGCCTTGCCTGGGCCGGCCGAGGCTGCGACGGACGTGATCGCGCGGGCGCTGGCAGACCTGCCCGTGATCCCCGCTGCGGGACGTGACGCGGGGGCCTGAGCCGCCCGGCCGAGTCAGGGCCTCGCGGCTCCTTGGGGATCGGACCATCGGCGCGGGGCATGGGACTTGTTGACGAATCGCTGGAGGCGGCGCGCAGCACCCGTTTCGCCGTCCGAGGTCCGCGCCCGCCGTCCCTGCAGTTTTGTTGCGGTCCAGCGCCGGAATCCGCACCATACCGGGTGGAGCGCGCACGATTCCCCCCTACGTCATCGCGACGTCCCAGAAGGACGTCGACGCGCGCAGGGTCGACGCTTCGCTCAGCAGCGCCGTCCGTCGCTGCCCTTCGACGCTTTGAATTGTGTGTGCATGTCAGCCGGAACGGCTCGGAGTCACCATGCGGAACCAACTTGCCCTCCCGCTCGCTTTCACCCTCGTGCTCGGCCTCTCGGCCTGCGGTGGCGGCGGCGACGAACCGGTGGTGAGCAACAACGGCACCGGCGTGGACGCCACGGGTGCGGACAGCAACCTGACGTTGAAGGACGTCACGGGCATCGACGCGGTCACCGGGGACATCGGTGGCGACAGCTCGCTGCCGACGGCGTGCCCGGGCGGCGTGGGCTGTGACTGCGCGGGCCCCAAGGACTGCGGCGCGTTCGCGGCCTGCGTGCAGTCGCCCGAGGGCAAGAAGTGCGCGCCCAAGTGCGGCACCGGCGCGCCCGAGTGCGGCGCTGGCGCGGTGTGCGGCAAGGTCGACGGAACGGACGTGTGTCTGCCCAAGCACGGCCGCAGCTGCGAGCCCTGCGACGACTCGGCGGGCTGCGCCTTTCCCTCCACGCCCAACGCGGCGTGCGTGTCGTACGGCGCCGCCGCCGGAAGCTTCTGCGCTGTCCCCTGCGCCAGCGACGCCGCGTGCCCGGCGGGCAGCACCTGCCAGGACGCGACCACCGCAGAGGGCAAGACCGACAAGTTCTGCCGGGTGAAGGCCGACGCAAAGGGCGTCCCGGGCACCTGCGGCTGCGATCCGTGGGCCACCGCCGAGGGGCTGAGCACCACGTGCAGCGTCAGCGCTGAGGTCGCGGGCGCGACGGCGACCTGCAGCGGCACGCGGGTGTGCAGCGACAAGGGGCTGTCGGACTGCTCAGCTGCGACCCCCGCCGCCGAGACCTGCGACGGCGTCGACCAGGACTGCGACGGCGCGACGGACGAGACCGGCGCCGCGCCGCTGTGCGACGACGGCAACCCGTGCACGGCCGACACCTGCGCCGGCAAGCAGGGCTGCCAGACGGCGCCGACCACCGCGCCGTGTGACGCCGACGGCGACGCCTGCACCAACGACGCGTGCGCCAACGGCGTGTGCACCAAGGGCGTGGCGAAGGACTGCGACGACGGCAACGGTTGCACCTCGAGCGCCTGCGACGCCAAGACCGGAGACTGCAAGACCACGTTCCTGCCCGAAGGGGCGACCTGCACCGACAGCGACGCG
>JAUIAC010000595.1 GCA_030425545.1 bacterium | reverse complement strand
GAGGAGCTGCATCGAGGTTCCTGGTCAGGGGTGAGCGAGACGTGCGACCCGCGTCGACGCAGACCGGACGGCCCCCGCGCGTTGGATGCGACCGGGCGCGGTGAGGCGTGGTGCGCCAAGGCTCGGACCGGGGGGCCGGCACAAATGGCGTCGACCTCGACGCTGTGTAGACAGCCGCCGTTCAGTCGCGAGGGCGCAGCGACGCGACGTCGCGGCGTCGCCGCAAGACCAGCGCCAGCCCAGCCAGGATCAACACCCACAGCGCGCGAGGTGCCGCACGGCTCCCCGCCGTGCAGCCGCTGGACGGAGACGCGAGGGGCTGACCAGTCGCGCCGCCGGGGACGAAGCCGTCCGTACCGAACACGCCGTCGGAGCCCGCGGTGTCGGGTCGATCGCTCGAGCCCCCGTCGCTGCCGCCGCCGGACGTGTTTCCGCCAGCGTCAGCGCCGCCGGCGTCCGCGCCGCAGACGTTCGTGTGCGTGCACCCCTTGCCCTGCTCGCAGCGGTCGTTGGTGCAGGGGTCGCCGTCGTCGCAGGGCACCGGCGTGCCGCCGAGGCACACGCCGCTCTCGCAGTACTCCTTCTGCGTGCAGGCGTCGCCGTCGTCACAGTCGACGACCACGACCTTGTGGCTGCACACGCCGCTGGCGCAGCTGTCCGAGGTGCAGTCGTTGCCGTCGTCACACACCGACTTGCCAGCAGAGCACTGGCCTCCGGAGCAGACCTGACCGGTGGTGCACGGGTCGCCGTCGTCGCAGCTGATCGCAGTTCCGGTGCACACGCCCCCGACACACGCGTCAGCCAAGGTGCAGGCCTGACCGTCGTCGCAGAACATCTTGTTCGGCACGTGGGCGCAGCCCTTGGCGCTGCACGAGTCGTCGGTGCATGGGTTGTTGTCCTCGCAGCCCTGCACCGTGCCGCCGACGCAGGCCCCCTGCTTGCACACGGTCCCGCTGGTGCAGGCGTTGCCGTCGTTGCACGACGCGCCCTCGTTGGCGGGCTTGCAGCCCCCCGACTTGGGGTCGCAGGTCCCGGCTGAACAGGCGTCGCCGCCGCCGCAGCTCTTCCACACGCCCGCGCTGCACGCCCCGGTGCTGGGGTTGCACACGTCGCCGGTGGTGCACGGGTTGCCGTCGTCGCAGGCCTTGGGCTTGCCGCCGACGCACTTGCCGTTCTGGCAGGCGTCGCCCGTGGTGCAGCTGTTGCCGTCGCTGCACAGCGCCTTGTTGGCCACGTGGCTGCACGCGCCGCTCTTGCAGCTGTCCTGCGTGCACGGGTTGCCGTCGTTGCAGCTCTTCGTGCTGCCGCCGATGCACGAGCCCGACTTGCAGGTGTCGCCGCTGGTGCAGCTGTTGCCGTCGTTGCAGCTGTTGCTGTTGTTCGCGTGGGTGCACTTGCCGGCCTTGCAGCCGTCGTTGGTGCAGGGGTTCTTGTCGTTGCAGTCCTTGACGATCTTGCCGCCGACACACTTGCCGTTGCTGCACTTCTCCCCCGCCGTGCACGCGTCCCCGTCCCAGCAGACCGCGCCGTTGGCCCAGGGGTGCTGGCACTTGCCGTTGCTGCAGAGGTCCTGCGTGCACGGGTTCTTGTCGTCACAGCCGCCGCTGCACGTCGTCGTGCCGCCGCCGCCGCCGTTCACGCAGCTCTTGACCTGACTGAGGTAGCTCGACCAGGGCCAGTACTTGCCCGGGTCCGTGTGCGACTGCTTCGGCAGCTCCACGTGGCCCTTGATGTGGGTCTTGGTCGGCGTGAGCCCGTACTTCTTGACCAGGTAGCAGGTGAGTTTGGCGCTCGCGGTGACCATCGCCGGCGTGGCCCACTTCGGGTCGCTGACCCAGCCCTCGTGCTCGATGCCGATGGTGTAGCCGTTCTGCGAGCCGACGTGCCAGCCGATGTCCTTCTCCTTGACCATCTGGGTGACCTTGCCCGTCTTGCTGATGACGTAGTGGGCCGACACCTTGGCCTTGGGGTTCTGAAACCACGAGATGCAGCCGTTGTAGCTGCCCTGCACGGTGTGCACGACCACCGTCGTGATCTGCCCCTTCTTGCGGTAGGCGGTGGAGTAGTTGGGGCTCTTGATCCAGTTGGCCGGGCCGTACTCGGCCGCGCCGAGGTGCTGCGTGAACACCTGATACTTCGCGGCCTCTTCGACCTCGGGGGGGATGTGGTGGTGGTCTTCGTGGCTGTCGCAGCCCGCGACGACGCCCGACAGGCTCAGCAGCAAGGCGAGCGGGGCGGCGTGCAGCGCGCTGCGGCGCAGCGCGTGGCGGCGGGTGTGGTCCGGTGACATGGTCGACCCCTCCAGATGAACGCGCGCGACGGTACCATCTCCCCGGCGCGCTGGGGTCGATTGTCCGCCCGCGCCCAGCGACTCCAGGGACTTGTGGACCCCGTTCAGGTCGCGCCGCCGGCACAGCCGCGCTCGCTCTGCCCTCGGGCGACGCCCTCGCCCGTTGCGCTCGGCCCGGTCGCGTCGCAGGCTCTCGGCTATGAAACATCCCGACCTCGGCCAGCTGGTGATGCTCGGCTTCCCCGGCCTGACCCCGCCACCCGCGCTGGTGGACCTGATCACCCGCTACGACATCGGCGGCGTGTTCCTCTTCGGCCCCAACATCCGCGACGCGGCGCAGGTGCGCGCGCTGGTCGACGCGCTGCAGGCGCTAGCGCCCACGCCGCTGCTGGTGGCCGTGGACCAGGAGGGCGGTCGCGTGCAGCAGTGGGGGCCGCCCCACGGGCCACTCCTGCCCTCGGCGCGGGACATCGGCCAGCGCTTCGACCGCGACCTGAGCCTGGCGCAGGTGATGGGTCACGGGCGCGCCATGGGCGAGACCCTGGCTTCGCTCGGGGTCAACGTCGACTTCGCGCCGGTGCTCGACGTGGACACCTGCGCGGACAACCCCATCATCGGCGACCGCGCGTTCAGCGCCGATCCGGAGCGGGTGGCGGACCTGGCGCTCGCCTTCGCGCGCGGCCTCGAGCAGGCCGGGGTCATGGGCTGCGGCAAGCACTTCCCAGGTCACGGAGACACCGCTCGCGACTCCCACAAGGAGCTGCCCGTGGTGGAGCACGGCCGCGCGCGGCTGGACGCGGTGGAGCTGGCGCCCTTTCGCGCCGCCGTCGCCGCGGGTCTGCCGACGCTGATGAGCGCACACGTCCGCTACACCGGCCTCGACCCGGACCTGCCCGCGACCGTGTCCAAGGCGGTGTGCACCACGCTGCTGCGGGACGAGCTGGGCTTTGACGGCGTGCTCTTCACCGACGACCTGGCGATGCGCGGCATCCGCCAGGGAGACGAACCCCTGGTCGACGTGTGT
>JAUIAC010000062.1 GCA_030425545.1 bacterium | reverse complement strand
GCGCAGGCCGTGCGCGGCGCCCAGACCCAGGGTGTGGGCGACGGCACGCCCTTCGGCTCCCCGGTGCGCAACCAGCGTGCGGCGCGGCGCCTGCTCGCCCGCCAGCCGCAGCTGGACCGCTCCACCACCGACGTGCTCCCGGACACGCCGCTGGCTGAGCGACGCGCGGGCGGCGACCACCCTGTCGCCGTGGCTGCCGGCCAGGCCCTCGGGGACCTGCTCGTTCGAGCGACGCGCACGACCCTCTCGGCGATCCGCATCGTGGGGCCCCACGGCTACGTGGTGGCCACCAGCCGCGGCGCACAGGGCCGCTACCTCGGCACGTGGCCCGAGGTCGAGCGAGGCCTCGGCGGCGAGGCCACGAGCTTCCTACGCCGTCGCCACACGAGCCACGTCGCCCCCAGCCTGCGCTCCGTCAGCCGCGGCACGCCGGTGCGCGTCTTCGTCGGCCACCCCGTCGTGGTTCGCGGCCAGGTC
This sequence comes from bacterium, assembly GCA_030425545.1. Lineage (GTDB taxonomy): Bacteria > Myxococcota_A > UBA9042 > UBA9042 > UBA9042 > UBA9042. The sequence goes on along the minus strand of JAUIAC010000062.1, from coordinate 22,099 downwards.
TGGGGGGTGGTGGTGCTCAGCCGGACGCCGCTCGACGTCATCAAGGCGCTCTATCTCAACCGCCACGAGCTGGTCGGCGGTCTGGTCGTGCTGCTGCTGGTCGTCGGGCTGGTCGCGTTTCTGACCTCTCGGCTCATCGCGCGGCCGCTGCGGGACCTCCGCGCCCAAGCCGAGCGCGTCGCCTCCGGAGACCGCGCCGCCGTCGCACGCATCCCCCACGCCGGCACCCGCGAGGTGGCCGCGCTGTCCGAGGCCCTCGCGGCCATGGCCACCAGCCTGCAGGGCCGCGCCGCCTACCTCGAGGCCTTCGCCCAGAACGTGTCCCACGCCTTCAAGACACCGCTGACGACGATCCGGGGCACGGTTGAGCTGCTGCAGGACCACGTCCAGGACATGAACGCAGCGCAGCGGGCCCGCTTCCTCGACAACCTGGCGGCCGAGGCGGCGCGGCTGGACCGCCTGGTGCGCCGGTTGATGGTCCTCGCGCGCGCAGACGTGCTCGACCCGGCCCACGAACGTGCCGACGTCGGCGAGGTGGTGCGCAGCGTCGAGGTGCGCGCCGCGGCGCGCGGCGAGGTGGTCACACATGTGCAGGCCGACCTGCCGCCGGTCATGGCCTCTCCAGAGACCCTCGACGCCCTGGTCGACAACCTGGTCGACAACGCCCTCAAACATGGCGACGCGCCCGTCCGAGTGACCGCGGAGGCGCGCGGCGAGACCGTGGCCATCACGGTGCACGACAGCGGTCCTGGCGTGGACGCCGAGGTCGCCGACAAGCTCTTCGCGCCCTTCGTCACCACGGCTGGCAGCACCGGCGGCACAGGGCTGGGCCTCGCCATCGTGCGGGCGTTGGCCCAGGCCCACGGCGGCGACGTCCGCACCCGCCCCGCGGACCGGGGCGCGTGCTTCGAGGTCACCCTGCCCGTGGCTCGCTAGGGCCCCGCGGGCCGCCGGCCAGCGTCCGGAGCGGACGTGGGTCAGCCCGCGCCGTCTCCCCACCTCGCGACGCAAAAAGCACGCGAGCCACAGCGACGTTCGCTGTGGCTCGCGGCTGACTCTGCCGAGAGGTCGCTACTTCACCTGCGCCGGGGCGATGACCTTGGTCGCGTCGTTGACGTCGGTGAAGCTGATCTTGCCAGCGCCGACCTGACCGTCGCTGGTGTCGCCCAGGCAGTAGACCTGGCCGTCCGTGCCCAGCGCGCACGTCGTGTTGTAGAAGCCGAGCGCCTTCACGTAGCTCCCGGTGAACTTGCTCGCCTGCGAGAAGCCCTTCTTGTCGGTCGTCGTCCCGTTGCCGGTCTGACGGTCGGCGCTGTCGCCCGACGTGAAGACCTTGCCGTTGGTCCCCAAGATGACGATGTGGTCGTCGCCGCCGTTGATGGCGATGGGCGGGATGGTCAGGCCCTTGGCGACCACCGGCACCGACACCGCCGTGAACGACGAGGAGCCGTTGCCGACCTGTCCGTCGCTGTTGTCGCCCCAGCACTGCAGCTGGCCCTTGCCGATGATGCCCGCGCACTGGGTGTAGCGCCCGCCACCAAAGATGCCGACGTCGGTCGGCGCCGCGCGCTTGGTTGCGATGGGCATGGTCGACGTCGACGACGGCGCCACGTCGCGGTAGAGGTTGTAACCCCAGCAGTAGAGCTCGCCCTTCTGGGTCTGAGCGCAGCCGCGGCGCGCGCGGATGTCGAGGTCGACGATGTTGCCCGGCAGACCCTGCACGGCGGCTGGGTTGACCATGGACGAGGTCGTCGTGCCGTCACCGCGGTCGCCCGAGCTGCCGTAGCCCCAACACCAGAGCTTGCCGCTCAGGTCGAGGCCACAGGTGCGGTGGTAGCCGGCCCACACGTCCGCCAGGGTGGGGATCTTCGACGCCAGCTTCGGCGTCGTCTGATCCGTTGACGACGCGAATCCGTCGCCGGTCTGGCCGTAGTACCGGTAGCCCCAGCAGTAGAGCGCCCCCTTGCTGTTCAACGCGCAGGTGTGTGCGCTGCCGACCGCCATCTGCTCCACGTCACCCACCTTCACGATCACCGGCTTGGACACGTCGGTCTTGCTGCCGTTGCCGATCTGGCCGTCGGTGTTCATGCCCCAGCAGGCCATGGTCTTGTTGTGGGTCAACGCGCAGATGTGTTCGCCGCTCGGATCCGCCTCGATGTCGCGGGCCCAGCCCGCGGTGATCGCGCTGCACTTGCCCGACTTGCACTGGCCTCCCTCAGCGCAGAGCAGGCCGTCCTTGGCAGCCTTCTGCGTGCAGCCGCCCGTGGTCGTGTTGCAGGCGTCGATGGTGCAGGGGTCGCCGTTGTCGCAGTCCGCGTCGGACTTGCAGCCGATGAGACAGCCCTTGATGGGGGTGAACGTGCAGGCGCCGGTGAGCGTGCTGCAGCTGTCCGCGGTGCAGGGGTCGCCGTCGTCGCAGGTCTTCTTCTTGCCGGGCACGCAGACCGCGTTGCCGGACTGGACCTCGCACTTGTCGCCCACCGTACACGCGTTCTTGTCGTCGCAGGCGACCGTCTTGCCGACGCACTTGCCTGAGCTGCACACGTCGGACGTCGTGCACGCGTCGCCGTCGCTGCACGTGCCGCCGCTGGTGCCGGTGAAGCTGCAGGCGCCCGCCTTGCACACGTCCTGGGTGCAGGGGTTGCCGTCGTTGCACTGCTTGTTCCCCGTGCAGGGGCCGGCGACCGAGACGTAGCTGGTGACGTCCGCCGTGCTGCCCGTGCCGAGCTGGCCCCAGTAGCCGTCGCCGGTGCACATCACCTGGCCGAGGCTGGTGAGCAGGCAGGTCGTGTCGGACGCCGCGTCGGCCTGGACGATCTTGGCGCCACCGGGCACCTGCGAAGCCACCCAGCTCTTGGAGTCGGTCTTGCTGCCGACGCCGAGCTGCCCCTGGTCGTTGTCGCCCACAGCCCAGACCTTGCCGTCCGCGGTGAGCGCCAGGTTGTGGTCGTAGCCACCGGCGACGCCCGACACGAACTTCATCGGCGCGACCACCGGCTTGCCGGAGTCCGACGTGCCTTTGTTGCCGAGCTGTCCGTTGTCGTTGTCACCCGTGCAGGCGAGCACGCCCTTGGTCGACACCCAGCAGACGTTGTCGCGCGCGCCGTCGACGCTGTAGGCGCCCTTGGCGTCGGTCTTCTGCACCGGCGCGTAGTAGCGCGTCGTCGAGGTGTCCACCAGCGGGCGGTCGTAATTCTCGCCCCAGCACCAGACCGTGCCGTCCTTCTTCGTGGCGCAGGCGTGGTCGCTGAAGCCTTGGACGTCGACCACGTCGGTCAGCCCCTTGACCGTGACGCCCTTGGTCTGGTTCGTGCTCGAGGTCGATCCGTAGCCGAGGCGCCCGTTGTAGCCGTAGCCCCAGCAGGTGACGGTGCCCGTCTTCCGCAGCGCGCAGGTGTAGTTGCTCCCGCCAGCCAGCTTCACCGCGTCGGTGACCGTGGTGACGGCCTTCGGCGTCAGGGAGTCGGCGCCGGTCGACCCTGTACCGAGCTCGCCGTAGAAGTTGTTGCCCCAGCACCAGGCCTTGCCCGCCTTGTCGATGGCGCAGGAGTGCCGGTAGAAGGCGTAGACCGCCACCAGATCCTTGATGGTGCTGACCATGTTGGGCTTGCTGTTGCTCTGGGTCGAGCCGTCGCCGAGCCGGCCGTCGCCGCCGTTGCCCCAGCACCATGCGTTGCCGTCGGTGCCGAGCGCGCAGAAGTGCTGGCCGTAGGGCGCGCCGCTGATGGTCGCCGCCCAGCCCTGGCCGGAGCCCGCGCACGCGCCGCTGTTGCAGGTCTTGCCTTCGGAGCACACGAGGCCGTCGTTGGCGAACTTGCTGGCGCACTTGCCCGCGAGGCACGTGTTCGCCGTGCACAGGTTGCCGTCGTCACAGTCCGCGTCCGTCTTACAGCCCTGAACGCAGCCGACGATGGGCGCGTTGACGCAGCTGCCAGTCTTGGCGTCGCAGCTGTCGTTGGTGCACGTGTTGTTGTCGTCGCAGCTCTTCTTCTTGCCGGGCACGCACACGGGCTTGCCGTCCTTTCCTTCCTGGCAGGCGTCACCGACGGTGCAGGCGTCGTTGTCGTTGCACAGCACGGGGGTGCCCTTGCACACGCCGCCGCTGCAGGTGTCCTTGCCTGTGCAGGCCACGCCGTCGTTGCAGGCGCCACCGCTGGTGTTGGTGAAGGCGCACGAGCCCGCCACGCAGGCGTCCGACGTGCAGGGGTTGTTATCGTTGCACTGCGTGTTGCCCGAGCAGGGGCCCGCCAGCGAGGTGAACTCGGTGTCGTCGCTCGTGGAGCCGTCGCCCTGCTCGCCGTTGGAGCCGTTGCCGGTGCAGCCGACCTGGCCCTCGCTCGTGAGCACACAGGTGAAGTTGTAGCCGGCGGCGACCTGCACCGGCTGACCGATGACGTTCAGCTTCGGGGTGATGAAGGTCGTGCTCGTGCTCTTCGTGCCGTTGCCGAGCTGGCCGTCGAAGTTGTAACCCGCGGTCCAGACCTTGCCCGTGCCGCTGAGCGCCACGAGGTGGTTCGCGCCGCCCTCGACGTGGAAGACGTCGGTCGGGCCCACGAGCTGCAGCGGAGCGCTCTGGTCGGTGGGCGACTTGGAGCCGAGCTGGCCGTTGTCGTTGTCCCCGGTGCAGAAGGCCTTGCCCTCAAAGGTCGTCCAGCAGGTGCCGCTGTAGTAGCCGGCCAGGTTCAGGACCTGGGTCGCCCCGGCCTTCACCACGGGCGTGGAGTGCGTCGTGGAAGTCGACGCGTTCGAGACTGCGTACTCGCCGTTCAAGCCCCAGCACTTCGCGGTGCCGTCGGCCAGGCGGGCGCAGGCGTGGTCGTAGCCAGCCCAGACGGCGGTCGCGTTGGCGACGCCCTTGACCTCGACCGCCTTCGCGCTGCTGCTGGTCGTGCCGTTGCCGAGGCGGCCGCCGCTGCCGTAGCCGAAGCAGTTGACCTTGCCGCTGGCGAGCAGCGCGCAGCTGAAGCGGTAGCCGAGCGCCATGTCGACCACGTTGGCCGCTGCCTTGACCTCCTGGGGCTTGGCCGTGTCCGAGCCACTGACCCCGGTGCCGAGCGCGCCGTAGAAGTTGTCGCCGAAGCACCACCACTTGCCGGCCACCTTCGCGCAGGTGTGCGAGTAGCCCACCTCCACGTCGGTGACCCCCGAGAGTCCGGGCACGGCCTTGGGCTTGAGCTGGTCGCTGGTCGAGGTCTGACCGAGTCGGTTGTCGCTGCCGTCACCCCAGCAGTAGAGCTTGGTGTCGGTGCCGATGGCGCACGCGTGCAACGCGTAGGTGTTGCTGGCGATGGCCTTGGCCCAGCCCTTGCCGCTGCCTGCGCAGACCCCGCTGCCGCAGACCTTGCCGCCGCCACAGAGCTTGCCCTCGTTGGCGTTCTTCTTCTGGCAGGCACCGGAGACGCAGCTGTTGGTGGTGCAGCCGTTGTTGTCGTCGCAGTCGGCGTCGACCTTGCACGCGATGGTGCAGCCGACGATGGGCTTGAACACGCACTTGCCGGTGCCCGCGTCGCAGCTGTCGGCCGTGCACTTGTCGCCGTCGTCGCACTTCTTCAACACGCCGGGCACGCAGACGGGGCTGCCACCCTGCACCGCGCACTTGTCACCCTGGGTGCAGGCGTTCTTGTCGTCGCAGATGACAGCCTTGCCCACGCACTTGCCCGCGCTGCAGGCGTCGGCGTTGGTGCAGGCGTCGCCGTCGTCGCACTTGGCGCCGCTGCCGGCCGACCAGGCGCAAGCGCCCGCCGTGCAGGCGTCGATGGTGCAAGGGTCGCCGTCGTTGCACATGGCTGCGCTGGTGCAGGGCCCCTTCACCGTGACGGGTGAGGTGCTGCTCGAGGTCGAGCCGTTGCCGAGGCCGCCGTAGGTGTTGTAGCCGGAGCAGAAGACCGCGCCAGCCGGGGAGAGCACGCAGGCGTTGCGGTAGCCGCCGTCCACGTCGACCGCCTTGCCAAAGCCCGTCTTCACGTACTTGCTGCGCGTCGTGACGGTGGTCGCGAGCCCGAATGCGCCGTAGGCGTCGTAGCCCGAGCCCCAGACGTCACCGCCGAGGGTCAGCGCGAAGTTTGCGTAGTAGCCGGTGCCGATGTCGGCGATGTCCGCGCCGCCGGCGTCGACGTTGACCGGCAGGGCCGCGTCCGTCGTGTTGCCGTTGCCCATGGCGCCGTAGGTGTTGTTGCCCACGCAGGCCCAGCCGGTCCCGGCAGCGCCGCACGTCGTGCCGTACCCGGCGACGGTCTTGCTCAAGGTCGGGATCGGCGCGCCGCCCCGCTTGGTGAAGACCGTCTTCGTGCCCGAGGTCTGGTGCGTCTGGTAGTCGAAGTTCATGCCGGCGCACCACAGGCCGCCGTCGCTGCGGACCGCGCACACGTGGCTGTAGTCCGCGCTGAGGCTGAGCACACCCGTCAGGTTCGGGACCAGCGTGGGCTTGGTCGTCGGCGTGGTGTTGCCGCGGCCCTGCTGGCCGTAGTTGTTGTAGCCCCAGCAGCTCACCCGCCGGTCCGAGAGGTGGGCGCACGTGTAGTCATAGCCGGCGGCGATGGACCGCACGCCGAGCAGCCCGGCGACCTTGGTGGCCTTGGGCGTCGTCGAGAGCGACGACGAGGGCGCCGACTGGCGGTAGTTGTTGCGACCCCAGCAGTAGACCTCGCCAATGGAGGTCACAGCGCAGCTGTGGTAGCGGCCGGTCTCCACCGACTTCACGTTGCTCACGCCCGGCACCACGAAGGGCGTGGTGCGGTTGCTCGTCGAGCCAGGGAAGCCGGTCTGGTAGTAGTTGTTGCGGCCCCAGCAGGCGACCTTGGCGTCCGCGGTCACCGCGCAGTAGTGGTAGCCGATCCCGTCGGAGCTGATCTGGCGGGCCCAGCCGCCCGTGATGTTGACGCACTGGTTGGCCTTGCCGCAGACCTTGCCGTCGCCGCAGACCGTGCCGGCCTTCGCCGGGGTCCAGGCGCACACGCCGTCCTTGCCGCAGGTGTCGACGGTGCACGGGTTGTTGTCGTTGCACTGGTCGTCGGTGGAGCACTTCGGCGCGCAGACCTTCAGCGACTGATGCGTGCAGCCGGCCGTGGCCTTGTTGCAGGTGTCCGACGTGCACGGGTTGTTGTCGTTGCAGGTCTCGATGTAGGTCGGCGCGCACTTGCCGGTCTTGGGCGAGCAGGTCTCACCGACCGTGCAGGCGTCGCCGTCGTCGATGCACTTGACGTTGCCCGCGATGCCACACTTGCCGTTGTTGCAGGCGTTGAGCGTGCACAGGTTGCCGTCCTCACACTTGGTGCCGTTCTTCACCGAGGCGTAGAGGCACTTGCCGGTGCTGAGCGAGCAGGTGTCGACGCTGCAGGTGTTGCCGTCGTTGCAGTCGGCGTTCTTGGTGCAGGCGATGTCCTCGATCATCACGTCGTCGACGAAGGGACCCACCGTGCTGTTGCCAATGCAGTCGTCCGTGTAGAAGCGGAAGCGGAGCTGCGCGACCTTACCCGCGTACGCAGACAGGTCGTAGGTCATCTTGACCCACTTGATGCTGCCGTTGTCGTTCAAGTCCGCCAGCGTCTTGAAGGTCTTGCCACCGTCGGTGGTGATCTGCACGTAGAGCTCGTCGAAGTTGTTGGACTCCCAGTCGCCGTTGAGCTGGAAGGTCAGCGTCGGCAGCTTGGCCTTGGTCAGGTCGATGGCCGGCGAGTCCGCCGTGCCGAGCAGCTTGGTCGAGCCCGTCTTGCAGCCGTAGTTGGTGCCGTCGTTGAAGTTCAGCGTGCAGCTGCCCGAGAAGGGCTTCACCGAAGCCGGTGTCCCGTCGACCGCCCAGGCTGGGGCCTTCTGCGAGCCGGCGAGCTTCCAGAGCTTGCTGCTCGCGGAGCCACAGGCGAATGGCTCGGTGTACGGCAGCGCGAAAGGCTTGGTGCCACAACCGGCGATGGGCGAGGCCTTGCAGCCCGTGACCGGGTCGCAGCTGTCGAGGGTGCAGATGTCGCCGTCGTTGCAGACCACCTTGGCGCCCGGCACGCACTTGCCCGACTGGCAGGCGTCCTTGCCGGTGCACTTGCTGCCGTCCTCACACGCGTCGCCGTCCTTGAGCGGCGTGCTGACGCAGCCCGTCTTCGGGTCGCAGGCGTCCTTGGTGCAGGGCTTGCCGTCGTCGCAGCCCTTCGGCTTGCCTGAGACGCACTTGCCGGTGGCGCAAGCGTCACCGTCGGTGCACTTGTTGCCGTCCTCGCAGGGGACCTTGTCGAGCGCCGCGTGCTTGCAGCCCGACTTGGCGTCGCAGCTGTCCTTGGTGCACTGGTTGCCGTCGTCGCAGACCTTCACCGGGCCGGTGGCGCACTTGCCACCCGCGCAGATGTCCGGCGTCGTGCAGATGTTGCCGTCCTCGCAGGTCGGCGCCCACTCGAACTCGAAGTTGTCGTAGAGCTCGGGACCGGCGGCGCTGCCCGTCGACTGGGTCAGGTCCACCACCACGCGGGCGATCCAGCCCTTGCTGCCGTCGACCGTGACCTCGAGCGGGATGATGTTGCCGCCAGGCGCGCCCGGGTGCTTCTTCTCGCCGATGAGCTCGCCCTTGAGGTTGTACGCCTTCACAGCGCTCGCCTCGTTGGTGTGCACGTCGAGGACCATGACCTTCACCCGCTTCGCCGGCTTGGTCAGGATGAGCTCGATGTCCTTGTAGTTCTCCGCCTTCACCTCGACCTTGGGGTCGACCGGACGCAGGGTGTTCGGGGCGTAGGGCTTCACGATGCTGCCCGACACGTGGACGCGCGGCACACCGCCACCCACGAGCTTGAAGCTGACGCCCACGGACTTGAACTGGTCGGCGACGCCGTCGTCCTTGTTGACCTTGAGGTCGTCCGCGGTGCCGAGCTTGCCGTCCTTGCCGGGGTAGCTGTTGAAGGTGATCACCGTGACGCCGCCGGTGGTGACGTTGGTGTTGCTGCAGCCCTTGACCTTGTCACAGGTGTCCGCGGTGCAGGCGTTGTTGTCGTCGCAGTTGAGCGGCTTGCCGGCCTCGCACTTGCCGGCCTTGCAGGCGTCCGCCTCGGTGCACTTGCTGCCGTCGGCGTCGCAGGCGCTGCCGTCCTTGACGGCCGCGTAGTCGCACTTGCCCGTCCCGGGGTTGCAGGCGTCGCTGGTGCAGGCGTTGTTGTCGTCCTTGCACTGCACGACGTTCTTCGGGTCGACGACGCACTTGTTGGCCTTGCACACCAGGGCGCCGTTGCAAAGGTTGGAACCCTGGCCGACGCAGTCGCTGTCAGCCTTGCACTGGCAGGCGTTGCTGCCGGACTTGCACTTGCCGCCCGCGCAGACGTCTCCCGTGGTGCAGATGTCGCCGTCGTCGCACTTGGCGGTGTTGTTGGTCTTCTGGCAGCCCTTGAGCTTGTCGCAGCTGTCGTCCGTGCAGGGGTTGCCGTCGTCACACGAGAGCGCGGTGCCCACGCACTTGCCAGCGCCGTCGCAGGTGTCGGTCTTGGTGCACACCGAGCCGTCGTTGCACGGCTTCTTGGTCAGGATCTTGTCCGCGCAGCCCTTGGCCGGGTCGCACGGGTCGTCGGTGCACTGGTTGCCGTCCTCGCACACCAGCTTGGCGCCGCCGGCGCACTTGCCGTCCTTGTCGCAGGCGTCCTTGGTCGTGCACGCGTTGCCGTCGTCGCACTTGTCGCCCACCAGCGGCTTGAACAGGCAGTTGCCCGAGGCGGTGTCGCACGAGTCCGCTGTGCAGGCGTTGCCGTCGTCGCACTTCTTCGGGGTGCCGACGCACTTGCCGGCCTTGCAGGTGTCCTGCACCGAGCAGGCCACGCCGTCGTTGCAGGGCTTGGTGTTCTGCACGAACTTGCAGCCGGTCTTCGGATCGCAGGAGTCGTCGGTGCAGGCGTTGCCGTCCTCGCAGGACTTGGGCGTGCCGCCGCACTTGCCGCCGACGCAGCCGTCGTTGTCCGAGCAGGCGCTGCCGTCGTCGCACGTCTTGTCATTGTTGGTCGACGTGCAGCCGCTGGTCATGTCGCACGCGTCGTCGGTGCAGGGGTTGGCGTCGTCGCAGTCGAGCTTGGCGCCGGTGCACTTGCCCTTGTCGCACACGTCCGTCGTGGTGCACGCGCTGCCGTCGTCGCACTTGTCACCGTCGAGCGTCTTGTTGACGCAGCCGGTCTTCGTGTCGCACGAGTCGGTGGTGCAGGGGTTGTTGTCGTCGCAGTCGACGGTGACGCCAGCGCACAGGCCCACGGCGCACGTGTCGTCCTTGGTACAGGCCGAGCTGTCGTCGCACTTGTCGGTGTTGTTTGTCGTCGTGCACCCGGTGGCCAGGTCGCAGCTGTCCGTGGTGCAGGGGTTGCTGTCGTCGCAGGTGACGGTCACGCCAGCGCACAGCCCGGCCGCGCAGGTGTCGTCCTTGGTGCAGGCGCTGCCGTCGTCGCACTTGTCGGTGGTGTTGGTGTTGGTGCAGCCGCTGGCCATGTCGCAGGCGTCGCTGGTGCAGGGGTTGCTGTCGTCGCAGTCCACGGTCGCGCCCGTGCACAGGCCTACGGCGCAGGTGTCGCCCTTGGTGCAGGCGTTGCCGTCGTCGCAGCTGTCGCCGTCGAGCTTCTTGTTCTCGCAGCCCTTGCCGCCGCCGCAGGTGTCGGTGGTGCAGCCGTTCTTGTCGTCGCACAGCGCGGTGCCGTCCTCGTCGGTCTGGCCGTCGCAGTCGTTGTCCATGCCGTCGCAGGTCTCGTCGACCGGCTTCTGCGGCGTGCACTCGGTGAGCCCGCCCCCCGCGGGCGCGCCGGTCTCACCGTCGGCGAGGCACTGGCGCGTGGAGGTGCAGCCGGGCAGCCCCGCGGCGAAGCAGGTGGTCTTGGCCTGCTTGGCCAGGCCGTAGCCGGTGCACGAGCAGACCGCGTCCTTCTCCGGCACACACTGCTTGACGTCGTTCCCCTCGACGTCCTTGCCGTCCTTGCAGCTGTAGCCCTTGGCGCAGTCGGCGTCGGCCGAGCACGAGGTGCCGCAGAAGTTGCCGGCGCCGCCCGCGGCCACGCAGGCCCCCTTGGCGTCGCCGTAGGTGCACTCGTTGTTGCTGACGCAGGGGGCGCAGAGCGCCGCGCCGGCGGGCACGCACACGTTGACGCCCGACACGTCCTGGCAGACGTCGTCGCCGCAGTCGCTGTCGGTCTTGCACGGCTTGGCGCAGGCCTTCTTGCCCTCACCGTCCAGCACGCAGGCCTTCGAGTCGCAGTCCTTGTCTTCCTTGCAGGCGCACGTCGCCGCGCCAGGGCACGCCGGCCCCGCGTCCGTGCTGTCGCCGCCGTCGGTCAGCGTGTCGCCGCCGCCGTCGGTCAGCGCGTCGCCGCCGCCGTCGGTCAGCACGTCTCCCGCGCTGCCGTCCTCGCTGGTGTCAGCGAGGGTCGTGTCGCCCTTGGCGGCGTCCGGATCGCCGGCGTCCACCGAGCCGATGTCGTTGGTCACGTCGTCAACGACCGCGACATCGTCACTCTCTGCGGTCGGGAAGGAGTCTCCGCAGCCTGCGACCAGCGCGACAGCCACGAAGGCCGCGAGCGCGGACCGTGAGAAACAAGTGGGACAGCTCATGTGATTCGCCTCGTTACGCGCGCCAAGCCGAGGAGGGGGCAGGGCCCAGGCGCAGTAGGGTGTGCCCGATGAGGGAGGGACACGTCGGGGAGGTTTCCAGAACCGCGGTCGGGAATTCAAGCGGTGTGTGAAGAGTTTTGTGGGATCCGCACGATCCCAGCGACTTCCGCGACGGCGCCCCGCGCGGGCTTCGGCCGAGGCCTCGTCACGGCCGGCGCGGCGCTTGGCTGGCGGGGCTCGCCGCTTGTGATGCAGGCGGGGAGTGGCCTACTCTCCCGCCGCTATGACGCGGTGCGGCATCCACGCCGACACGCACGCCAGCGCCGCCACCCACACCTCGGGAGCCGACCATGCCGAACGACGCTTCAACGACCCAAGCTTCGACCCGTGTCACGACACTCAGCGACGCCCAGCGCGACGCCGGCCTGGCCGCGCTGGCGTCTGCCAACGCGGCCTTCACCGCGGCCTTCCCAGGCGACGGCGTCGGCCGTCAGCCGGTGCACACCCTCTACGGCGGCGCACACCTCTACAAGGCCGGCGTGCAGGCCAAGCTCGGTGGCCTCGCGCTTCGGGCGCTGGACACCTACGCGCCCGACTTCTGCACCTTCGCCGTGGCGCTGGGGCTCCGAGGGAGCGAGACCCTGCCGACCGCGGCCGCGGACATCGCTGCGCTCGAGGCCGCGCTGGAGGCCGACGAGGACGCCGCCCGGGGGCTCAACGCGGCGGCGCGCAACGCCTGGACGATCTACCGTCGCGTGCGCGCGAAGCTGGCGAGCGAGCCCATCGAAGACCAGCGCATCGACTTCGAGGACGGCTACGGCAACCGCCCCGACGACGAGGAGGACGGTCACGCCGCCCGCGCCGCAGCGCAGCTCGCCGAGGCGATGTCCACGGGCCAGCTCGGGCCCTTCGTCGGCATCCGCATCAAGCCCTTCACCGAAGAGAGCAAGCGGCGCTCGGTCCGCACGCTCGACCGCTTTGTGACCTGCCTCGCCGCGCACAGCGGCGGCCAGGTGCCGCAGGGCTTCGTGGTGACCCTGCCCAAGGTCACCGTCGCCGCGCAGGTCGCGGTGCTCGCCGACCTGCTCGACCACCTGGAGGCCGCCAACGGCATCGCCGCCGGGTCCATCGGCATCGACGTGATGATCGAGATGACGCAGTCCATCATCGGCGTCGACGGACGCATCGCGGTGCCCGGCATCGTCGCGGCCGGCCGTGGGCGCGTGCGCTCCTGCGCCTTCGGCACGTACGACTACACCGCCACGTGCAACATCACCGCCGCCTTTCAGACCCACACCCACGACGCATGCGACTTCGCGCGGCACATGCTCCAGGTCAGCCTGGCTGCGACCGGCGTGACCATCAGCGACGGCGCGACGACGGTCATGCCCATCGGCCCGCACCGCGCGCCCAAGGGCGAGCACCTGACCCCACAGCAGATCGCCGAGAACCGCGAGGTCGTGCACAGCGCGTGGCGGCTGCACTACGACAACATCCAGCACAGCCTGGGCCACGGCTACTACCAGGGCTGGGACCTCAACCCCGGGCAGCTGCCGGTGCGCTACGCCGCGGTCTACGCCTTCTTCCTCGACGGTCTGGCGGACGCGTCGCTGCGCCTGAACCGCTTCTTGCAGCAGGCCGCGCAGGCGACGCTGGTCGGCAACACCTTTGACGACGCCGCGACGGGTCAGGGGCTGCTCAACTTCTTCCTCCGCGGCATGGCGTGTGGGGCGCTCACCGAGTCCGAGGTGCTGGAGACCGGGATCACGCTCGCCGAGCTGCACAGCCGCTCGTTCGTGCAGATCGTCGCCAACCGCACCCAGGCGGGCTGACATGGGCAAGCTCTCGACCCAGGTCGACCCGCGCTGGTTCGACTCGGACACGAAGGCCGAGGCCCTCGCGTCTGGCCTGGCGGTGCAGTGGCTCGGCACCGCCGGATTTCGCGTCGTGGCGCAGGATCACCACGTCTGGCTGGACCCACACCTGAGCCGCCACTCCCTGTGGGAGGTGGCGACGCAGCGGCTGACGCCCAAGCCCGACCGCATCGACGCCGACGTGGACATCTGTCATGCCGTGGCGGTCGGGCACAGCCACTTCGACCACGCCATCGACACGCCCTACATCGCGCAGAAGCACGGCGCCAAGGTCTACGGCTCCGAGAGCACGCTCAACCTGTGTCGCGGCGAGGGGGTCGACGAGGGCTTGCTGACCCGGCTCGTGCCCGGCGAGCTCCACAGCGAGGGGCCCTTTGCGCTGCGCGCTGTCCGCTCGCAGCACAGCACCTTCGCGTTTGGCCGGGTGCCGGCGCCAGGGGACATCACGGCGCCGCTGGCGACCCCGGCCCGGGCGGAGCGTTTTCGCGTGGGCGAGGTCTTTGGGCTGCACCTGGGCTGCGGGCACGGCAGCGTCTATCACGTCGGCAGCGCGGACCTCATCGAGGCTGAGCTCGAGGGCGTCCAGGCCGACGTGGTGCTCTGCTGCACGGTCGGGCGCTACGCGACGGAGAACTTCACGCACCGGGTCATCGACGCGCTCAAGCCCAAGCTGGTCATCCCCTGCCATTGGGATCAGTTCTGGCGACCGCTCGACGCGACCCCAAAGCAGATCCCGACCAACGACCTCGCGGCCTTTCTCGCCGAGGTGCGGAGCCACCCCAGCGCGCCGCAGGTGCGCGTGCTGCCCCCCCGCGGCTGGGCGGGCGTCGGCGGTTGAACGCCTCTGCCCCCGACGTGCACGGGACACGCGGTGGGAGACAGGCAGGCGGAGGGAGACAGGCAGGCGCTGGCAGCCGGGGGCTGTCTGCCGGGCGCTGACCAGCGCTGCCCTACGAGGCCGCGTGGCGCGGCCGATCAGCGGCGGCTTGGCGGGACCTCTCCGCAGCGGCCATGAACGCCGTCACAGCCGGTCGCACCGTGTCGCGCCAGCGCGACCCGGAGAAGATGCCCATGTGACCCGCGCCCGGCTGAACATGCCGGGCCCGCTGGTCGGCACGAAGGCCGGTGCACAGCTCCTGGGCAGCGCTGCACTGCCCCGGCCCGGTGATGTCGTCCTTGGCGCCTTCCACCGTCATCAGCGCGGTGGCGGTGATGCGCTCGGGGCGCACGCGACGGCCTCCGACCTCGAGCTCCCCGCGAGGCAGCAGGTGGCGCTGAAACACCCGGTCCACCGTCTCGAGGTAGAAGCGCTCCGGCAGGTCCACGCTGGCGAGAAACTCGTCGTAGAAGGCGTTGTGCGCGGCGGCCTTGTCGGTGTCCCCGGCGACGACCGCTTGGACATAGGCGACGTGCTTGTCGAGGTGGAGCTGTGGCTTCATGGCCATGAACGCGCTGATCTGCATGAAGCCCGGGTACACGCGCCGCCCACGCCCGGGAAACCGCAGCGGCACCCGGCTGATCAGGTTCCGGCGAAACCACGACAGCGGCTTGGACTTCGCGAAGGTGTTCGGCGTGCCCGGGCTCTTGCGCGTGTCGACGGGGCTGCCCATGAGCGTCAGGCTCACGGGCTGGGCGGGTTCGTCGTCCTCGGCCATCAGGGCGACGGCGGCCAACACGGGCACGCCGGGCTGGCACACGGCCAGCACATGCAGCCCAGCGGAAGCCGCGCCCCGCTGGCGGCGACCGGCGCCGTGCAGCCGACGGATGGTGTCGCGAACGGCGAAGACGTAGTCGTCGAAGCCAAAGTCGCCGGCGCTGGTCGGGACCTGGCTGGCGCACCGCCAGTCCGTGATCCAGACGTCGTGTGACTCGAGCAGCCCCGCCACCGTGTCGCGCAGGAGCGTGGCGTGGTTGCCGGACATCGGCGCCACCACCAGCACCCGCGGCGCGTCCAGCCGCCGCACGAGCGTGAAGCGCCGCAGCGCGCACCAGGGCGTCTCGTGGACCACATGCTCCATCACCCGTGAGCCCGCCACATGTTGCAGCGCAAAATCCGGCTTGCCTGGACGTCGCCCCACGTTGCCCCACACGTCCCACGCCGCGCCGAGCGCGCGACCGGCCGGCGTCCGCGAGAGCGGGTTGCGCGGGTGAAGCAGGGCGCGCGCGGTCCACTTCGCACCGCGACGTGCCGGCTCGGTCGCCAGCGAGTTCAAGTCGTGGAGTGGGTAGATCATGACACCTCGCGCGCGACGTTGCAGCGCAACAATTCTATAGTGCAACGCAACATCCCTCAAGGCTCGCTCCCACACGAGTCCCCTGGGGTCATGGGTCCGCACGCTTCCTGCGGGAGGGCTGCCGGCGGTTGCCACCGTCGACGCCACCGGGCCACGATGCGTCCGCTGGAGAAGGAGGCGACCGTGGCGACACATGTGGACTTTGAGTTTCGGCTGAGCCGGCAGGCGCGAGACCAGCCCGCCAAGGTGCAGATCTGGGTCGACGAGGATCACGACGGCAACATGGCGCACAACGAGCTGGTGAACCCGCTGCGCCAGGACGGCATGGTCTGGCGCGGACGCAAGGCCATCGGCGCCGAGTCAGCCGAGGGGGTGGCGTTTCTGGTGCGCTACAACGCGTCGGAGGGCGCTCGCTGGCGTCTCCGCGTGTGGAGCGACCAGCCGGACCGACACCTGGTCTACGAGGAGTCCGACACGGTCACCGACAGCGCGGGACGGGTCATCGGCTGGTGCCGCAGGTAGACGGCGCGTCCCGCCCGGGCGCGCACCTGGGCCACGCGAGTCAGCCCTGCGCCGCGCGGGCTCGAGCCGTCCGCGCGTGTCGGCGCTTGCCGGCCACGTTCACCAGCGCGCGGTCCCGCAGCCACCGCTCTGCCGCCGACATCGCCGGCCCTTCGGGCGCGGCCTGGGGCGTCGACACGCCGCCCTCCAGCCGCGCGTTCGCGGCGCCGAACGCGGCGTCGGCCTGACCCAGCGCCCCCTCCAACGCCCGCCACACCGCCGGGGACCGCAGGTCACCGACGTCGTCGAAGGCCGCCAGCGTCACAGCGCACGAGGCGAGGTTCTCCAGCTCCGCGTCCGGCCACCCCGACGCCCGGCCCACTGCGATGAGATGACCGCAGAGCGCGGCCCGCACGAGCGCGTCCTCGAGCCCGCCGAAAGGCTTGATCTGCCGATCCCACCCGTCCCCCGGGTTCAGTCGCTCGACCGGGACCTCGGTGTCGATCTCAAGCACGCCGTGCGGCAGCTCCGGCGCAAAGGGCGTCGGTGAGGAGAGCGTCACGCGCACGCCAGGGTCGTCGGCGCGGAGCCGGACCACGCTGAGCCGCGGGCGACCACGCAGCTCGCCGCTCACCCCCACCACCAGGAGGTCTGTGGCCAGCGTGCCCAGGGTGACGAAGCTCTTGGTCCCTCGCACGCGGACCCGGTCACCGCGCAGCTCGACCGTGGTGGCGATGTCACGGGGGCCGTTGCCCGCGTGCTCCGTGACGCAGAGCGCGGCCAGATCGTCTGGGCCCAGCGCGGGCTCGAGGGCGCGCAGCGCGGACTGGTACCCGCTGGCGAAGGCCCACGCGACGCGATCCGACACGAAGCCGGCCACCACCGCCAGCGCGCCCGGCTGGGGAAACACGGCCGCCAGGTCTCGGTGGCGGCGCCACCACGTCTGCCCGTCGAGGATGGGCGCCGCAGGCACCGGCTGGCGAAAGACATAGTCCAGGACGCGGTGCAGTCGCATGCTTCATCCCCTGCCGACCCTGTCCCGCCAGCGTCGTGGTGCCAGGCGGCACGCGGTCGGCGAGCGCCGCTCGGGTCGCCCTCGTAGGACGGTACCGCGGCGCCCCGCGCCGCGCACGGTTTCCGCGGCGACCCACCTCCCCAAGCAACAGGACCGCGAACAGGGCCGCAGCCGCCGCCCATGACAGCAGGCCCGCGCTGTGGTCAAGTCTCCGCGCGTTGGCGGCGCGCAGGCTCCACGCGCGCTGTCCACGCGCTCCCTACGCAGGAGTCCACGACCTCGCCATGCTCAACCGGCCTGTCCCCCGCTTCGTTCGCCTCGTCGTGAGCCGCTTCCTCGCCAACCGCGGCCTGCTCCTCGCAGGCGGCGTCGCGTGGAACACGCTGCTCTCCCTCGTGCCCCTGGTCGCCGTGGCGCTGCTCGCCATCTCCACCGTGTTCGACCAGGAGCGCATCGTCTCCACACTCGAGGCCGAGCTCCGGCTGGTGGTCCCGAACCAGTCCCAGCTCATCACCGGCGCCGTGGTCGACTTCCTCGACGATCGCGGCGTGGTCGGCGGCGTGCTCTTCGGGGCCCTGCTCTTCTTCAGCAGCTTCGCGTTTCGCATGCTCGAAGACGCGTTCCACTTCATCTTTTACGACCCGGACGCGCCGGTGAAGCGGCGCTTTTGGGTGAGCTTCATCCTGCCCTACGGGTTCATCTTCGTGCTCACCGTGCTGCTGCTCTTGCTGACCGCGGCGAGCGCGTCGCTCGACATGCTGGCGAGCCGTCACGCGACCGTCCTGGGCTTTGAGCTGGCCTGGAGCACGGCGTCCGGGTGGCTGATCCGCGGGTCGGGGGTGGTCGGGCTGGTCCTGCTCTTCTCGGCGCTCTACTCGGTGATGCCGGCGCGCGAGGTCGCGTGGCGGCGCGCGCTGGTGGGCGGGCTGGTGACGACGGCGCTGTGGGAGGCCACACGACGCCTGCTTGTGTTCTACTTCGCCAACATCTCCGTGGTGAACGTGATCTACGGATCGCTGGCCACCGTTGTGGTGGCGCTGCTCACCATGGAGGTCGCGGGCGTCATCATCTTGCTGGGCGCGCAGGTCATCGCGCTGCTCGAACAGCACAACGACCGCGGCCTGGCCTGGCACGGCGGTCCACGCTCCAGCTCAGACCAGCCCCCGATCGCCTCGTGACCTCGTGACGCCGCGTCCGCGCGCCGCGGCTCGCCCCACCCAACCGAGCCCCCCATGACACACCCCGCCCGCCCCCAACGCTGGGTCCCGCTCGGTCCGCCTCCGGCGCCGTTGACGCTGCCCGGGCTGACGCCGCCCGCGTCGTGTGTCACGCCGGCGATGCGTCGCCGCTGGCTCGCCGAGCGCACCCCTGCGCAGGTGCGCGCGCTGCTGCAGCCGTGGCTGACGCAGCTGCGGGCCGTCGACCCAGCTCCGCTCGCGCGCCTGGCCGCGTGGTTGCGCGCGCCGGAGGGTGAGGTGGTGGCGTCGCCCTTCGGGCTGCGAGCCTGCGCGCTGGGTGCGGCCGTCGGGGCGCTGGTGGTGCGTCACGAGCTGCGCACGCTGGTGCCCTGGGCCGACGACCTGCGCGGGGAAGACGGCGCCCTGGACGTCGATCACGGCTCGTGGGCCCGTGGGGTGCTGCACGCCGGGCGCTACCAGAGCTTTCAGCTCGACGGCGCCTTCGCCACGTTCAACCCCAACCACTCGGCCCGCTGGACGCCGCACGAGCTGCTGCATCGCGCTGTCGGCTTCGGCTGGGCGAGCGGGCCGAGCCGGTGGGAGGTCTATCAGTGGGCGCGGCTGGCTGAGCTGCTGCCCGTGGTGCATTGGTTCGGCACCGACCTGGTGGCGCGCCTGCGCGAGCGAGGCTTCGACACGACCCGGGACGCCACCGCGCCGCACGCACACCGGGCTGAGGCGGTGTGGTTGGGCGCCGACGAGGCGGCGGCGGCCGCGCACGTGGACGCCACGGCGACCTGGCTCCTGTCCAGCGTGGCCCACTTCGACGCGGAGCTCCGGGCGAGCGCGGCCGAGGCGGCGTCGGGGACGCCGGTCGCCGCTGAGCCCGCGCCGCCGCCTCCTGACGACGCGGCGTCGAGCGAGGCCGACGCCTGGCGGCGGGCGCTCGACCCGGTGCGCGGGCTGAACAGCCACAGCGACGCCGTGGCCTATGTCTCGGGGCACTTCGGTCGGCTCAGCAGCGCGCGGGTCGACGCCCTGCTGAGCGCCTGCGCGCCGCGGCCGGTCGCCACGACGACGACCGGGCTCCTGAGCCGAGTCGAGGCCACCTTCGACGCGCTGCTCTTCGGTCCGCTGACGGTGAACCCGGCGCTGGTGCACGCGCGCGCTCACGGGCGGCTGCTCTACGACGTCGCCCACCGGGTCGTGCACGCCGAGCGCCGCTGGCCGGCCGCCGCGCCCTCGACCGAGGACCTCGGCGCTGCGTGCGCCGCGGCGTGGGAGGGCGACTGCGCTCCGGCCCAGGAGACGCTGCTGGCGCTGTGGCGACGGCTCCCCGACGGCGTCCGGGAGGAGGCCTTCGCGGTGGGCATGCCCCTCTGCGCTCCGCCGGCGCCGGCGTCCGATGCGCGCGACGCGGCCGACGCAGCAGACGGCGCAGACGCAGGGGGCGCGCCAGGCCCGGCGGCCCACGCGTTGACGTCGGGCTCTCCGGCCGGCGAGCGCGGCGGGGAGCCACAGGCCCTCGCGCTCATGGGCGCGCCGCCCGTGGGGCTCGACGTGCAGCAGCTGGCGGCCGGCGTCCAGAGCGCGACCCCTGGGCTCTGGGCCTGGCTCGACGCCCACGGACGCACGGGCGCCCTGGTGAGCGCCTTGGTCTCGACGCCCAGCCGCGGCCCCCTGGTGTCTCGGCTCGCGTCGGCGCTGCGTCGCGCGCGAGACGAGAGCACGCCGTGGCCCCATGGCGGAGACGAGGTCGCCGAGGCGCTGCTCACGTTTGAGACGGCCGTGCTGGCGGCGACCGTACGGGACGACGTGGCGGAGCGCCTCAGCGCGACCACGACCGCCCCGCTTGGACCGGACCTGGAGGCGGTCCTCGCTGGCGGTCGCCTCCTCGCCAGCGCCGCGTTCGCTCGCCTGGAGCTCCCCTTCGACGCCGCGGAGCTGGCCTGGGCTCTGGTGGAGGGGGAGGCGTGGCCCCCGCTCGACGACCCGGGCGTCTGGCTGGTCGGCAACCGCGCGGGCGACGTGGTCGTCGTCCGTCTCTCGCCACAGATGGACCGGCTGTGGCGGGCCCTGCCCTGCCCTGCCGAAGACGCGGCGTCGCTCCTCGTCGCCCGCGCCGGCGAGCCCGACGAGCTGGGCCCTGGCGAGTGGTTCGCCGAGCTGCTGGACGCGAGCGCGGTGGCCTGGTTGCCCGCAGCGCGCTGAGGCGGTGCGCGGCCGCACCCGGCTGGCAGCTCAAGGCGCGGGGGGCTCCGTCAGCGGGAGAAACACGCTCACGCGGGTGCCCTCACCCAGCTCGCTGTCGACCACGACAGCCCCGCCGACGCCGGTGGCGACGCTCTGCACAATGGCGAGCCCGAGCCCGGTGCCGCCCCCCCGCGTCGTGTACCAGGCGTCGCGGATCTGCGACCGGGTCTCCTCGTTCATGCCGACGCCGTTGTCGCGGACCTCTACGCGGACGAAGTCGCCGCGCCCCCGCAGCGCTCGCGGGAGCGAGCCCGCCAGCTCGGCCGACATCTCCACCACGCCAACGTCTGCCGCCGTGGCGGCGCGGGCATTGGCGATCAGGTTGATCAGCGCGCGCTCCAGGAGCAGCGGGTCGACGCGCACGGCGCACGGCGCGGGCGGTGGCGTCACCACCAGGCGGCGCTTGGTGCCCAACACGTCCGCAGCCAGGGGCGCGAGCGAGGTGAGGAAGGCGCCGAGCTCCACCACGGCGACCTGGGGCTCTCGGGTCCGCGCGTAGTCGGTCAGCCGTCGCACCAGGGCTTGCCCGCGGTCGGCCGCGTGCAGCAGCGGGGCCACCTGGGACGCCACTGACGCGTCGCCGCGCAGTCCCATGATCTCCGCCCGCGCCCGGACCGCCTGCAGGATGTTGCTGAAGTCGTGCGCCACGCCAGCTGCGAAGCGCCCCTCGGCGTCGAGCCGGGTCGCCTCCTGCAGCGCCGCCTGCGCCGTGAGCCGCGCGCGGGTCTGCAGCGCCAGGCTCACCACGTCGCCCATGCTGGCCGCGAACGCCGCCTCCGCAGCGGTCCAGTCTCGCCGCGCACCGACGCTCTCATGGCAGACCACGCCTTCGAGGCCGCCGTCGTGCCAGATCGGCGCGTCGAGCAGGCTGCGAATGTCGAGCGGCGCCAGATAGGGCGCGGTGAGCTCCGCAGTGGCGGGGTCGCTTTGGGCGTCCACTGCAGCGATCACGCGGGCGTCACGGAGCGCTGCAAAGTAGAGCGGGTAGTCGGCGGCCACCAGCTCAGGCGCGACGCGGTGGCTCCGTGAGCCCGCGTCGTAGAGATCCGCGCACCGCAAGGCACGCCCTTGCCCCTCGAAGCGCCACACGCTGGTGCGCTGAACGCCGAGCACCGTGGCCGCCAGCTCGGTGACCTGGCGAACGAGGGCGCCCACGTCACCGCTCGTCAGCGCCGCGCCGCGTGTCAGGTCCACGATCGCGCGGCTCGCCATGGCTACCGAGCTGGACATCGTTCCCCCCGTGGAGCGCGTGCTCCGACACCCGTGGCAGACATCCGCCGCGGGGACACCGTCCGCGCGTACCAAGCCACGCGGGGCGAGGAGGACCTCGACCCGGGGGACGATCAGCGCGTGGACTTGTCCCCACGCTACCCCCGCGGACGGGCCCGCAGCAACACCCGCCGTCGCCTGTCGGTCTGGTCTGCGCTTTGTCCGATGCCGTGGCCGTCTCCGCGGTGCGACCGCGCCCGACATCGAGCGTGTGTGGCCGGCCCGGCGCGG
>JAUIAC010000594.1 GCA_030425545.1 bacterium | reverse complement strand
AGCGAGGCGTGGACCTCTCGCCGGTCCGCCTCGACCACCGCGTCCACCGCGTTGCGGAGCAGGTTCCACACCACCGCCGACACGCCCTTGCGATCCGCCAGCAGCCGGCAGTCGCCCGACACCTCGCTCAGCTGCAGGGTCACGCCGGCCTCGGTCACCCGCGGATCTTGCTCCAGCGCGGCCACCTTGCCCCGCAGCTCGGCGGCCAGGTCGATCGGCTCGAAGTGCACCCCGCCGGGCTTGGCGTAGTCGAGGAACTCGCCGATCCAGTCGCTCAGCTGCTGCGTCTCGCGAACCGCGATCTGCATCAGGCTGCGGTCCTCCTCGCTGACCTCCAGGGTGGCGTCGAGCATCTGAACCGCGCCGGAGATCGACGCCAGCGGGTTGCGAATCTCGTGGGCCACGGCCATGGCCATGGCGCCCACCGTGGCGAGCCGCTCGCGGTTGCGGTGATCCTGCTCGCGCCGGCGGGCCGCGGTGACGTCGCGCACCACGAGCAGGGTCTCGCCGGTGGGTCGGCCCTCGCCGTCGCGCAGCAGCTCCGCTCGCATCGCCAGGATCTGCCGCCCGCCGTCGGTGCGCGCGCGCCAGACCTCGCTGGTGGGGTTCACGCCGGCGCGGGGGATCTCGACCGTGGTGGTGGCGCCGCTCGCGTCGAGGTCCAGCTGCGGCAGCATGCGCTGCAGGGGCTGGTCGACGACCTCTGCCTCCGACAGGTCCAAGATGCGCAGAAAGGCCGGGTTGGCCGTGAGCACGACGCCCTTCTTCGACAGCGTGGCGAGCCCGTCGGGCAGCGAGCTCCACACGTCCTCGTAGCGCACCCGCAGGGCCACCAGCTCGCGCCGCTCCGCGCTGGCCCGCGCGCGCGCCCGGTTCAGCTCGATCACCAGCTGGGAGCTGAGCAGGGCCGTGCCGTAGAGCGCGCCCACCTGCACCAGGGCCTGAACGCCGACCTCGAAGGGCGCCGGCACGTCCCGCGGCCCCAGGGCCCGCAGCCAGGCCACGGTCCACGGCTCGAGGTCCACGGCCACGAGGCCGCCGTCGATGAGCGCCAGGATGGCCACCGCCACCGACGACACGCTCGCGGCCACGAAGGCGCCCGGACGCTCCAGCAGCGCGGCCCCCGCCAGCACGGCCAGCGGCAGCCCGAAGAGGAAGACGCTCTCGGTCGCGTGGGTGATGGTCACCAGGCTCATCGCCAGGGCGAGGTCGATCGACAGCGACGCCCAGGCCAAGGGCCGGCGCAGCTTCGGCCCGGTCAGATAGGTCGCCAGCAGGGCGACGAACGAGGCGACAAAGAAGGCCGTGACCAGCTTGTAGAGCACGACCTCGGGCAGCTGCGCGATGGGCTGCGGCCCCAGGCCCAGGTCCATCGACACCGCGAAGATGAGCAGCCCCGACAGGGCCACCACACGGGCCAGGGTCTCCCACTTGATCCGCTCGGCGAAGGTGTCGGAGGTGCCTGTGACCGACCCGAGCCCGGCGTTCACGGCGCCTCCGCAGGAGCTCGGTCCACGGTCCACCGCGACGTGCGCGACGAGCGCGACGCGCGCACAGGAGCCCGCGTGCTCAGTGGTCGGCCATGGTGAAGATGGGCATGTACATGCCGAGCATGATGGTGCCGATGATGCCGCCCAGCACGACCATGATCAGCGGCTCCATGACGGCGCTCATGCCGTCGACCGCCTCGTCGACCTCGGCGTCGTAGAAGTCCGCGATCTTGGCCAGCATGACGTCGATGGCGCCGGTCGCCTCACCCACCGAGATCATCTGCACGACCATGCTCGGGAAGACCTGGGTCTCCATCAGCGGGCCGGTCATGTTCTTGCCCTCGGAGATCTTCTGCCGCGTGTGCTCGATCGCCCGCTCGATGACCTCGTTGCCGGCGGTCTTGCCGACCACCTCCAGCGCGTCGAGGATCGGCACGCCCGCGCTCACCAGGGTGCCGAGCGTCCGGGTGAAACGCGCCACCGCGCCCTTGCGCAGCACGTTGCCCACCACCGGCGAGCGATAGAGCGCCAGGTCGCGGTAGTAGGTCATGTTGGGCACCTTCATCAGCATCTTCCAGCCGAAGATCAGCGCCACGATGCCGGCCCCGATGATCGGCGCCGCGTCGACGAAGTTCTTGGAGATCGACACCAGCATCTCGGTCAGCGCAGGCAGCGAGCTCTTGCCCATGGAGCGGAAGGTGTCGGCGAAGGTCGGCACCACCTTCCACAGCAGGCCGGCGGTGATGCCGAGGGCCGCGAGGAGGACGGTGACCGGGTACTTCATGGCGCCCTTGATCTTGGCGCGGGTCTCGGCCGCCTTCTCGATGTACTCGGCGAGGCGGTTCATGATCGTGTCGAGGATGCCGCCGAGCTCGCCAGCGCGGATCAGGTTGACGTAGAGCTCCTCGAAGACCTTGGGGTGGCGGCCGAGGGCGTCGGAGAAGGACTGCCCGCCCTCCACGCTGGCCTTGACCGCGAGCAGGGTCTTCTTGAGCTGCGGGTTCGGCTCCTGCTGCCCCAGCAGCTCGAGGCACTTGATGAGGGGGAGGCCCGCGTCGATCATCGTCGCCATCTGGCGCGTGAACACGACCATGGACTTCAGCGGCACCTTGTCGGTGATGCCGGGGATGACGATCTCGATCTCTTTCTGCTTCTTCTTGAGCATGAAGGGCTTGATGCCGATGGCGCTCAGCTTCGTCCGGGCCTCTTCCTTGCTCTCAGCCTCCAGCTCACCGTTGCGAAACTCACCCTCGACCGAGTTTCCCTCGTACATCCAAATGGCCATGGGACACCTCTCGTGCGGGCGCTCGGATGAATCACCCCGGTCGTCACCGCGGCGCGAGCCCGCACAGGGTATCGACGTGCCGTGGGGCTGTCACGAATCGCCTGCGGCCAGCTGCGCGGTCTCAGCCAGGAATCGCAGGCGCGCGCGGTGGGCCGCCTCGGCCGCCTTGACCCGCTCGAGGGCGGCCTTGGCCACGTTCTGCTCGCGCAGCTGGACGCGCAGGAGGTCGCTGCGACCGAGGGTCAGCTTGCGCCGCTCGCCCTCGGCCACCGTGAGCGCGGCCGCCAGCGCGGCGTCGGAGAGGCGGGTCTGCTGGGTCGCCGCGATCCAGGCGGCGAAGGCCACCTGGGCGCCGGCCGTGGCCTTGTCCAGCTTCAGCCGCAGCCGCGCGGCCTTCTCCCGCACCTTGGCCTGGGTTGCGAGCCGCTTGCCCTCCGCCTTGCGGCGCTGAACGGGCAGGGAGAACTTCACCTTGGCGAAGACCTCGACGGCCGGCTTGGTGACCACGCCTGGGAGCCACTCGCGGGCCTCGCCAACCCCGGCGC
>JAUIAC010000593.1 GCA_030425545.1 bacterium | reverse complement strand
ACGTGGGTGAGCCCGGCGTCGACGAGCCGGTCGGCCACGCCAGGCTTGGCCAGCAGCCACCCCGTCGTCTCCGCCGCGATCGCTCGCGCGCCACCCGCGCGCGCCGCCGACACCCAGTCGAGCAGCCCGCGCCGCAGCAGGACGTCGCCCTCGCCGAGCACGACCGAGGTCGGCGTCCCCGGCCTGGACAGGGCCGCCGACACCGCCCGCGTCACGTCGTCGTCTGCAGCCGCACGCCCTGTCTCCGACCCGAGCAGGCCGGGCAGCACGTGGGGCGAGGGGCTGGCGGTCAAGATCAGCAGGCGAGCGTCTGGCACATGGGCTCCAGGTCCGGCGTGGGTCGGCGCGCCCGCAGGCTACCTGAACCCGGGAAGGGACTGAACCTGCCCCCGGCGACCCCGTCTGCAGACCGCGAGGCGTCGGTCTCCGGCGGGCCCGGCCTCTGGCGGCGTTTGACGCCGCTCGGCGGCGACTCCTACCCTCCGCCGTTCGGCCGCCCGGCCTGGGTCGCACGGTCCACGTCCGGTCAACGCCGTGGAGGCGTGGATCTCGCTGGCCCGCCGCGGTCGTCCCTGGGTGGGCGACGCCACCTTGAACCCAGAGACGCGCTGCATGAGCCAGGTTGCCGCCGAGACCGCCGATCAAGCGCTCGCACGCGCACGGGAGGCCGCCGCCCGCTGGCGGCTCCCTGCGCTGGCGCTGGCGCTGGTCGTGTTGGTCCTCGACCAGTGGAGCAAGTTCGCCGCCATCGACGCCCTGGCCAGCCCCGTGCACCCCATGGTCGTGACCGCCGAGGGCTCCAGCTCGGTCGCCGACCTGCTGGCCACCCGCGGGCTCAGCGCGACCGAGGTGGGCGAGGCCCTGTCCGAGCGCCTGGTGTGGCGCTATGTGCGCGCCACCGGACTCACCGCCGAGACCCCGCTCGCGGGCATCGACGCGCCGCGCCAGCTGATGACGCGCTCGCCGACCGGCTTTCCCTCCCCGCGCCGGCTCCGGGTCGACGCCGCGGACGCCCGTCGCACGGTGGGCGACGTCGTGGCCGAGCGCTGGCGGCTCGACCCGCGCGACGTGGCCGACGTGCTCCGCGACGACCTCTGGCGCGCCGACGCGGTGATCTCGAGCGCGACCGATGTCCCGGCCGCAGGCACGGCCGTGGTGCTGCTGCGGCGTGAGGTCACCCTCGTCTCGGGCTTCATGAAGTTCGTCTACGCCGAGAATCCGGGCGCCGCCTGGGGCTTCCTGCGCGACATGAGCGCCACCTTTCGGGTCACCTTCTTCAGCTTGATCGGGATCCTGGCCATGGTCGGAATGACCTGGGCGATCTGGACCGGTTGGATGGCGACGCCGCTGTCCTCGCTGGCGTTGGCCGGGGTGCTCGGGGGCGCTGTCGGCAACTTCGTCGACCGCAACCTCCACACGATCGTGGTCGACTTCGTGCTCAACTTCATCGGCGAGCACCGCTGGCCGGTATACAACGTGGCCGACATCGGGATCTCGGTCGGGGTGGCGTTGATCTTGCTCGAGCTGCTGCTCCAGCGGCCGCCGCCCGCAGCGTCGCCCACCACCTGAGGACCGCCCCACGTGCACCCGTCATTCGACCTCGGCTTCACCACGCTCCCCGCCTACTTCACCATGCTCATGGTGGGGATCACGGCCGGCATCTTGCTCGCCCACCGCGAGGGCATGCGGCGCGGCCTCGACGGCAACACCATCCTCGATCTCGGTCTGCTGATGATGGCCTGCGGGCTGATCGGCTCGCGCGCGCTCCACGTCATCGCCGACGGCCACTTCTGGGACTACGTGCACCTGTGCACCGACCCGTCGCAGCTCGCGGGGCTCGCCCTGGCTGGCGGGCGGAAGTGCGTGACCGACGCGCAGTGCCTCAGCGCCGGGCTCGGCGACCTCTGTGACCTCTCGTCGGGTGTGTGCAGACAACAACAGGACTGTCTGCGCGTGTTCAAGATCTGGTACGGCGGCTACGTCTTCTACGGCGGCCTGGGCCTCTGCGTGCCGGTGGGGCTGTGGTTCCTCAAGCGCCGCGGCGCGGCGGTGTGGGACGTCGCCGATCTTGCCGGGTGGGCCGTCCCCTTCGGGCTCATCTTGGGGCGCACCGGCTGCTTCCTCGCCGGGTGCTGCTTCGGCGGCGTCACCGACAGCCCGGTCGGCTTCGCCTTCCCCCGCTTCAGCCCGGCCTGGCACCGCCACGTCGGCGACGGCCTGATCACGCGTGCAGCGGAGGCGTCCCTGCACGTCCACCCGACCCAGCTCTACGAGGCGGCAGCGGCGGCGATCATCTTCGCGCTCGGCTACTACCGGTATCGGCGTGGCAGACACTTCCGGGGGGAGCTCTTCTTCCAGTTCATCATTCTCTATGCCATCTTTCGCATCGGCGTTGAGTTCATCCGCGCGGACGATCGCGGCGACTGGTTCTGGGGCACCATCACGACCTCCCAGCTGGTCAGCCTGCCCGCCCTCGCGTGGGCGGCCTGGGCGATGTGGCGGCGCCGCGCCTGGCCTTTCCCCGTCGACGACGCGTCCGCGTCACCGCCCTCCTCCCCTGCACCAGGAGCCTGAGCGTGCTCGCGCGACTTGCTACCGGATTCGTCCTCGCCCCGCTCGTGGTCTGGCTGCTGCTGGCCGGGCCGCTGCCCTTGATTCTGGCCGTGCTCGTGCTCGCGTCCGCGGCGTGCGCTTGGGAGCTCTTGGGCATGTGGCCCGACGTCCGCGCGCGTGACCGCGCCCTGGGCACCGCCGTCGTCGCGCTCGCGGTGATCGCCCCGGCCGTCCATGGGCACGCGCCGCTGCTGGTCGCGACGCTCGCGCCCGTGGTGCTGCTCGTCTGGTGCCTGGGCAAGCCCGACGACCTGCCCGCGGCCGCACGCCGAGCCATGGCGCTGCTGCTGGCCCTTGGCTACGTGGGCATGCTGGCCTCGTGCATGACCTGGGTCGCCGTCCACACGCCCGCGCCCGGCGCCGTGGCCGCGCCCTTCGCCTTCGGCCCGGCGGCGCTGCTCAGCCTCTTCATCATCGTCTTCGCGGGCGACACGGGCGCCTACTTCGCCGGTCGTTTCCTCGGTCGCCACAAGCTCTACCCCTTGGTCAGCCCCAAGAAGACCATCGAGGGCTCCGTCGGCGGGCTGCTCGCCTCGGTCGGCGGCGCCGCGCTGTGCAGCCACCTGCTGATCCCGCAGATCCCCATGGCCGACGCGCTGGTCCTCGGCGCGGGGTGCGGCGCCGTGGCGCAGGTGGGCGATCTCGCCGAGTCGCTGTTCAAGCGCGCCTCGGGCACCAAGGACAGCGGCAACCTGCTCCCCGGCCACGGTGGCATGCTCGACCGGC
>JAUIAC010000592.1 GCA_030425545.1 bacterium | reverse complement strand
TGGCGGCGGTCGCGACCGTGCTCTTCGGCAGCGTCGGTGCGTGGTGGTTCCGCGGCGAGGAAGACCGCCGTGAGCGCGCCCGCGTCGAGGCCACACGGCAGGCTGGCGTGCTCGCGGAGGTCGAGAAGCTGCTGGTCGAGGCCCGAGCGCCGAAGTCGGCAGGGTGGATCGACGCCTGGGGCTCCAAGCTCATCGCCATGAAGGAGCCAGCCGTGGTGAGCCGGCTGGTGCGCGCTGCGGGCGAGGAGCACGGCAGCGCGCTGCGGCTCGTGGTGCGCGCTCTGGGGGGCATGGGCGCCCGCTCAGCCGTGCCCAAGCTGACGGAGCTGCTGCGCCCTGGGGTGCTCCACGAGCAGGCCATGGTGGTGGAGGTGATCCGCGCGCTCGGCATCATCGGCGATCCGGCGGCGGCGGGGGCCATGGACCGCGCCCGCAGACGCTACGGCCAGTGGAGCTTCGTGTGGCAGAACACGCGCATCGCCATGCGCATGACGCCGCCGCCCCCCATCCCGGAGGACAAGCGTAGCGACGCCAACGCCTGGGTCGACCAGGGCAACCGCTACCTGAGTATCGGCCGCAACGCCGACGCGCTGGCCCACTTCGACCGCGCGCTCTCCCTGCAGCCCACCCTGCTGCGTGCGCGCACGAACCGCGGCCTGGTGCTGCGGCGGCTCGGGGACTTCGTCGCGGCGGAGAAAGAGCAGGACATCGCGCTCCGTCAGAACCCGCACTACCCCTTCGCGCTGATGAACCGCGCCGTGTCTCGGTCGATGCGCGGCGACGCCCACGGCGCCGTGGCCGACGCGACGCACCTGCTCGAGACCACCGACAAGCCCTGGCCGACAGCGCTCCGCAACCGAGCGCTGAACCTGATGCGCATCGGCAAGCTGACCCAGGCCCGCAAGGACCTGGACCGGGCGCTGGAGCTCCAACCGCGCAGCACCCAGTCGGCCTTCGCGCTGATGCGGCTGGCCTGGGTGGAGGGCAAGCTCGACCGCGCCAACGCCTGGCTGGACCGCAACCTGGAGCTCAACCCACACTACGCGTCGGGCCACCGGTGGAAGGCGATCCTCCTGCGCATTCGCGGCCGCGGCGAGGCGGCGCGCGCCCACCTCGACCAGGCTGTCAGCATCGACGCGACCGCGCATGGCGCCCTGGCGGAGCGCGGCAGCCTGCTCCTGACCCAGGCCCGCGTGGCGGCGGCCAAGGCCGACTTCAACCGCAACATCGAGCTGCAGCCGCACCTGGCCAGGACCTGGCTCGAGCGCGCCATCTTGCTGCACGCCCGGCGCAGACATTGGGAGCGCGCCTTGGCCGACGTGGACCAGGCCGCCAAGCTGGCCCAGGCCGACGAGCGGCTGTGGATCGCCATGATGCGCTTCTTCATCCTCGACGCCTTCATGCCGACCAAGGCCGACACCGCCTCCTTGGTGACCGACGGTCAGGTCCCCATTCGCGACGCCATCGTCGAGGTGGCGCGCGGCGAGCGGGATCCCCACGGCGTCGCCAAGCGCATCTTCCGCGCCGACGACTGGTGCCAGCTGCGTCTGGCGGCGCGCAGCTGGGCCAAGCGCACGGGAGGCCAGGTGGACCTGCGCTGGCCGCGCCGACCCACGGTGCGGCGCCCCGCCCTGCCCAGCGAGCTGGGCTGCGGCCTGCTGAGGGCGGTGGAGCGCCTGCGCTGGCCTGAGCCCTCCGTCGCGCCGATGAAAGACGGGCCCGGAGCCACGGCGCCCGGTCAGCCGACGCCCGGTCAGCCGCTGCCCCCACCGACACCGGCGACCGCGTCCGGCCAGGACGACCCAGCCGTGAACCCGGTCACGCCCAAGCCCGCACCAGCCCGACCAGCCCGCTGACCCCGACAGCGAGGAGAGCCATGGATCCCCACGACCCCCGGCACATCAGCAGCGCGCCGACCCGCCCTCCCAGGGCGCCATCGGCCTCCTACGGCGAAGAGGGCGCGCCCACGGCGCAGCGCGACGGCGACTTCGACGTCGCGGACCTCTACGCCGGCGCCGCGAGCGCGTCCGATCCCTCCGCAGCGCCGACCGTCGCGCTCGACGACAAGATGCGGCAGGCCTACTACTGGATCGTCAACCACGCCATCATCACGCCCTACTACGACATCGAATTTCACACCGCGCCGCCCCCGTCGTTCCGTTTTGGCGGCGCCGGCACCGAGGTGCGGCTCCCCACCGACCAGTCCTTCAGCTCCTTCGTGCTGCTGCCGCTGCTCACCTTCGCGGCCCGCCGCCGCTGCCTCTTCATCGGTGGCCCCGGCCGCGGCAAGACCGCCAGCTCGATCCTCATGGCCATCCTCGCGGGCTACGACCTGGAGGAGGTGCGCCGCGGCATCCAGCATGGCCAGCCGCAGATGACCATCGCCGACCTGCTCGGCAACCCGCTGCCCAAGGACCTCGTCGAGGCCGAGACCATGGACGGCATCCGCATCGCGTGGCGCCGCTGGCTCGAGATGCGGGTCAAGATCATCGACGAGTACAACCGCATCCCCACCCGCACACAGTCGGCCCTGCTCACGGTCATGGCCGACGGCTACGCGGAGATCCTCGACCAGGTCTACGTGTGCCCGCCGAGCGCGTGGTTCCTCACCGCCAACGACGACCTGGGCGGGGGCACGTACCCGGTCATCGAGGCGCTCAAAGACCGCATCGACATCGTGGTCAAGGCGCTCAACTTCAACCCGCGCTTCCTCGGTGAGCTGCTGATGCGCGTGGAGCAGCGTCTGGACCCGGCCGAGGTGGTCCCTCCGGAGATCGTGTTCACCCCAGCGGAGCTCGACGAGGTCCACCGTCAGGTGCTCGCGATGCCGGTCTCGCGGGCCATTCGCCGCCGCCTGGAGTTCTTCGCCGCCCAGTTCGACTTCTGCGACCTGGCGGCGCGGGACATCGAGTACAAGAGCAAGGACAGCATCCGCATCGCTGGACGCACGCTCTCGTCGGTGTGCGCTGCCGACTGCGGCCGCGACAAGCACAAGGTCCTCTGCAGCCAGACCGAGAACGGGCTCAGCGTCCGCGCCCTGCTCACCCTGCTGACCTACGTGAAGACGTTGGCCTGGTTTCGCGGGGCGGCGGCGGTCGAGCTCGCCGACGTGCGTGCGTTGGTCCCGTGGGTGCTGCACGAGAAGCTACAGCCCAACGAGACGGCGCCGGTGTTCGAGGCCGAGGGGGGCGAGCTGCTGCGCATCGACCGCATCGCATGGATTCAGGGCGCGTTCGACGAGGCCATGCGGGAGTACGCCCGGCTCGGTTTGGACCAGAACGATCCCGTGCTCGACCTCGACGCCGAGTTCGACCAGGGCCTCGACGGGCTGGCCGAGCAGGAGGTGCGGGGCCGCATCGC
>JAUIAC010000591.1 GCA_030425545.1 bacterium | reverse complement strand
TCCGCGCCATCGCGCGGGCGGTCGAAGGGTTGACCCCGCGCACGCCGCCGTCGCTGCCGCCCCGGCTGCGCTTGTCCGGTCTCGAACCTTTCGAGAAGACGCCCGAGATCCGCTTCGTCAACGTGGGTGAGCGCACCAACATCGCTGGCTCGGCCCGCTTCGCTCGGCTGATCCGCGAGGGCAACTACGAGGCGGCCGTCGACATCGCCCGGGACCAGGTCGAGGGCGGCGCGCAGATCATCGACGTCAACCTCGACGACGGCCTCGTCGACGGCCCGGAGGCCATGACCCGCTTCTTGCGCTTGCTCGGCGCAGAGCCCGACATCATGCGGGTCCCGGTGATGGTCGACTCGTCGGACTTCGCCGTCATCGAGGCCGGGCTGAAGTGTCTGCAAGGCAAGGGCGTGGTCAACAGCATCAGCCTCAAGGACGGCGAGGCCACCTTCCTCGAGCGCGCCCGGATCATCCGCCGCTACGGCGCCGCAGCGGTGGTCATGGCCTTCGACGAGACCGGGCAGGCCGACACGCTCGAGCGCCGCGTCGCCATCCTCGACCGGGCCATCACCCTCTTGAAGACCGAGGTGGGCTTCCCCGAAGAGGACATCATCGTCGACCCCAACGTGCTCACGGTCGCCACCGGCATGAGCGAGCATGACGCCTACGCCATCGACTTCATCGAGGCGACCCGCCAGATCAAGGCCCTGCACCCGCTGATCACGGTGTCGGGCGGCATCAGCAACATCAGCTTCTCGTTCCGCGGCAACAACGCGGTCCGCGAGGCCATGCACGCCGCCTTCCTCTACCACGGCATCGAGGCGGGGCTCGACATGGGCATCGTCAACGCCGGCCGGCTGATGGTGTACAGCGACGTCTCCGACGACCTGCTCGAGCGGGTCGAAGACGTGCTGCTCTACCGGCGCGACGACGCCACAGATCGCCTGCTCGAGGTCGCGGAGCGCTTCCGCCGCAAGAAAGGTGAGACCCCGAAGGAGGCGCTGGCGTGGCGCAGCTTTCCGGTGGCCGAGCGGCTGAGTCACGCGCTGGTCCACGGCATCGACAAGCACATCGAGGCGGACACCGAGGAGGCCTTGAACGAGCTCAAACGACCTATCCACGTCATCGAAGGTCCACTGATGGACGGCATGGGCGTGGTCGGCGACCTCTTCGGCGCGGGCAAGATGTTCCTGCCGCAGGTGGTGAAGAGCGCCCGCGTGATGAAGAAGGCGGTGGCCTGGCTGCTGCCCTACCTCGAGGCCGAGAAGGCCGAGAAGCTGGCACGAGGCGAGGGGGTCAAGGCCGCGGGCAAGGTGTTGCTGGCCACGGTCAAGGGCGACGTCCACGACATCGGCAAGAACATCGTGGGCGTGGTGCTGGGCTGCAATGGCTTCGAGATCATCGACCTCGGAGTCATGGTGCCGACCGAGCGCATCCTGCGAGAGGCGCGAGCGCACAAGGTCGACATCATCGGGCTGAGCGGGCTGATCACGCCGAGCCTGCACGAGATGGTGCACGTGGCCAAGGAGCTGGAGCGGCAAGGCTTCGACACGCCGCTGCTCATCGGCGGCGCGACCACGTCCAAGGCCCACACCGCGCTCAAGGTGGAGCCGGCCTTCGAGCGCGCGCCGACGGTCTACGTCCCTGACGCGAGCCGCGCGGCCGGGGTCGTGAGCCAGCTGCTGAGTGAGACCCAGCGGGACAGCTACGTCGCGTCCGTCAAGGCAGAGTACGAGGACGTTCGTGTCCGTAGGGCCAAGCGTGCGCCGGCGAAGCTGGTGCCCCTGCGGGTGGCCCGTGAGCGCGCGGTGGACTGCAGCGCCAACGCCCAGGTGACGACGCCGCTGCGACCCGGCGTCACCGCGCTGCGCGACTTTCCCCTGGCTGAGCTGGTCGACCGCGTCGACTGGAGCCCCTTCTTCTCCAGCTGGGAGCTGCGCGGGTCGTACCCCGACATCCTCACCCACCCGACCATGGGCACCGAGGCGACCAAGCTCTTTGCCGACGCCCAGGCCATGCTCGAGCGCATCGTCGCCGAGGGCTGGCTCCAGGCCCACGGGGTGGTCGGGCTCTTCCCGGCGCACCGCGTCGGCGACGACGTGGAGCTGTCGCGGCTGGACGACGCAGGGCAGCCGACGCGGCGTCCCCTGGCGACCCTGCACTTCCTGCGGCAGCAGCGGGACAAGGCCCGGGCGCGCAGCCTCGCCGACTTCGTGCTGCCCGCGAGCGCCGAGACGCAGGACTGGCTCGGCGCCTTCGTGGTGAGCACGGGTCACGGCGTGGTGGAGCGGGTGCAGGCCTACGAGGCGGCCCACGACGACTACCACGCGATCCTGCTCAAGGCCCTGGCCGACCGGCTGGCAGAGGCCTTCGCCGAGCGCCTACACGAGAAGGTGCGCACCGAGCTCTGGGGCTACAGCCCCGACGAGGCCCTGGACAACGACGGGCTCATCGCCATGAAGTACCGCGGCATCCGCCCGGCGCCCGGCTATCCGGCCTGCCCGGACCACACCGAGAAGGCGACGCTGTGGCGGCTGCTGGACGCCGAGGCCCACACCGGCGTGTCGCTCACCGAGAGCTACGCCATGTGGCCGGCGGCGTCGGTGAGCGGCTGGTACTTCGCCCACCCGGAGGCCCGCTACTTCGGGCTCGGCCCCATCGGCGACGATCAGGTGGTCGACTATGCCCGCCGCAAGGGCATGAGCCTGGAGAGCGCGCGCCGCTGGTTGGCCGAGAACCTGGGCTGACCGCGCCGCCCGAGGGTCACGAAGCGACGACCTGCCAGCCCCCGTCAGCTGTCGATCTTGCCGACCAGGCGCTCGAGCTCGGCGGCGTCGCTGTACTCGATGACGATGCGACCGCCGCCCTTCTTCCGTGGGCGCACCTGCACCTTGGCCGCCAGCGAGGCCGTCAGCCGCGCCGCGACCGGGGCGGCGATGGCGGCGCGCTGCTGGCGTGCGCTCTGCTGCTCGGCCAGGTTGCTGCCGGCGAGCACCTGCCGGACCAGGCCCTCGGTGGCGCGGACGCTGAGCTTGCCCGAGCGCACGTAGGCCACGGCCTCGTGCAGCGAGGGGTGCTCGGCCAGGGGCAGCAGGGCCCGCGCGTGGCCCGCGCTCAGCTCACCGGCGCGGACGGCGTCGAGCACCGGCTGGGGCAGCCGTAGCAGACGGACGGCGTTGGCGATGGTGGGCCGCTCTTTGCCCACGGCGGCGGCCACCTGCTCCTGGGTGTGGCCGAAGGCGTCGATGAGCCGCTGGTAGCCCAGCGCGGCCTCGATGGGGTCGAGATCGGCGCGCTGCAGGTTCTCCACCAGGGCCAGCTCGAGCTGGGTCGCCGCGTCGTCTGCCCCAGCGCGGACCACCACGG
>JAUIAC010000590.1 GCA_030425545.1 bacterium | reverse complement strand
GGCCGCCCTGCGTGACCGACCTGGGCGCGTCGATGGCGCTCGACGCGAGCCGTGGGTAGCCTCGGGCCATGAAGCCGTCTCTGCGCCTGTCGCTGCACCTGTCCTTGCCCGCCGTTCGCGCTCGTCGCCGCCTCGTCGCCTTGGCCGCGTGGGCGTCGCTGGCCGTGCTCGTGGGCTGCGGTAGCGAGCCCCCCGCGGCGGCGGACACGGCCGAGACCGGCGGGGCGACGCTGACCGTGGTCGCGCCCGGGCTGTGGCCTCCCGCAGAGGGATCGCGCGTGCGGCTGGTGCGGGGTCCGGCGGGCGGCGCTCCCGAGGTGGTGGGCGAGTACAGCACGCCCCCCGAGCCCCTGCGGGTGGCTGCGCTCACCGACGTGGCGGCCTGGGTGGGCGTTGAGCTGGTCGACGCGCAGGGCGCCCTCATCGCGGCCGGTCGCAGCGCGGTCCAGATCATCGCCAGCGACGAGGTCGACCGGGCGGTGACCGTGTTTCTCCATGCGCGGGGCGCGGCGCGACCGCTGGTGGGGGTCGACGGCGCCGAGGTCGCCCTGCCGGCGCGCGTGGGCAGCACGGCCACGGCCCTGGCCGACGGCAGCGTCGTGGTCGCCGGTGGCGCCGGCGGCGAGAGCGGCCTGCCCTGCGCGGGCGGGGCGCCCGCCACCCTCGAGGGCGCCGTGCAGCGCCTGGAGCTGGCGGACCACAGCTTGACCACCGTGGCCACGCTCTCGCAGCCGCGCGCCTTTCACGCCGCCGCGGCGCTGCCGGGCGGCCGCGTGGCCTTCGTCGGCGGGTACGTGAAGACCGGCGGTCAGGTGCTGCCCTCGCCGGGCATCGAGATCTTGCAGGCCAACCAGGGCACGTTGCAGAGCCCCGCCTTCGAGCTCAGCGCTGCGCGGGCGCGGCACTGCATGCTGGCCATCGGCGGGCGGTTGCTGGTGGTCGGCGGCGAGGGGCCCGGCGCGACCACGGCCGAGCTCTGGGACCCCGGCTCCGGCACGGTGGCCACCGCCACGCTGTCCGGGCCGCGCCGGCACCCGAGCTGCACGCTGGTGACCAACCCGGTGGACGGGGCGCAGCTGGTGCTGGTGGTGGGCGGCGCCACCGCGGGCGGGGCCAGCGCGTCGGCGACGACCTTCGACGAGGTGCTCCAGATCGACGGCAGCAAGCTGACCAGCCAGGGCTACCTGCCCGGCGGCGGCACGCGGGGGCGCTTCGAGGCGGCGACCGGCATGGAGACGCCGCTCGGCGTGCTGCGCGCGGGCGGGCTCGGCCCCTCGGGTCCGCTGAGCCGGGTCACCTGGCTCGACCTGACCCAGGCCGCCGGCAGCTGGAAGGCGGCCGACGACCTCAGCGCTGCGCGGGCCTGCGGCGCTGTCGGGGTGGTGGGCAGCCAGCTGATCGTGGCGGGCGGCGGTGTCGACGCCACCAGCGGCGGCACGGCGGCCCTCGACATCATCGACCTGATCGACAAGAACACGGTGTCGGTGGCCTTGCCCGCGGCGCGCGCTGGGGGCTGGGTGCAGCGGCTGCCCTCGGGGGCGGCGCTCATCGGCGGCGGCACCGCGGCGAACCTGGTGACCACCCTGCCCTGAGCCAGCGGCGCCCGACCGCGCGGCCCCGCCCCCTCGCAGCCCCAAGATCAGTCAATCCTGACTTCCCAGAACCTCACGGAGCGCAGCCATGGCCCAGGGTGGCAACAACACGAGAGGATGGATGGTCGGCGTCGCCTTCGCGCTGGTGGCCTTGGCCAGCGCGTGGATCGCGACGCTGGGCGGCGACGAGCCGGCCACGCCCCCCGCCGAGGCCACGCCCGCTGAGGCGAGCGCAGCGGCGGCTGACCCGGCCCCGCCCCCCGAGCGTGAGGAGCCGCCGACGCGCGACCCGGAGCCGGACCCACGGGCGCGGCCCGGCGCGCGGCGCGACGTGGTGGTGGTGCTCAAGGGCGAGAGCGCCAAGGGCCCGGTGGTGGTCGGCCTGCACGGCCGCGGCGACACCGCCGCCAACTTCTCGCGCCTGGGGCCGCGCTTCTCGCGCCGGCTGGCGTGGCGCTTCCCGCAGGCGCGGAGCCCCTTCTCCCGGGGTTTTGCCTGGTTCACGCGCGACGAGGGCGGCCGGGTGGTCGGCATGGCCGAGGCGGTGGAGGCGGTGCACGCGCAGGTGCAGCAGGCCGGCGAGGGCCGCCCGGTGGGGCTCTTCGGCTTCTCGCAGGGGTGCATGGTGATCTTGCACTACGTCGTGGCGCACCCCGAGACTGTGGGCGCCGCGGTGTGTGTGGGCGGCCGCGTGGTGGGCCCGCTGGCGACCCACGTGAGCGGCGCCGCGCGGCCGCCGATCCTCTTCGTCAACGGCGTCGAAGACCCGGTGGTCCCCGCCCAGGGCACGCGCGACGCCATGCAGTCCCTGGAGGCGCTGGGCTTCCCCACGGAGCACATCGAGCACCCCGGCGGCCACACGGTGCCCACGGAGGAGCTCGCGCGCATGAGCGACTGGCTGGTGCGGAAGCTGCCGATGCCGGCGCGCTGAGACGAGCGCGCCGAGGCAGCGATGTCCGAGCATCCTCCCCCGGTCGGGGGAGGCACGCGTCGAGCGGGAGCATTCGGTTGTGGGCGCGTCGGGGCATGGGTAGGCTGGCCGCAATCAACGTATTGCTCGAGGCTGGCCCATGGGTCCTGCAGACACCTCCGCTCGGGGCGACGAACACGCGCGTGTTGCGTCCGATCACGCAGGTTCAGCCCGTGACATCGCCTTGGCCCGCATCGACGCGAGCGACCGCTCGTTCTGCTGCCGGCTGCAGGTCCGGGCTGGCGAGCTGACGGCGAGCATCGCGTCCTCCGGTCAGCAGGTACCCGTGGTGGTGCGGGTCAACCCCGCGCGGCCGAGCCGATTTCAGCTCGTGGCTGGCTTCCGCCGGGTCGCTGCGCTCCGCGCGCTGGGCGCACAGACCGTGCGAGCGGAGGTGCGTCGGGACCTGAGCGATGTCGACGCGCTTCGGTTGGCGATCGCGGCGAACGCTGGGCGTCGATCGCTGACGGATCTGGACCGCGCGCACCTGCTGCAACTTATTGAAAATAAGGGGGGGGGGTGGCGTTGGTGCCGCCGTGGTCGCTGGCCACGGCGCCGCGGGTCACGAGGGTGGCCGAGAGCTGGGCGCGCCGCTCCTGTCGCGTGACGAGGTGGCAGACCTGCTGCGCTTGAAGAAGCGTCAGCGGAACAACCTCAAGGCCTTGTTGACCATGCCGCCGGCTGTCACGGACGCGTTGGCCGCCGACACGCCCCACTTCACGGCGACGCACGCGCTGGTGTTGCGGCAGGCCTCGCGCCGCGGCGAGGCCGTGAACTTTAGCGAGTGGATTGGTCGCGTGCGTGACGA
>JAUIAC010000589.1 GCA_030425545.1 bacterium | reverse complement strand
GTTCGCCATCGACCGCGAGGTCAATGATGCCGAGTGGCCGAGCGATGACGCGCGCCTCGCGGAGCTCGGGCGTCGACGTCGGACCGACTCCAAGGCCGTGCTCGCCAAGATCAAGGCGTGGCGCAAAGACGTGAAGCCGCGGGCGCGGTCCTCCTTCGCCCGGGCCGTGTCCTACATGGACGACCTGTGGACCCGGTTGGTCGTGTTCACGACGGATCCGCTCGTCCCGCTGGACAACAACCTGCTGGAGCGCGGGATGCGTGGCCCAGTGATCGGGCGCAAAAATCACTATGGGTCGAAGTCGCTTCGTGGGACCCGGGTGGCGGCTGTGATGTACAGCCTCGTTGAGACCTGCAAGCTGCTCGACGTGTCGGTGGAGCGGTACCTGACGACGGTGGCGACCCGGGCGCTTGCGAGCGATGAGCCGGTCGTGCTGTTGCCGCACGAGTACCAGGCCGAGGTCGCGGCTCAGGCGTAGACGAGCTTCTGGTCGAAACAGGGGCTACGGCGAACAGTTACGCTCAACCGGCGCAAGCTGCTCCACGCCTTCGGGCGAGTCGGCGACAGGCTGCGACAGCGCGGCGTCATCGGGGAGGTGCACCCGGTTGGCGGCGCCGTCATGGTGCTCGAACACGCTGCCCGTGACGGCACCCACGACGTGGACTGCGGTGAGGTCGCGCCGCACGGCGAGGTCATGCGCGCCGCGGCCGAGGTCGCGGCGACGCTGGGGCTCCCGCGCGGCTGGCTCAACCAGCAGGCCAGCATGTACGTGCCCGCCGCCGCGTCTTGGCAACGGAGCGCGATCTTCGACCACCCAAACCTGCGGATCTACGCCGTCGCGCCAGACGCCTTGCTTGCGATGAAGATCCAAGCCGGCCGCGCGAGCGACGTGGCGGATATCCGCTTTCTGCTGGCGTTGCTGGGTTTGGAGGACCGAGACGAGGTGCTCGCGCTCGTCGCTCGCGTCTTCCCAGGCGAGCCACCTGGCCCTCGTCAGCTCGACGCGCTCGACGACGCGATGGACTCGCCATAGCCCCGCGAAAAGGCGGTGTCAGGTGTTCAGCGGGACGAACGCAACAGCAACACGGGCACCGGGCTGGCGCGTAGCACACGCTCCGCCACCGAGCCCAGCAGCCAGCGGCCCACCCCGGTGCGGCCGTGGGTGCTCATGGCGATGAGGCCCGCCCCGGTCTCGGCAACGGCGTCGAGGATGGCGCCTGCGGCCGAGCCGGGCTTGGTGAGCGTGCTCACTTGCATGCCCGTGCTGGCGAGGGTCTCCGCGGCCGCCGCGAGATGCTGCTCGCACTGCGCCTCCTCGGCGTCCAGCGCCCGGTTGAGCGCGACGTGGTTGTGATGACCATCGACCCAGATGGCGGAGAAGAGCACCGCCTCGGCAGAGCCGGCCAGGGCTCGGACCATGGAGAGCACCTCGACCGCGAGGTCGCTGCCATCGAGGGGCACCAGCACACGGCGGGTCGGCGCCTCGACCCCTCCCTCGGGGGTGCCCACCAGCAGGGGCACGGGGCATTGGCGGATGAGGTGCTCGGCGACGCTGCCCCAGACCCAGCGCTTCAGGCCGCCGTGGGCGTGGGTGGTGAGCGCGACGAGGCCGAAGTCCCCCGCCTCGACCTCACGCAGGATCTGCTCTGCTGGGTCCTCGTCCACCCGCACCAGGGTCGAGGCCTCCTGGGTCATGCCCGCCGCGACGTCGGCCAGGTAGCCCGCAGCCTCACCGGCCTCGTCCTCTGAAGGCACGACGCGCAGCAGGGTCACTGCGGCGACGAGATCCGGCAGCGCGGCGAGCAGCGCGATGGCGCGCTCCGACTGCGGGGATCCATCGAGGGGGATGAGCACGCTGGACCAGGACATGAGAGGCCTCCCTAAAGTTCGTGGAACGAGTCGCACGCAACATAGACCTGCGAGCGCCGCGCTGCCATGGACAGGCGCCAAGCCATTCTCCGGCTCATGTCGGTCCCGAGCACGTGCTGCCAAGTAGGTGCCGAGGGGTTGAGCCCCGAGCCCACGAAGTCCGCGTCGAACTCGAACCACGCCCTCTGGTCACGCCACGCAAGCCGCCCGACCCGCTGCTTGCCCTCGCCCTCCTGCCACCGCAGGGAGACCTGCAACGCCGCGTGCGCCGGCAGCTTCATGAGCGGCGGCCTCTCTGCCGCGTCTCCGGCCGGAGCACCTCGTCGAGGGTGCGGTAGGGCGGCGTCTCGCCAGGCCAGCCTGGGTGAGGTTGTCGGCCAGGCGGCGGGCGCGGAGGCGCCGTGCC
The DNA here is from genome assembly GCA_030425545.1 of bacterium. GTDB lineage: Bacteria > Myxococcota_A > UBA9042 > UBA9042 > UBA9042 > UBA9042. The sequence continues at coordinate 1,103 of JAUIAC010000589.1, read as the reverse complement.
AGGTCCTTCACGCCAGGAACCCACGAGGCCGACCACATCGAGCGAACTCTCCTTTGCAAACGCAGTTGACGTAAGTCACGCTCAGCGCGTCGAAGAGGCCTAGATTGCCCATGTCGTCGGCGCCTGCCGGTCGGCATTGTCATTCTTGCCGGCGGCCCCGCAGGGGCGTCTCGACCGCATGAGGAGCGCATGACCGAACAGGACAGCATGTTCAAGAACCTCAAGGCCGACCTGCCGGCCTCCATCGTCGTCTTCTTCGTCGCCGTGCCGCTCTGCCTCGGCATCGCGCTGGCCAGCGACGTGCCGCTCTTCGCCGGCCTCATCGCCGGCCTCATCGGCGGCATCCTCGTCGGCGCGGCCAGCGGCTCGGCCCTGGGCGTGTCGGGCCCCGCCGCTGGCCTCGTGGTCATCGTGCTGAGCGCCAAGGCCGACCTCGGCAGCTTCGAGGCCTTCCTGCTCGCGCTGGTCTTCGCCGGCCTCATCCAGATCGCCCTGGGGCTGCTGCGCGCCGGCTTCATCGCCTACTTCTTCCCGTCGAGCGTCATCAAGGGGATGCTCGCGGGCATCGGCGTCATCATCTTCCTCAAGCAGATCCCCCACGCCTTCGGCCACGACAGCGACCCCGAGGGCCAGATGGGGTTCGTGCAGCCCGACGGCGACACGACCTTCCACGCCCTGTCGACGATGCTCGGCGACCTCAACCTGAGCGCCATCATCATCACGGCGGTGTCGTTGGCCATCCTGATCCTGTGGGACAAGGTGCTGGTGAAGAAACACGTGTTCTTCCGACTCGTTCAGGGTCCCCTGGTCGCCGTGGCCTTCGGCATCGCCTGGCAGGCCGTCACGACGGCCACCGGCTCGCCCATGGCCTTGGAGTCGTCGCACCTGGTGAGCGTGCCAGTGTCCAGCAACGCAACGGAGTTCTTCAGCAACTTCACCTTCCCGGACTGGAGCTTCATCCTCGACCCACGCATCTACGTCACCGCGGTGACGCTGGCGATCGTCGCGAGCCTCGAGACGCTGCTCTGCGTGGAGGCGACCGACAAGCTCGACCCGAAAAAGCGTGTCACCCCGACCAACCGCGAGCTCATCGCGCAGGGCGT
>JAUIAC010000588.1 GCA_030425545.1 bacterium | reverse complement strand
TGCCCGCCGACACGGCGGCTGGGGCAGACACGAGCCCTGCTGTGCCGGTCTGCCCGGGCGGTACAGGCTGCCCCTGCGACGGCGCTAGCGACTGCGACAGCACGGTCTGCATCTCCACCAACGAAGGACAGGTCTGCGCCGCGACCTGCGTGAACTCCTGCCCGGAAGGGTTGAGCTGCCAGAATCTAGTCGGGGGCGCTGACGGCAAGAGCTTCTGCATCCCGACCTGGGGGACCTTGTGCCGGCCGTGCGACACCAACGCGCAGTGCGCCGCGTCGGGCCTGACAGACGCGCGCTGTGTGGCCCATGGGGACGCCGGCGGCTTCTGCGGCGCGCCCTGCGCGGAGGACGGCGACTGCCCCAGCGACAGCCGCTGCGCAACCGTGAGCGACACAAAGGGAGCCACCACGAAGCAGTGCGTGCCCAAGGGCGACGGACCCGGCGGCATGGGCCAATGCAGCTGCAGCACCCAAGCCCAAAAGACCGGCCTGTCCACCACGTGTTGGGTCCCAGACCCCGAGGACCAGGACCTGCTGTGCAAAGGGTCACGGCACTGTGGCACGGCCGGCCTCAGCGCGTGCCAGAAGATCCTTGGGGCCGCGGCGGAGTGTGTCGACGCCCAGTGCGCCGGCAAGCCCGACAAGACGCCCTGCGACGACGGCGACGCCTGCACCATCGAGGACGCCTGCGCCGCGGGGACGTGCGCTGGCGGCCTGCTCGTCTGCCAATGCGCGAGCAGCGCGGACTGCGCCAAGCTCGAAGACGGAGACCCCTGCAACGGCACGCTCTACTGCGACACGTCCGGTGACAAGCCGGTGTGCAAGGTCAACCCGGCCACCCTGGTGACCTGCGCGACCAGCAGCGACACGGCCTGCCGCAAGAACCTGTGTGACAAGGCGAGCGGCGCGTGTGCCATGACCGACCTCGACACAAAGGCGCCCTGCGACGACGGCGACGCCTGCACTGGCAACGACAGCTGCGACGGCAAGGGCGGCTGCGCGGCGGGCAAGGTCGACCTCTGCCAGTGCAAGGTCGACAGCGACTGCGCGAGCAAAGAGGACGGCGACGTCTGCAACGGCACGATGTACTGCGACAAGTCCGGCGGCACGGCGATCTGCAAGGTCAACCCGGCGACCGCCATCGTGTGCCCGAGCGCGGGGGACACGGCCTGCGTGAAGAACACCTGCCAGGCCAAGACCGGGCTGTGTCTGCCGCAGCCCGTGGCCGGCGTCGCCGTGTCCTGCAACGACGGCAACCCCTGCACCGTGGGCGAGGTCTGCGACGAGGGCGCGTGCAAGGCGTCTCCCAAGGCGAACGCGTGCGCCTGCGCCAGTGACGCGGACTGCAAGGGCAAGAACGGCGGCGACCTGTGCCTCGGCGAGCTCTTCTGCAACGTGCCTGTCGGCAAGTGCCAGCCCAACCCGGCGGCGAAGGTGAGCTGCAAGACGGTCGACGACACCGCCTGCACCAAGACCAGCTGCCAGCCGAAGACGGGCCTGTGCGAGGCGGTGGCCAGCGCCGACGGCACGGCCTGCGACGCCGACGGCTCGAGCTGCACTCCAGGCGACGCGTGCAAGGGCGGCAGCTGCGTGGCCGGGGCCCAGGTGTGCGTGTGCCAGAGCGACGCGGACTGTGCGGACAAGGAGGACGGCAACCTGTGCAACGGCGTGCTCTACTGCGACAAGAGCGGCAAGACGCCCCAGTGCAAGGTCAACCCGTCGACGGTGAAGAGCTGCCCGAGCGTCGACGACACGGCGTGCCTCAAGAACGTCTGCCAGCCCAAGACGGGCAAGTGCGCCAAGACGCCCCAGCTCAAGGGCGCGCCCTGCGACGACGGCGACCCCTGCACGACGGGCGACTTCTGCGACAAGGGCACGTGCTCAGCGGGCGCCGACGCCTGCCCGTGCAAGGTGGACGGCGACTGCACCAAGTTCGACCAGGACCTGTGCGACGGCCCGAAGGCCTGCAAGGCGCTCGGCGGTGGCAAGACGGCGTGCGTCGACGTGCCTGGGGCTGCGGTCGACTGCAGCAAGACGGCGACCGCGCCCTGCCAGGAGGCCGTGTGCGTGCCGTCTAGCGGCAGCTGTGTGCCGAAGCCCGTCAAGGACGGCGTGAGCTGCACGGACGCCAAGGCCTGCGCCGTCGGCGGCACGTGCAAGGCGGGAGCGTGCACCGGCGGCGAGGCGCCGGGCTGCGACGACAGCGAGCCCTGCACCACGGACAGCTGCAGCCCCGGCAAGGGCTGCACACACGCCCCGGCGACCGGGGCCACGTGCGACGACGGCGACCCATGCACCGGCAGCGACGCCTGCGACAAGGGCAGCTGCGGGGGCAAGGCCGTGTCCTGCGACGACGCCAACCCCTGCACCAAGGACAGCTGCGACAGCAAGGCCGGGTGCGCGCACCAGGCGACCGCGGCCGCCTGCGACGACGGCGACGCCTGCACCAAGGGCGAACTCTGCCAAGCCAAGGTCTGCAAGGGCGGCGCCGCGGTTGACTGCGACGACGCCAACCCCTGCACCGTCGACTCCTGCGACAAGCTCAAGGGCTGCAGTCACAAGGCGGACGTGGGCAAGAAGGTGGCCTGCTACACCGGCCAGGCCGGCACCGAGGGCAAGGGGGTGTGCAAGGGCGGGCAGCGCACCTGTGGCAGCGACGGCAAGCTCGGAGCGACCTGCGAGGGGGAGATCGTCCCGGCGCCGAAGGAGCTCTGCGACGACGTGGACAACACCTGTGACGGTACGACCGACGAAGGCTGCGTCGGCCCGATCCAGAAGCTGCTGCGACCCAAGGCCAAGCAGGCCTTCGGGCAGCTCGTCCTCCCGGACGGGGACGCCCTGGTCGTCAACGCCGGCGGGCCCAACAACGGCAGCTGGACCCCCGCCCTGCCCTCGATCTACGTGTACCGGCGCGACGGCAGCGGCGCCTACAAGCAGGTCGACGAGGTCAAGCCGACCGACGTCACCGCGTTCAACTACTTCGGCCACTCCATGGCCCTGGACGACGCCACCGGGCTGCTGGTGACCGGCGACTCCGCGGACTCGACCAAGGTCAGCACGGGCGGCGCCATCCACGTGTTCCACCGGCCCAAGAAGGACGGCAAGTTCGCCCTGGTGAAGAAGCACTACGCGCCGACGCTGCTGAAGAACGGCGCCTTTGGCCGGCGAGTGCGGTTGAACGTCAACACCACCGGTGGCTGGCTCTCGGTCTCGCGGGCGAACCAGGCGATCTACAAGGTGCCGGCGGCGCTCTACCTGTTCCCGATCAGCGCGGACGGCAAGCTTGGCACGCCGCAGATGCTGAGCGGTGACGACAGCGCCGACCTCTTCGCCTGGGAGCATGAGTACGCCGACGCGAGCACCCAGGCGAAGAGGACGGCGCTGTCGTC
>JAUIAC010000587.1 GCA_030425545.1 bacterium | reverse complement strand
GCGGGCGTGCCAGCGGCGGGGGCCGGCTTCTTCTCGTCCTTGGTCTCGGCCTTGGCGGCCGCCGGAGCCTTGGCGTCCGCCTTCGCCGGCGCTTTCGCCTCCGGAGACGCGGCCTTGGCCCCTGCGCGCGGCGGCGCGGCCAGCGCCGGGGCAGCGACCAGCGAGGCGAGCGCCAGGGCCTGCAGCGCAGCGGTGAGACGTAGAGTGCGAAGGTGAGTCATCGTGGCCTCCGACGGGGGACGCCTCTTGGGCGCTCGAGGTGCCGAACGTGCGCCACTTGCGGCACCTGACACCCCCCCAGATTCGGGAAGGCGCGGGTTCTACCATGGATCCCCGACCCACAAAAGGTGGCCGTTCCGGGCCTCAGGGCTGCGCCTGCCCCGGTGGCTTGCGCGCGTCGACGATGCTCATGCGCGTGTCGAGCCGGTCGCGCAGCGCCTTGAGCTCCGGCAGGTCATCGAGCGAGACGCCGTAGCGCTCGACGATGGTGAGCGGCAGGGCCACAGCCAGGTCGGCCACCGTCAGGTCGTCGCCCACCAACCACTCGCGGCCACCGAGCAGCGCGGCCAGCACCTCGAGCGTGCGTCGCACCCGCCGCGTCTTCTTGCGGTAGACGACCATGTCCCAGTCCCCCGGCTCGCGCCCGGCCATGGAGCGATCGACCGCGATCAGGGGCTCGAGCAGGCCGTCCCGCGCGAGCTCGTCCGCCATCCAGCAGCGCGCGCGGCGCAGCGGGTCTTCCGGCAGCAGCCCGTCAGGCTCCACCACCTCGAGGAAGTCGATGATCGTGTTGCTGCCGAACACGGGCTTGCCCTCGTCGGTCACCCAGACCGGGAGCCGCCGGAGGGGGTTGAGCGCCGAGAGCTCAGGGGGCGGCGCGCCGCGCTGGATGACCGCGTGGTCGTAGGGGATGCCGCGCTCGTTGAGGTAGGCGCGGACTTTGAAGCAATAGGGGCAGTCCATGTAGTGGTAGAGCGTCGCCACGGTCGGTCTCCAGAGTGCGCGCTGGCCAGCGTGCGGCGCACGCCGGGCCTCGCGGAACGTTGGTAAAGGGCGGCGGGTCCGCATTGCTGGGAGCCGGGGCCGCGGCTACGCTACCTCAGCGGCGACCTGACGTCGCCTGCGTGCGGCGCTCGCGCCGAAGCCGCCGGCGCGGTCCCCCGAACCCGCCTGCCACCGTCCGAACCCGCCTGTCGGACCCAGCGCCCCGCGCAGCTCCCCCTCTCCGAGGTCGTCATGCTCCACGTCCGTCCCCCTGGCCCTGGCTCTCGCACCGGCGCGCGCCCGTCCCGTCGCGCGCTGGCGCTGCGGATGGTGATCGTGCTCTGCGGCGCGGTCCTGCTCACGACCTCCTGTGGCGGCGACGATCCGGCCGACGGTCCCGACGGCGGCGAGACCAGCGGCGGCAAGGGCCAGGACACCAACCTCATCGGCAAGTCGTGCGCGGGCAACGCCGACTGCACCCCGCACGGGCTCTCGTGCTACGTGACCGGCGCGGGCGCCACCGGCATCTGCTCCAAAGGCTGCACGACAGAGTCGGACTGCGGCGGCGGGCTGGCGCACTGCAACAGCGTGCAGGGCAGCCTGATCTGCACCCTGCCCCAGTACTGCGATCCCTGTGAGGACGACAACGGCTGCGGTCCCGACGCCCCCGTGTGCCTCAAAGACGCCAGCGGCGCGGGCTACTGCACCAAGAAGTGCACGGTCAAAGAGGGCGCCTGTCCCGCCGGTGCCCTGTGTCGCAGCTACGGCGAGAAGGTCGACGAGTTCGCCTGCGCCCCGGCGTCCGGCTCGTGCAGCGGCGACGGGACGCAGTGCAGCCCCTGCAAGACCGACGGCGACTGCAGCCCGGGTCACAGCTGCTTTCAGGCCGACGCCGACGCCGAGCGCTTCTGCGCCAAGGGGTGCGACGCCGCCGCGAACACGGGCTGCGACAGCGGCTTCACCTGCGAGTCCTACGGCGGCAAGGGCGTCTGCTACAAGCTCATCGACGGGAAGGGGCAGCCCACCTGCGCCGACGGTGCCAAGGGCTTCTGCGACCCCTGTGCCGAAGACTGGGAGTGCGGCTCCGGACGGTGCGTGGCCAAGAACAAGAAGATGTTCTGCGGGCTGCCCACCCCGTGCAGCACCAACATCGACTGCCCTCTGGGAGGCCAGGCGACCTTCTGCGTCGCGTCGCGCAACGGCAAGGGCAACATCTGCGCGCCGCCGCCGGCGTTCAACTGCCACGGCTACAAGGCCTGCTTCTCGCACCCCTGCGGCCCCGGCGAGACCTGTGTCGACGGGGTGTGCAAGGGCACGTAGGCGCCGGGGGCGCGCGCTTCGACGCAGCGCCGCGAGCCCATGGCGGCGGATTCGTCGCGACGAACAGCGCCCGCGGGGCCGTGGGCGAGTCCGACCGGCCGTGGGGCGCTCGGCTCACGGCCGCGGTGACAGCGCCAGCGGCTAGCCGGAGCGATGAGAACCCGGCGCGCGGCCGTTGACAGGGCCAGAGGTCGCCGCTAGTTTCCGCCGCCCTTGCGGGGGCAGGCCACCCGCCCGCGCGCCCCGCGCTGCGACCCCGCGACACCGCGTCGCCCCCGCAGCCGCCCGTGACCCACCCTTGGCAGCCCCTACGCCGCCAAGCGGAACAGAGACGCAGAGTTCAGACGCCAAGGAGCCGACCATGAGCAACATCACCCCCGCCGACGCCCAGTTCGTCGCGACGCTGACGGCCAACGGCTTCGAGCCCGCGCACGCCGAGTGCGATGGCTGCGGCCACCTGCGCGCTCACGACGGCGCCAGCTTCTGCAAGACCTACAAGCGGCCCTCGGCGAAGTGGTCGCTGGGCATGTGCAACTACGCCACGCACAAGCGCATCGAGAAGACCGCCGAGGCGCGTTCGTTGAACCCGCTCAAGGCCAGCAAGCGCGGCGGCAACTAGCTCGTTCGCCGCGCGGCGACGGCCTGAGGTCGTTCCGCCGCGCAGCGCCTCGCTGCACGCGAGCGCGACGCCCACCCTCGCAAGCCGAGCGCCTCCCGGAACCCCGGTGCAGGCGCTCGGCTTGCGCGCATTGAGCTCCAAGGAGCGAGGGTGGCCCCTTTGGCGACGGCCCCTTCGACGACGGCCCCTTTGGCGACGGCCCCTTCGACGACGGCCCCGTCGTGCCGCCCGTGCCCCGTCGCCACCGATTTGAATGGTCGGGGTGCCATGCTACAAGATGGCCCTCTGTCCTCGTCGTGGAGTCGCCGAATGGGTCATCCGTCACACCCCCAGCCCCTGCGCGGCCCGGCGTGCCCGTCACGGACCACGCGCAGCGGCCGACGCGCCGCGCCTCTGGCGACCGCGCTCTGGCTCACGCTGACCCTCACCGTCGGCTGCGGCAGCGACGACGAGCCCGCGGACACGAGCACGGCGGAC
>JAUIAC010000586.1 GCA_030425545.1 bacterium | reverse complement strand
GCACGAGATCGAGCGCGAGCATTCCAGCGGCGACGGCGTCGTCGCCGATCACCACTGTCAGCAAGCCTGCTTCGGGTGCGGTCATGGGCGAAGGGTTGTCAGGGGCCTGGGGGATGTCAACCGATCCCGGTGACGCCCCCTGTGGCGGAGTGTCAGGGGCCTGGCGTGGGTCAGGGCTTCGACGCCGCGGCCCCGCCAGCGCCGCGCTGGACGCACAAAACGGCCGAACCGGGAGCGCCCGATCGTCGCCGATCGCGCGCCCCCGGTTCTCGACCGCGGCAGCTGGGCACCCCGAGGGGCGCCCGGCAGGTGGCTGCTTAGAGCTTGCCGAGGAGCATGAACGAGATCACCAGCGAGTAGATCACCAGCGACTCGATCAGCGCGAGGGAGAGCAGCAGCGGGGTGAAGATCTTGTCCGCAGCGCCGGGGTTGCGGCCGATGCCCTCGAGGGCGGCGGCGGCAGCCTTGCCCTGGCCCATGCCACCGCCAGCGGCGGCGAGGCCGAGGCCGAGGCCGATGGCCAGCGCGATGAAGCCCTTGTTGCTGTCGCCGGCCGCGTCAGGCGTCTGAGCGAAGGCCGGGACCGCGAACAGGACGAGGGTCGAGACAAAGGCGAAGAGCGCCGAGGTCATCTTCTTGAGGTTCATCTGGTTCTCCTGGGCCATACCGCGGCCGTTGCTGATGGGGCGGGAGGCCCCGGGGGTCGTTGGGTGGCGACGCGAACGCCGCCTGCGGATGCTCCGCCTGAATCCTCGTGCGCGCGTCGCGCCGGTGTGACCCGCGCGCGCCGGTCAGCGCGCCTTTGGGTCAGCGCGCCTGGGGGTCAGTGCGCCTCGTGTCCGCCGTCACCGACGGCCTGGGCGATGTACACGCTCGAGAGCATGACGAACACCACGGTCTGCACGACGCAGACCAGGAGCCCGAGGAACATCACCGGCAGGGGCAGCAGCGGGATCTTGAAGTAGAGGAACTCGAAGAGGACGTTGTGGTCGCCGGTCATGTTGCCCATGAGACGCAGCGAGAGCGACACGGGGCGGACCAGGTGACCCACCACCTCGAGCACGAAGATGAGCGGCGCCAGGGCCAACACCGGACCCATGAGGTGGGCGACGTGGTGCTTGACGCCGTTGGCGCGGATGCCGGCGTAGTGCGTGGCGAAGAAGACCGTCAGGCCCATGCCGATGTTGGTGTTCAGGTTGTCGGTGGCCGGCGTGCCGAAGGGCAGGAGCGCGAACACGTTCATGATGAAGATGTAGACGCCCAGCGTGCCGACGATGGGGAAGTACCGGCGCGCCTCTTCGGCGCCCATCATGTCCTTCATCAGGTTGAAGACGGCGCCGACGACCACCTCGAAGAAGAGCAGCGCGCCGAACTTGCGGGCCGGCAGCACGCCCGCGTCGGCGTCCGCCTGCAGCTTGCCACGGGCGGCCAACGCGAGCCCGAGCACCAGCAGGAAGGCCAGGCCCGCCCAGAACACGTGCGTCAGGTGCACCTTCTCGACGAAGTCCTCTCCGTCGATGAAGGTCTTCTCGAAGGGGCCGGCGTGGGCGATCTTCGACTTGAGCGAGGTCTCGGCGTCGTGCGGCACCAGCATGTTGAACAGGCTGAAGTGACGCAGCCCCTCTTTCACCTCGGCCGGGGTCTGAACGTGACCGCCGTGGCTGTCGCCGTGGGCGGTCGCGGCGCCCTCCGTGCCAGCGTGATCCGCAGCGCCGTGCACGTCCGCCAGAGCGGGCGCGGCGAGGAGGCTGCACAGCGCGATCGCGGCGAGGGCGCGGCGGCCAGCGGAGACCGGTGAGAGACGGATCATCCAGACACCTCCTGGGTGTTCATGGCTGCAGGGCTCAGGTGCTGGCCACCGTCCGCCGAATCGGGGGTCGTCGGGCGCGCGAAGGCGCTCACCAGGAGCAGGCTGACCGGGGCCACGGTGAGCCCGCCAGCGAAGGCCGCCGGGTCCGGCGCCAGCCAGGTCAGCACCGCGAAGACCGCGAAGGCCATGACCAGCAGCTTGCCCATGAGCATGCCAACAGCCAGCGAGCGGGCCTGCGTGTCGCCCGTGGTGAAGCGGTCGAGCAGGTTCGCCATGGCGCGGAAGTTGGCCGCGCCGAGCAGCGCGCCGGTCCCCACGCCGACCCAGATGGCCTGCGGGGCCAACGCGAACGCCAAGCCGAACGCCACGGCGCCGAGGGCGACGTGGGTGAGCTCTACGCGGCGGATGAACTGGCGGCGAGGATGCATCGCGGAGGGTGGCGCTCCCGGGAGGGGTCAGATTCGACCATGTTCCCTTGGGATTTCAGCAGGTTTTTTGCCAAACAGGGACCTGTTCGGCGGTTTCGCGGCGCTGGATACCATGGGGGTCGGGGAGGGTCAAGGCGACGGGGGCCCCTCAAAGCGAGCACGCGCGGGGCTCCGCGGCGTGCTCGGGGACCGTCAGAGACGGGCTTCGCGGGCTGCAGCCTTCGACGCGACCGGGGTCATCGGGCAGGCTACCCGCCTTGGAGACCGTGACGATGACGCCGAGCCCCCCCCAGACCCAGGCCGCAGGAGCGCGCTTCGCCGGCGGCGTCGCGGGACGTGGCGGGGTCGTGGACGGCGAGGGGCGCCCCCGCTCCGGCCGGGCGCGGCCGGGCGGCGGCGCCACCGAGGACGCGCTGGACGTGGCCCTGCTGACCGCGGTGCGGCGCCAGCGCGCGCGGGTGCGCTGGCTCGGCGCGGCGACCCTGCTGCTCACCGCCACGCTGAGCGCGGCGGCGGCGCTCGCCCTGGCGATCGCGTCTCAGCAGGTCTGGCGCTGGCTGGACGGGCGAGCCAGCTGGGCGATCGCGAGCGCGGCGGCGGCCGCGGTCGTGGCGGCGGGAGGGCTGTGCTTCGCCCGGCGGCGCCAGCGGCGCGCCGATCTGGCGGGCTGGGCCAGCCGCATGGTCGCCGAGGCGGCGCGCGACACACAGCGCGAAGCCGACACGCGGCGCGACGCCAAAACGCAGCGCGACGCCAAAACGCAGCGCGACGCCGACTCGCGGCGTGTTTTCTTTAGCCGGCGTGGCGACCACGGCGTGGAGCGGCCGACGGCGTCGGTCTTCGGCGGCGCGGCCCGACCCGAGGCCGAGGCCCTGCGCTCCGCTGTCGAGCTGGCGATCGCGCTCGCGGACAGCTCGGACGCAGACAGCTCGGACGCAGACACCTCGCTCGCAGACCCCACGCGCCAAGACGCCACGCCTGCAGGCAGGGCCCGTCGGCCGCAGGGCGCGGCCCGCACCCTGACCCTGGCGGCGATCGCCGCCGGCGTGCCTGCGCTGCCCCTGCTCGAGCGGGCGGTGTGGCGGCGCGGCCTGGGCGTCGCTCGGCTGGCGGTGGCCACGCTGGCGGTGATCGCCGCCCATGTCGTCGCGGCGGAGCTGGC
>JAUIAC010000585.1 GCA_030425545.1 bacterium | reverse complement strand
GTCATCGGCCGGGCGCAGGAGCAGTCGGGCATCGAGCTCTACGCCTTCGTGTTCATGTCGACGCACTATCACATGCTGCTGGGCTGCAAGGACGCCGAGCAGCAGGCGAACTTCATGCGCCTGCTCAACGGCAACATCACGGTCAAGCTCAACGACCTCAACCGCCGCACTGGCAGTGGCTGGGCGCGCCGCTTCCGCGCTATCCCGGTGTCCAACGACCGCGCCACTCAGCGCCGCCGACTCCGCTACCTGCTCGCTCACGGGGTCAAGGAGCGCCTGGTGCGTCGCTGCAAGGATTGGCCGGGCCTCAGCGCGCTGCCCTGGCTGCTCGAGGGCACGCCCATCCGCGGCGTGTGGACCAGCTTCACCGCCCGCTACCACGCCCGCCGCCGTGCCGGCTACGTGCCGGTCCCGGGCGAGTTCGACACGGTCTACACGCTGCAGATGAGCGTGCTGCCCTGCTGGCGCGAGCTGGGGCCGCAGGAGTGGCGCGCCAAGGTGGCGGACATGATCACGGACATCGAGGCCACCGAGGCGGCGCGCTGCCTGGAGGAGACGGGTCAGCCGTTGGAGGCCCAGGTTCTCGGGGTGGACGCCGTGCTCGCGACGGAACCGACCGAGCGGCTGGCGTGGCAGCGGCGCACCCGCGCGCCAACGGTTCACGCGGTGGCCAAGGACGTGCGCAAGCGGCTGTGCGCCGAGCTGGCTGCGCTGCGGGAGGCCTATGTGGCGGCATCGTCGCGCTTCCGCGCGGGCGAGCGCGACGTGGCGTTCCCGGAGGGCACCTTCCGTCCGCTGGGTGGCTTCGTGCGGTCCGCGGGGACGACGGGGGTCGGCGCTACGGCGACGCGGCACCTGACGCTAGTGCGCTGACGCCAGACGTCGCCAAGGGAAGCCGCCGATGTGTCTTCGCGAGGTGCCGTCGCCGGGACTCGGACACAGAAACGCAACGAACCTACGGAGGGAGGGGCACGATCACGACCAGGGTGGAGACGCGCGCGGGCGCGGCTGGGGGAGTGTGTCCGGCTGCCCAGCGCGCGTAGGCTCTTTGCGAATCGCCTGGCACGTACGAGGCCGGCCGCCTCGCGTCCCGCTCAACCTCAAACGAAAACCAGGAGTCAGGCGGCATCGAGCCATCTCCAAGGGCAACGCGCTCGCGGAGAAACGTCAGCAGGTCGTCGGGGGCCGAGAACATGGTCACGTCTACATCGCGCGTGGACCGCGCCCCAACCATGCGGATCTCCAGCGCGAGCCCACCCTTGAGCACGATACGCACATCGCCATGGTCCGTTTCGAACAGGCGGGCGAGGAAGCGCTCGTAGGCGATCAACTGGCGTCCGCGCTCTACGTTGTCGCCGGTGTTCCGCAGCCGCTGGTCGATGGACTGTCTGAACGCCGCGGGCGTCTTGACCAGCGCGTGCATCACGACCGACCTGCCAGTTCGTCAGCCACGGCGCGGACCTCATCCGGTTCGAGCAGACCGCGCCGCATCGCCTCTTCGGCCGCCTGACGGACCAAGTCCTGGGCGACCTGTCCGCGCGCGCAATCGGCCAACGTGCGACGCACGGTGGTCACCGGCACCTTGTCGACCCATGTGCGGTCACCGGCCGGGATGTCGCGCGTGTGAACGACTACGCGCTCACCCAGGCGTCGGCGAGCCCTCGGCGGGGGCAGGGCCATGTGGATTCTCGCGGGCATGGCGTCGGAGAGGCCGTGCAGGACGAGCGCGGTGTCATCAACGAACACGGATCGTTGGTCGGTTGCGAGCCAGAGGGCCACGAGCTCCTCCTGCTCGTCGATGGGGGCGCCGCGGAGCTGGTAGACCCCCCGCCGTACTCGGACATAGCGCCCCGTCCGGGTGTGGTGGGAGAGCGCCGCGTCACTGACCGCGAACGCGTGCGCTTGCTTCCGTGAGAACAATCCGCCCTGACCCGCTGCGACGTCCGCCAGAGCCTGGTGATCGGGACGCTTCATAGCAGAGACCATATGCTCTGCGGAGGTATCTTGTCCAGATCAGCGGTTGACGACGAACCCTACAGACTGAAGAATCCCGTCTAGAGAGAGTTTATGCGTTCTACGCATATTTTCCGAGGAGTCAGATGAACATCGACCTCAAGGCGCTGAGACAGCGCGCCGGACTCACGCAGAGCCAGCTGGCAGAGGCGCTGGAGCACAGCCAGTCCCAGATCTCACGCTACGAGAAACGCCCGGACGACATCCCATTCGGCCTCATGCAGCGGTGGCTGGCCCAGCTGGGCGTCCATGATCCCGCCCCGTCGCTGATCGCGCTGCCCCCGGCCCTGGGCCTCGACGTCGGTGCGCCCTACGCCGACCTGGCCCGTCATCTGGACGCGATCGACATCCAGCTCCAGGGTGCGCTGGGAACCGACGTCGACGAGGACGCCATCGCCGAGCTCAAGCAGCTCCTTGGACGTGCGCGCAACAAGCCCAACCTGGTCCTCGCCGGCCGCACGGACGCTGGCAAGTCGACCCTGGCCAACAGCCTGCTGGGCACGCGGCTGCTGCCCAACCGATACCAGCCCACGACCCGGCTCGAGACCCATGTCCGCCACATCGATGACCGGCCGCCGCACCTGGCGTACACGACCTATCTCCTCGGCAAGCGACCGCCGCCCTCGGACGACCTGCGCCCCGGACAACGGAACGGTCCGCTGGGATCCGAGCCCACGCTGGACGGCCGCCGCATCCTCGCCATTGGCGACCACAAGTCGCTGTCCTCGTGGACCCACGGCGACGCGGACGCATCGGCCACGGATCCGGGGGCGCTCGGCGTTGCCCAGCTCGACGACGCAGAGCGTGTGGTGGTCTACAGCGACGCGCCACTGCTGAGCAGCTGCCAGTTGATCGACCTGCCGGGCTTCCGCGCCGGGGCCGACGCGGCGCAGGATGACGACGGGCGTAGCGCCCAGGCCGCCTCGGCTATGGCCGATGCCGTGCTCTACGCCTCGACCTGCACGTCGTTCATGGACCCTGCAGACCTGGAGTACCTGGCCTTGTTCATGCGCGCCTTGCCCCATTCGGCCCAAGACACCGCGCCCATGGGGAACCTGCTGATCGTCGGCACTCACGCCGGTCCCCACGTCGGCGATGTCGACGTCGATCAGCTCCTCAGTGGCGGCGCCCAAACGCTCTGGAGACACTTTGGCGAGACCTTGTTTCCGGAGAGAGACACGCGCATCGAAGAGGCGACGGTTCGGGCGAGGATGCTGCCCTTTTTCGAGGAGATGCCAGCTCGTCGCGGCGCGGTGCACGAGGCCGTCGGAACGTGCCTGCGCGAACAGCTGCCCGCCGCGGTGAAGGCGCAGATCCGACGAGACCTACGTGGCTGGCGCGATCGCCAGCTCTTCGCCATCGAGCGGGAGCGGAGCGCGCTGACGCA
>JAUIAC010000061.1 GCA_030425545.1 bacterium | reverse complement strand
GGCCGCGGGGGGCCACCGACGGCCTTCGGCGGTGGCGGCACCGGGCACGCCGGCGGCATCGACGGGCTCGAGATCGACTGAGCCGACCCGGAGCTCACGGGCGCGAGCGCGCCGGACACGACGCCCCCGGGGACAAGGCACCTACCAGGGATGTCGACACCAGGTCGGCACGACGCGGAGCAAGGGTTTGAGCCGACACACGGCGGGCATCGTCATCATTGGCGACGAGGTGCTGAGCGCGCGCATCGCGGAGGGCAACCTCGGCACGCTGCTGGCCTGTTTTGCCCGACACGGCATCGTCACGGGCGAGGTCGCGGTGCTGCCGGACGTGGCTGAGCGGATCACCGCGGTGGTGCGGGACTTCGCCGCGCGCTTCGACTTCGTGGTGACCACGGGAGGCGTCGGCCCGACCCACGACGACCTCACCTGGGCCTCCGTCGCCGCCGCGTTCGACGTGCCGCTGGTGCTGCGGGGCGACGCGCTGGCGTGGATGGAGCGACGCAACGGCGGCCCGCTGACCGAGGAGCAGAAGCGCATGGCGATGCTCCCCGCTCAGGCGGAGATCGTCCGCAGCAACGGGGGCTTCGCGATCCGGTTGGACAACGTGTGGGTGCTGCCCGGGGTGCCCAGCATGGTCCGCTCGCGCATCGACGCCATCGCCCAGGTCTATGCCACCGCGCTACCCTGGCTGGCGACCGCGCGGTACCGTGTCGACGAGTGGGAGGTGGTCCACGCCATCGACACCGTGGTGGCCGCGCACGGCGACGTTCAGATCGGCAGTTACCCGGTCTTCGACGATCCCGACTATCGTCTCAAGCTCACCTTCGTCGCCGACGAACGCGCCCTGGCCACGGCGGCGCTTGAGGCTGCGACCGCGCGCATCGGCGCGGATCATCTCGTGGACGTGACCTGGCAAGGTGGCGAACTTCCCTCGGCCACAGCGCCAACCGACCCACAGGCATGACATGGCGACCCTCACCAGCTTGGACCTTCGAACCAGACTGCACATCGCGGTTCGGGGCTTCAGCCTCGCGGAGCCTGACAAACGCGTAGAGAGCCTGGCGGAGATGAACTTCTTGAAGCTGCACGTGCGCCTCGCCTGGCACGACCGGCCGGCGGTCGAGCGCGCCACCCGCGGGCTGCGCTGGGAGCTGACCGAGCTCGCGGAGGCATGTGCCTTCATGGCTGAGGCGCAGCAGTCGTTCTGGCGCAGCAAGCTGCTCGACTCCGCGCTCGTGCTCGAGCTGGACCGCGAGATCGAGCGCGGCGACATGCTGCGGGTGGGTGCGCTGCTCAAGCGAGACGGCGCGGGCCTGCCGCCCGGCTTCGCGCCGGACTGGGACGAAGACCGCCTCACGGGCCAGACCCTCGGCATCCAGGGGCTGCGCATGGCCGTGAGCCGCGCCGCGCTGGGCGTGTTCGCGCGCGACCTCGAGACGGAGCTCGCCGGGTTCCCGAAGAGACTGCGGCAACGCAAGTAATCTCGGTCGATTGCAGCGACGCACAAGGCCGATCCGCCGCCGTGGGGCGCGATTTGTTGCGCGGCTCCCATGAGGTCGTGTAGCGTTCGCCGCCCTTCGCGCCCACCGGTCCGTCCAGATCCGGGCGCGCAGGCCAGACGAGGGCCCAATCGCGTTCGCGTAAGGGCTGAATTTTCAAGGCACAAGACGGACCAGACCCCGGGACGCAAGGAGCGAGACGATGAAGCGGATGTGGATGGGCACGACAGCCCTGGTGGCGATCATGGCCCTGAGTGGCTGCGGCAACGACTCGGGCAACGGCGGCAACGCCACGGTCACCGACACCGGCACCGGCGGCACGACCGACACCGGCGCGACCGGCGGCACCGACGCGGGCGCCACGGACTCGGGCTCGGCGGCGACCGACACCGGCAGCGGCACCACCGACACGGGCAGCGGCACCACCGACACCGGCAGCACGGGCACCGACAAGTGCGCCCCGACCGACAACGCCTGCCTGCAGACGTGCGGCACCGCCAAGTGCACCACTGAGCTGACCGCGTGCAACACCGACAAGGCCTGCGCTGGCCTCATCACCTGCCTCAACGGCTGCGCCCAGGGCGTGCAGGCGCCGAAGCCCGCCAGCCCCGTGCAGATGCCCGACGGCTCGACCCCAGACTCGTGCAACGACTACTGCATCGTGGCCGCAGGCGACACCGGCTACAAGAAGCTCGGCGACATGCAGCTGTGCATCCAGTCCAAGTGCATCAAGAGCGAGCCGGGCAAGACCGACAACTGCGTGCAGGGCACCCCGAGCTTCAACGACTGCCTCAACACCTGCATGACCATCCAGTGCACCACCGAGCTGACCACCTGCAACAACAGCAAGGACTGCACGTCGATCCTGACCTGCCTCAACGCCTGCGGCAGCGACCAGAGCTGCAGCCAGAACTGCCAGCTCAACGCGTCGGCCAAGGGCGCCCAGGAGCTCAACGCGATGATCGGCTGCATGCAGTCGAAGTGCATCGCCGCTCCCTGAGCGAAGGCGACGAGCGCCCGGCCCTCGCGGCAGGGCGTGACCTGCGCTGCGCGGCGCCCCACTCGGAGACGAGTCGGGCGCCGCGCGCCGTTTTGGGGCACCATGCCCAACGCGAGACGGGCGCCGTGCACCACCCGCTGACGAGGCTCCTGTCATGTCGGACAAAGTCACCCTGGACGCGCGCATCACGCGGCACCTGCAGGCCCAGCTCGACGGCTCGGTCGCGCTGACCGCGCGGGTCCGCGGCGGGGACAGCCATCAGGCCTTTCGGGTGCAGCTGGGCGACAGCCGGCGCGTCTTCGTCAAGACCAACCCGACGCCGCGGCCCGGCCTCTTCAGCGCGGAGGCGGAGGGGCTCAAGTGGCTCGCGGGCTTCGGCAGCGTGCGCACGCCCGAGGTGCTCAGCTTCCACGACGGCAGCGGCGACGTGCCCGGCTACCTGGCGCTGGCCTGGGTGCCGAGCGCGGCGCCCGACGACGACGCCTTCGCCCGGCTCGGCGCGCAGCTGGCCGAGCTCCACAGCCATGGACAGGCCGCGCCAGGGTGGCGGCGGGCGAGCTACATCGGCCCGCTGCCGCAGCTCAACGGCGGCGAGGCGCTCTCGTGGTCTGACTTCTGGGCTGAGCGACGTCTGCGGCCGATGCTGGAGCAGGCTGCCCGCGCGCTCCCCGCGGACACCGTGCGCGCTGTGGAGTCGGTCGCGGACCAGTGCGACACCCTCGTCGGACCGGGCCGGCCGCTGTGCCCGCTGCACGGTGACCTGTGGACCGGCAACGTGCTCTTCCACGCTGGCACGCCCGTGCTGGTCGACCCGGCCGTCTACGTCGGCGACGCGGAGGTCGACCTCGCGATGATGGCGCTCTTTGGCGGTTTTGGTCCGGCCTTCTGGCGTGCGTACCACGCCGAACTGCGACCCGAGCCGGGCTGGCGGCGGCGGCGGCACGTCTACCAGCTCTGGCCGTTGCTCGTGCACGCGGCGCTCTTCGGCGGGGGCTACGCTGAGCGCGTCGCGGCGGCGGCCCGGTCGGCCCTCAGCGACGCGAGCGACTGAGAGGGCCCCCAGATTGCCCCGGCGCGCGAGGGGCCGGTGTCACAGCCCGGCCGCCAGGGCGGGGTCCAGCTTCCAGTCGGCGTCGAAGCTGCCCGCCGCGACGAGCCCGCTGCCCTTCCACACCAGGAAGTCGGGCATGCCGCTCCGCGACGAGAAGGGGATGACCATCCACAGCAGCGACTCCTGCCCCTCCGGCGCGACGATGGCGGCGTGGAGCCGCGTGCCGGTGTCCCAGATCAGCTGCATCGCCGCGCCGCTGAAGACCTTGTCGCCCAGCTGAGCGCCCCCTTTGTCCCAGCGCGCGAAGGCCGGCGCACCGGCCTCTTCGGGCGTCCGCCCCAGGTGCACCAGGTTGTAGTCCGCCTCGATCTTGGCCGTCAGCCGGCTGGCGGGCACGGCGCAGCCCTGACCGTTGCCGATGATGGCCCACGTGCTGGACAGGTAGCTCGCGTAGGCGCCGTAGGCCGGCTTGTCGTCGGGCCAGACCCAGCACCAGGGCGTGTGCATCACCTGGTTGAAGGGCCCGTGCACGCCGGGGCGCTTGCCGGTGGTCGGCCCGAGCACCAGGGGCGCGTCGTCCTTGTGTTGACTCAAGTCGTGGACCTTGCCGTCGATGGTGATCTTGCTCAGCCCCTTGCTCTTCAGGGCCTTCACGTCGATCTCGAGCGTGCGCACGTTGGTCGTGTCGAGCACCAACGTGGCCCCGTCGAAGGCGCTGACGAGCTTGCAGTCCTGCAGCGGCGACGCCGCCGACCGCACCCGCGCGTAGCTGTAGCGGTCGGCGTGCCACGGGCCGGGCGTGGTGTACGAGAAGCTGAGCTCCACCGGGTCGAGGGTCTTGGTCTTCATCAAGGCGAAGAGCGGCGGCCAGTCGACACAGTCGGCGCCCTTGGACTTGTCCCCGTTCCACCAGTGCCCGGCGCCCTGCTCCCAGTGGTGCTGCACCTCCGGGGTCACCTGCGCAGCCTTGTTGCGCATGGCCTGGCCTTCGCTCCACGGGACGTTGTTGTCCGCCGTGCCGT
Source organism: bacterium (assembly GCA_030425545.1). Taxonomy (GTDB): domain Bacteria; phylum Myxococcota_A; class UBA9042; order UBA9042; family UBA9042; genus UBA9042. The sequence continues at coordinate 18,681 of JAUIAC010000061.1, read as the reverse complement.
GGATCACATACACGGCGCGGTTGCCCAGGTTGCTGATGTACTTCGACGTGTCGCTGCTCGCGCGCGGCCGCAGGAAGGGGCCGGTGGGCTTCTTGCTGCCGCCGTAGGTGTAGAAGCTGTCCCAGCCGGCGCTGGGGCCCACCACCGCGAAGAGATCGGCGTGGTGGATGCCGAACTGCCACGTCCCGTGCCCGCCCATGGAGTGCCCGGTGACGTACGTGCGCAGCGGGTCGAGGCCGAAGCGCTCCGTGGCGTCCGCCAGGGTCGCCAGGCCGTTGAGGTGTCCCCACTCCTCCCAGTCGAAGCCAAAGCGCCGGCGGTTGGTCGCGGCGACCACGTACATCCAGTCCTTGGGGCTGTAGCTGTTGGCCTGGCCCTTGGCCTCGACCCCGGCCCCGTGCAGCGACAGGGCCACGGCGTAGGTCTTGCTCGGGTCGAAGTCGCTGGGCGGCACCACGCCGTAGAACTGCACCGACCGGTCCACCGGCGAGCGGAAGGTCTGGCGAAACTTGGCGTCAGCGGGCACGACGCTCAGCGTGACCTGGTGCTCGTAGGCCTTGTCGCTGTCGAGCGACTCGACCCGCAGCGTCACCGGGATCGGGGTCTTGTCGTCCGCTTGCTGCTGCGTCCAGGCCGCCTTGGGTTCGAGGCGAAAGCTCGCGTGCGTCAGCCCGAGCGGGGCGACGCCCGGCAGCGCCACCTCGGTGCCTTTCCAGTGGGGGCTCTCCATGACTCGGCAGCGCACACCGGACTGAGCCGCGCCGGTGAGCTCCAGGAGCGGCACGCCCAGCCACGAAGGGTCCTTGTGACCGACGCGCAGCTCCGGGCGGGTCCAGTCCAGCGGGTTGAGGTGCAGCTCGGCGTCGCTGGTCTCCAGGGTCACCCGGATCTTCTGTCCACCCCGCCCCCGCACGATGAGCAGGTTGTCCCCCTTCTTCAGTCGCAGCGGCACGCGCGCCTTGCCGTGGCCGTAGATGTCTCCAGGCGCGCGCCAGGCCCCGACGCGGATCGACGACACCCGGTCCAGCCGGGCGATGGCGGCGGTGTCCTTGGGCACGTTGACGTTGCCGATGAGCCACACGGTGGCGTTGCCGTTGCCGAAGGGGCCCATGACGCCGGACTTGGGCGTAGCGTCGAGCCAGACCTTGCCGTAGGCCTTGGTGCCGGCCTTCGGCGGGACGAAGCTGCCGTCTGCGATGGCCGCGCCGATGGCGTCGGCGGTACCGGCGTAGTGCACCGCCGCGGTCCAGCCCGTGGGCGTGACCCACGCCGGCGGGTCGACGCTCGCGAGGGGCTTGTCGGCCACAGCCGGGCCGGAGTCGGGCTGACCGGTCGCGTCGCCGGCCGCGTCGCCGCCCGTGGCGTCCGAGCTGGTGATGTCTGAGCTGAGCGCGTCCTGCGCCTGCAGGGCGTCGCCTGCGGCCGTGTCGGCGGCGCTCGAGCTCGCTGGGTCGTTGCCACAGGCCGCCAGGGCGAGCGCGAGCCACAGGGCCCAGAGGGCGGGCGCGGGCCGCGTCGCCCGCGGCGCGGCGCACGCCGAGGATGGGCGGGCTGCTTGCGGCTCGCGCCAGAACCGGCGGCGAGGGTGAGGCGGGGAGCTGAACATGGCGACTCCAGAGTTCGCGAGGTGCGGACGCCCGACTCTATCAAAGCCGGCCCTGCGGGGAAGCTCGGGGCGCTGCGGCGCGCCTCAGTCGCGCACGACGATGTCCTGCGCCTGCAGCTGGTGCGCGTCGTTGACGAGGCGCCGAAACACCAGCCAGCCCACCAGCACGCTGCCCACGGCGGTCGCGCCGGCGAGCATGAACATGACCATGATCTGATAGCGGACGGCGTCCATCGGTGGCGCGCCGGCCAGGATCTGCCCGGTCATCATGCCCGGGATCGACACCAGGCCGACGACCGCCATGGCGTTGAGGATCGGGGTCATGCCGCGCTGGAGCGCGGCGCGCAGCGGCTCGCGAGCGGCCTCCCAGCGGGTCGCGCCGAGGCACAGGCGGCACTCCACCTCGTCGCGCCGGACGTCGAGCGTCTCCAAGAGCGCGTCGACGGTCAGCGAGATGCCCGTGAGGCTGTTGCCCAACACCATGCCGCACAGCGGGATGAGGTAGCGCGGGTCGTACCAAGGCTCGACGCCCACGATGGCGCCGGTGACCACGAAGGTGGTGACGAGCGCGCTGAGGGCAAGCGCCACCCAGCCGCGCAGAAAGGCACCGCGAAAGGTCCGACTCGGGCGGGTCATGGCGGCGCGTCCGGCCGCGGTCACCATCAGCGCCAGCCAGGCGAGCACGCCGACGGGGTGGTCGAGGCCGAAGAGCAGGTCCAGCGCGTAGCCGAGCAGCACCAGCTGCACCACGGTGCGCAGCGCGCCGAGCGCCAGCTTGCGGCCGAGCCCCAGCCCCATGGCGAGGCTGACGCCGCCGGCCACGGCCACCAGGCTCGCCGCCACCGCGAGGTCGACCGCGTCGAGCGGCAGCGCGCCGACCACCTCACGCGGCATCGTGGCCCTCCGCGCGAAAAGGGCTGAGATCCAGCGTTTCAGCGCCCAGGCGCCCGCCCTGATCCGGGTCGTGCGAGACGACGAGCGCCGCGGCGCCCGCCGCACAGGCGCGCCGCACCGCCCCTTCCACGCGGCGCGCGCTGGCGGGGTCCAAGCTCGCCGTGGGCTCGTCGAGCAGCAGCACGCGGGGCGAGGTCAGGAGCGCGCGCGCCAGGGCGACCCGCTGCGCCTGGCCCAGCGACAGGCGGCGCGCCTCGTCGCCCCACAGCGACGCGGGCAAGCCCAGGTCGCTCAACAGCTGCCTCGCGGTGCCCACGTCGAAGGAGGCGCCGCAGGCGCTCTGCCACTGGAAGGCCAGGCGCAGGTTGTCCGCCACGGAGCCGGGCAGCATCACCGCGCGCTGCTGGACCAAGGAGACCACGCGACGCCACGCTGGCCAGCCCCACGACGCTGGGGGCCTGCCGTCCAAGCGCACGTCTCCCGCCTCGTGCGTGTCCAACCCGCAGAGGGCCCGGAGCAAGCGCGACTTGCCGAGCCCCGAGGGACCGCTGAGCGCGACGACGTCGCCCGCCGCGAGGTGCAGCGACACCCCGCGTAGGAGCGTGGTGCCCCCCGCAGCGACGCTGAGCTCGGTGACGGACAGCCCCGCGTCTGCGGCGCGGCTGGGGACGCTCATCGCTGTGCCCGGCGGCTGTCGCCGGTCGCGTCGTCGCGCTGCCACAAGGCCGCGCCCAGCGGCACGGCGTCGTCGCCCAGGGTCGGCTGCAGCCAACGCAGCCCCTCGCGCAGCGACGCGAAGCTGTGACGCGCGACGGCCAACTCGGCCGCGGCCAGCACCCTCGGGCGGAGGGCGGCGGGCGACACGTGGAGCACCACCGCGCCGATGTCCAGGGTGTTGATCAACCCGCCGAGCACCTGGCCAACCGCCCTGCCGGTGTCCCTCGCCAACGCCAACGACAGCGCCTCGTGGCGCGCCACGCCGTCGAGCACCGGGCGCAGCGCGCCACCGCCGTGCAGCGGCGGGGGGGCCAGCGTCTCGTGCGCCAACAGGCGGGCGTGGGTCACCAGGCCCGCGGACGAGGTCCAGTCGCTCAGCCACCCACGGCCGGAGCCGCCGTGCGGCGCCCCCGCGGAGCTCACCACGGTGCGGTCAGCGCTCCAGGCGCGCCCCAGAGGATGCCGTCGCCACCGCCCGTCCAACACCACGCCGCTCGCGGGCACGCCCACGCCCAGGTGGAGCTGATCGCCCAGGCCGCGCCCGACCCCAAGCGTCGCCTCGCCGAGCCCGCGGCAGGTGCCCGCGTCCACGAGCCGGCCCGCGAGCCCGAGCACGTCGGCCAGGTTGGCGCACAGCGCCTCGTCTGCGGCGCGCGCTGCCCCGCGTGCGCGGGCCGCCGCCCCCGGGACGCCGGACTCGTGCATCGACGGCTCGCGCACAGCGTCGTCGGGCCAGGTGTGCGTGACGAGGATCAGCCCGGTCAGCGGGCCCGGCTGTCGGTCGCGGACGACGGCGGCGTCCGCCAGCCAGTCGGCACCCGGGAGGACCGGCCGGCGGTCGACCACGGTCGGCGCGCCGTCGCCGCCGTCGTCCGCGCCGCGCACCACCGTCACGGCGGGTCGCGCCCCGTGCGGCTCGACCACGAGCCACCGCGCGCTCAACACCGAAACAGCGCCTGGAAGTTGGCCCGCAAGGCCGCCGCCATGTCGTCGGCCGGGATCCCGCGAGCCGCAGCCATGGCTGTCACGCCGCGGGGCACGTTGGCCGGCTCGTTGCGCTCGCCCTTGTCCGGGCCCATGTAGGGGCAGTCTGTCTCGGTCAGCAGCTGGCTCAAGGGCAGCTCCGAGGTGAGCCGCTGGAAGGACTCGGCGCGCTCGACCACGGGAGGAATCGACAGGTAGTACCCCGCAGCAGCGATGCGCTTCGCGAGCTTCAGCTTGCCGCCGTAGCAGTGGAAGTCGGCGCGCTCCACGCCCTCGTCTTGGAGCAGCTCGAAGGTCCGCGCTTCGGCCTTGCGCGTGTGCAGGATCAGCGGCTTGTCGTGCGCCTTGGCGATGCGACACAGACGCCGCAGCACCCGCTCCTGCTCGGCCAGCGCCGCTGGATCCTTCACCCAGTAGGCGTCGAGCCCACACTCGCCGATGGCGACCACGTCGTCCGCCACGCCGTCGATCCACGCCAGCTCCGCGTCGACGTCGAAGGCCGTCGGCGCGGGAAAGGGGTGGTCCCAGGCGTCCCGGTCGATCACCGCGTTACAGGCGTCGACCGGGTAGATCCCCACCGCCGGCAGCAGGTGGTCGTGGCGCGCGCAGAGCTCGACCACGGCGCGGTTCGAGCGCGGCTCGAGGCCATTGACGATGACCCAAGCCAGGCCAGCCTCGCGGGCGCGCGCCGCGGTCGCGTCTTCCTCCCCAGCGAAGTCCGGGTGGATCAAGTGGGCGTGTACGTCGACGTAGGTGCCAACAGCGGGCAACATGGGCGCTCCCTGACCGCTCGCGCCGTCTGTGACGCAGCGGGGCGCCAGGGTAGCCGAGCCGCACGCTCCCGCGAAGCGGCGCGACGCCGTCCACCTCGTCAGTCGCGCACCGCGCGCCCCAGAAGCCTGGAGTTCCCGTGAGTCAGCCCACGTCCCATGTCGCCAAGCTCCCCCTCAGCACGGTCACGGTCCGCGGCACCCCCGCGCAGCTGGGGCACGGCCAGGGCGAGGCCTTTCGCTCGCTCATCGGCGCCTTCATCGACATGCGGCTCAACGCGGTGGATCTGCACTTCCAGGAGCTGGGTCGGGGCAGCATCGCCGAGCTGCTCGACGTCGGGCGCCAGAGCATGGCTCGCTTCGCCGACTGGGACCCGCCCGCGTACGCGGAACACCTCGCGGTGGCCCGGGCCGCAGGCGTCGACGCGGTGCGCCTCTTCACCGCGGGCAACATGACCGACATGCGCGACGTGGTCTCGCTCAACGACAAGCACCGGGGCGGAGACGCCGGGCCACCGGACAACGAGGGCTGCTCCATGGTGCTGGTCCCCGGCAACCGCACGGTGGACGGCGAGCACCTCGTGGGCCAGACCTGGGACCTGAACCCCCAGGACATCGACTATGTCGTCGGCATCCACCGCGTGCCGGACGACCGCCCGGAGACCTGGAGCGTCACGGTCACCGGTTGCCCCTCGTTGGTCGGCATGAACGCCGCCGGGCTCTGCACGGGCACCACCAACATCAAGACCTGGGGGGCCCGGGTGGGCGTCGGGTACATGAACATCCTGCACAAGGTCATGGCGCAGACGAGCTTTGACGCGGCCGCTCAGGTCATCGAGCGCGCGCCGCGCTCTGGCGCGCACACCTACTGGCTCGCCGACCCGGAGCGCATCACCGACTGGGAGACCACGCCGGGCAGCGCTGTGCGACGTGACGCGGCCGGCCAGCCGCTGTGGCGCACGAACCACTGCCTGAACCCGAGCCACCAGGTGCTGGAGGGCGAGGCCGCGAGCTCGAGCAGCCTGGCGCGCTACCGCCGTATCGAAGACTGGCTCAGCAAGCGCAATCAGAACGTCGACCGCCTGCGCGCCCTCTTCGCCGACCGCACCGACGGGGTCGACAGCATCAACCGCTACGCTGAAGACGACGAGGGCACGGCCACCGACTCCGTGCTGATCATGGTCCCCGCGCGGCTTGAGCTGTGGGCCTGTCGGGGCAACGCCGACCGCGGCGAGTGGCAGCGCCTGCACTTCGAGTACGCCGGGGAGTCGCCGCGATGACGACGGACGCGCAGCGACCAGCGCCCCAGGGCGTGCCGACCCAGGCCGCTCCCGAGGGCCGCCCGACGCTCCTGCTCTTCGACGTCATGGACACGGTCGTGGTCGACCCCTTCTTCGCCGACGACCTCGGCAGCCTCTTCGGCCTCGAGCTCAAGGCGCTGCTGGTCGAGATGACCCCGGACGTGTGGCCCGTGTTCGAGCGCGGCGAGATCGACCGCGAGACCTACTACGCCCGCTTTACGCGGGGCGGCATCGAGCGCCTGGGGGTCACCGGACCGGCGCTCGAAGCGTGGATGGCCGAGCGCTACCGCTGGGTGCCGGGCATGGAGGGGCTGCTGCAGGAACTCCAGGCCGCGGGCGTGCAGCAGGTCTCCCTGTCGAACTACCCGGCGTGGTGGCAGCTGATCGAGTCCCGGCTGGGCCTGAGTCGCTACCTCGACTGGCGCTTCGTGTCCTGCAAGACGGGCGTGCGCAAGCCCGACCCCCGCGCCTACCTGGGGCCGGCGGAGGCCCTGGGCGTGGCGCCCGAGCGCTGCGTCTTCATCGACGATCGCGAGAGTAACTGCGCCGCCGCGCGGGCCGTAGGCATGCACGGGCTCCGCTTCACCGACAGCGCGACGCTGCGGGCGCAGCTCCAGTCGCTGGGCGTGTTCGGCTGAGACGCAGCTCGGCGGCGGAGGCAGCTGGCGGCATGGTGGGCGCGGGCATCCTTCGCACGTCAGGCCCGAACGTAGAGGTGTGACCCGCTGATCCACGAGCGCGCCAGGGTGCCCGCGGGCTTCGGCTGGAGCGTGTGCAGGTCGAGGACACCGAGCCGCGTGTCGGCGCCCCAAGAGAGCACGTAGGCCGAGCGATCTCGCGTCAGCGCGATGCCCCGCGGCTGCGCAAAGCGGTCCACGGAGCTCAGCAGCTTGCCGCTGGTGAGGTCCCACAGGGTCACCAGGCCTCCCGAGGGGTTGGTCGCGGCCACTACCCCCGCTGCGTCGTCGATGGCCAGGCTCAACACCTCGCCCCGCAGCCTGGGCACGATGTCGCCCACGGCGCTGCGCAGCGGCCCCTTGCCGTGCAGCTGACGCACGCTCACCTGGCCGTGGACGCCCTTTGCGTGCGCGTCGAGCCCGTCACGCGGCGCCGACACCACCACCGCGTCGCCGGCGGCGGACACGGCCACGTGGCCCGCGTTCGCCTGCGCGTCCGCGAGCGGGATCGACTCCATCAGCCGCTGCGTCGCGACGTCGATGAGGGCCAGCCCGGGGCGCCCACCGCCGGAGACAGGGCCGCCTCCGTTGGTCACCGCCAGGGTCCGGCCACCGTCGACGAGCAGGCAGTCGTGCGGCGCGAGGCCGTAGGAGGGAAACGTGCCGGTCCGCTCGAGGGTCTGGCCGTCGCGGGTCACGATCACCCCCTTGCCGGTCTTCGTCACGGTCTCGGTCGCCAGCACCGTGGCGCCGTCCGCGGTGAAGACGCCGTGGCCGTAGAACTGGCGTTCGGGGACCGTCGCCACCGGCCGCACGACGCGCAGGGCGGCCAGGTCGAGCTCGCAGCAGCCTGGGCCGTGCTTCTCGAAGAGCAGCGCTCGCGTGGGGCGTGTGGGGTCGAAGGCCAGGCCGTGGCCGAAGAACGAGAGCGCGACGCGACGGGCCGCCAGCGGGTGGCGGTCGAGGTCCACGGCGGCCAACACAAAGGCGGTCCCGCCGTCGGGGCGCTTGTATTGCCCGGCGCCCAGCGCGACGCCGCGCGGCCCCGATCCCAGGCGCGTCGCTGTGGCCCGCGCAGACGCGCCGGCGCGCGCGGCCGCCGCCTCCGCGGTCCCAGCCACGGCGCCGCCTTGCGGGGCGGCCCCCGCGCTCGGGGCCTGCGCCGCGGCGCCCGACCCGGCCTTCCCGCTGGGCTTGGCCCGGCCGCAGCCGGCCGCCCAGAGCGCGGGCGCGAGGCCGAGCACACGCAGCGCGGCGCGCCGCGACATCGGCGCACGGGCGGTCGACGTCTCGCAGGGCGGGCTGGCCATCGGGGACTCCGGGGTGCGGGCGTCCCCACCGTGCACGCCCACCCCGCGCGCGACAAGCGCCCACGGACCCTGTGTGTGCGGGCGCCGCATGTGTGGGCGCCGCGCTGCAGGCGACTGCACACCCCTGAGCCCCACCCGTGCTGCGGCCAGGGTCCGTTGCGCCTACACTGGTGTCACGCCCAGGCTGGCGTCACGCCGAGGCTGGCGTCACGCCGAGGCTGGCGTCACACCGTATTTGGCACCCAGACGGACGCACAGCCTCGCGGCCCGCCCTTTCGCCCTCCCCACGACACCCCACCGGAGCCCCATGGAACCGCAGTTCTGGCACGCACGCTGGCAGTCCGATCGCATCGGCTTTCATCAGTCCGCCCCCAACGCCCACCTGCAGCGCTGGTGGCCCACGCTTGGACTCACCGCTGGCGCGCGGGTGCTGGTCCCCCTATGCGGCAAGTCGGCCGACATGCGCTGGCTCCACGACGAGGGCTACGGCGTCGTGGGCGTAGAGCTCAGCGAGCTGGCCTGCGCAGCCTTCTTCGAGGAGCAGTCGCTGCCCTACGCGGTGGCGACCCACGGCGACTACAAGGTGTTTCGCGGGGAGGGCGCCGGCGAGGGGCTCAGCGTGATCCAGGGCGACTTCTTCGCCTGTCCCGCGGAGCTCGTCGGGCCGGTGGAGGCGGTGTTCGACCGCGCCAGCCTCATCGCGCTGCCACCGGAGCTGCGGCCGGCGCACGCCAGGCAGCTGGCGCGACTGCTCCCCGCCGGCGCGCCAGGACTGCTCGTCACCATCGCGTACCCGCAGGACGAGAAGCAGGGGCCGCCTTTCTCGGTCCCCACGCCCGCCGTTCGCGCGCTGCTCGAGCCGGACTTCGCCGTGAGCGCGGTGGCCGACCTCGACGCGCTCCAGGGACCGGACGCGGCCAACCGCTGGGGCCTGTCCGAGCTCCGCGAGCAGGTCCACACCCTGCGTCGGACCCCGCTCACGCCGTAACACTTCGAGCACCCTCGGGCTCCTCTCCGCAGCGACCAGCGACCACCCGCGGCCCCATGCCGCGTGGCTTCGGGATGTTGTGTCGCCCGTGCAACGGCCCTGGCGCACCGCCGTGGCCGACGCCCCACCTGCCCTCGCGAGACGCGACCACCCCGTCGCCTCGCGCGATGGCCCAAGGAGAGACGCCATGCAGATCAAGCCCTTCTTCGACGCACGCACCTACACGTTGACCTACGTGGTCTGGGACGACACGGCCCCGGAGGGCGAGCGAGAGGCCCTCGTCATCGACTCGGTGCTCGACTACGACCCCATCGCGGTCCGCGTCCATGACGAGTCGCTGCGAGAGCTCATCGCCTTCATCGAGGCCGAGGGTCTGCAGCTGCGCTGGGTGCTCGAGACCCACGCCCACGCCGACCACCTGTCGGGCTCGCAGGAGCTCCGCGAGCGCTTCGGCGCACACATCGGCATCGGCGCGGCGATCACGGAGGTCCAAGGGGTGTTCAAGGACCTCTTCAACCTGCCGGCGACGTTCAAGACCGACGGCTCGCAGTTCGACCGGCTCTTCGCTGACGGCGACACCTTCAACGTCGGCGCGCTGCAGGTGCGCGTCATCGCGACCCCAGGACACACGCCGGCCTGTGTCAGCTTCCTCATCGACGACGCCCTCTTCACCGGCGACGCGCTCTTCATGCCGGACTTTGGCACCGGGCGCTGCGACTTCCCGGCGGGCAGCGCCGCGACGCTCTATCACTCCGTCCACGACAAGCTCTACGCCCTGCCCGACGAGACGCGCGTGTTCGTCGGCCACGACTACCAGCCTGGCGGCCGCGAGCTACGCTGGGAGACGACCATCGGCGCGTCCAAGCGCGGCAACACCCAGCTGCGCGCGGACTCCAGCGAGGAGGACTTCGTCCGCTTCCGCACGGCGCGCGACGCCACGCTCAACGCGCCGGTGCTGCTGTACCAGAGCGTGCAGGTCAACGTCGCCGCGGGACAGCTCCCCGACCCCGAGGGCAACGGCGTCCGCTACCTCAAGCTGCCGCTCGCACACCGCTGACGCGCTGTCCTGCTCACGGCGGCCCCTACTTGCTCGCGGGGGTCTCGCACGCTCCAGCAACACAGGTCTTGCCGCCGCCGCAGCTCAAGCCAGCCGTAGCGGGCGTGTGCAAGCACTTGCCCGACCAGGGCATGCACAGATCGGCCGTGCACGGGTTGCCGTCGTCGCAGCCGTCGAGACCCAACGCCGGCGCGTAGATGCACTTGCCCGTCTTCGCGTCGCACGTGTCCCCGTCGCACACCTCGCCGTCGCCACAGACGCTGCCGACGTGTGACAGGCGGTGCACCGTGTGTGCGCCCTGGGCCACGACGTACACACCGCCCTGCGGGGCGTGAGCCAGGCCGGTCGGCGCCAGGACCTGAGCCTGCGTCAGGCTCCCGTCGACGCTGCCGGGCTTGCCGCCAAACACCGTGGCCGTGTGACCCGTGAGCGCGACGCGACGCACCGCGTGATTGCCGAGATCCGCCACGAACACGCTCCCGTCCGCCATGGCCAGCACGTCGGTCGGCGACTTGAAGCGGGCGCTCGCGCCAACCCCGTCCACGAAGCCCGCCACGCCGCCTGCGAGGGTCGACACCACACCCCCCGCGTCGATGCGACGGACGCGGTGGTTGCCCTGGTCCGCGACGAAGACCCGGCCTGAGCCGTCGACGTCGACCCCGGTCGGGTTGGTGAACCGCGCCGCCGTGCCCTTGCCGTCCTTGAAGCCCGCGACGCTGCCGGCCAGCGTGAGCAGCTGCCCCGAGGCCAGGTTCACGCTGCGGACGCGATGGTTGCCGCGGTCCGCGACATAGAGCGTGCCCTTGCCGTTGGTGGCGAGTCCGGTCGGAGACGAGAGCTGGCCCTTGGTCCCCACGCCGTCGAGGTAGCCCGCCTTGCCGTTCCCGACCACCGTGGTCACCTTGTTGGAGACGATGAAGTCGACGCGGCGGACGCGATGGTTGCTCTGGTCGGCCACGTACACGACACCGTCAGCGCCAACTGCGACGTCCGACGGCAGGTTGAAGCGCACCGAGTTGCTGCTGTAGCTGGTGCCCTCGTTGTAGCCAGCCGAGTACCCCGCGAGCCGCTGGGTGTAGCCGTCGTCCCGCACCCGGCGGATCCGATGACCTGCGCCACCGGCGACGATGAGCTGGTGCAGCAAGGGGTGCCACGCCGCGCCAAAGGGCGACTTGAAGCGCGCCTGCGCGCTGGCTCCGTCGACGACGCCAGACACGCCGGGTTTGCCGGCCGCGAGCTTCACCCAGGCGGTCGCGCCGCTGCACGAGCCGGCGACGCAGTGGTCGTCGCCCGTGCACAGGTCGCCGTCGCTGCACCAGGCCCCCGTGGGCACCGGCTTGTAGCTGCACTTGCCGCCAGCGCACGAGTCCACCGTGCAGGTGTTGCCGTCGTCGCAGCTGGCGGCGTTGGTGCAGCCGGTGCAGCCCGCGATCTTGCTGTGACTGCAGGTGCCGTCGCAGGCGTCCTTCGTGCAGGGGTCGCTGTCGTCGCAGTCGCCGACGTCTCCGCAGCTCTCGCAGCTCGCCTTCTTGGTGTGCTTGCAGCCGGCTGTCTTGTCGCAGCTGTCCGTCGTGCAGGCGTCCCCGTCGTCGCAGCCGTAGGGCTGGTGCTGGCAGGCGCTGTTGGCAGTCGCGCAGGTGTCGAGCGTGCAGGCGTTGCCGTCGTCACAGTCCTTGGGGCCGTTGTCGCACTTGCCCGTCGCCGTGTCGCAGAGGTCGTTCGAGCAGGGCTTGCCGTCGTTGCAGAGGTCGCTGCCGCCGAACTTGATCTGGCGGAGCTTGCTGTTGCTCCGGTCCGCGACCCACACCGTGCCCGCGCTGTCGACCACCGCGTCGGTCGGATACGCAAATCGCGCGCTGCTCAGCGCGCCGTCGAGGATGCCGTAGCCCTGCCGCCCGGTCACCGTGAACACGTCGCCAGCCGGCGTGATCCGGCGCACGTCGTGGTTGTAGTAGTCCGCGACCCAGAAGTTCCCCTTGCCCCATGAGATGCCGTAGGGCCGGTTGAAGCGCGCGGTCTTGCCTGGCCCGTCCGTGTGGCTGCTGCTGCCGGTGCCGGCAAAGGTGGTGACCGTGCCGTCGGCCTCCACGCGCCGAATCCGGCTGTTGTAGGTGTCCGCGACGAAGAGCACGCCCTTGTCGTCCAGCGCGACACCCGACGGTCGGTTGAACTTCGCCGTCGCGCCCTTGCCGTCCTTGAAGCCGGCGCTGCCGCCAGCCACGGTCACCACGGTGCCGTCGGGCCCCACGCGGCGGATGCGATGGTTGTACGCGTCGGCCACGAACACGAAGCCCTGCGCGTCGGTGACCACGTCGTGGGGGCGGTAGAACTTGGCCGCGGTCCCCTTTCCGTCGGCGAAGCCCTGCGTGCTGCCGGCGAGCGTGGTGACGTTGCCTGCGGCGTCGATCTTCCGCACGCGGTGGTTGTTGAGGTCGGCGACCCAGACGTTGCCCTTGGGCCCCACGTCGAGCCCCCACGGCTGGTTGAAGCGCGCCTTGGCCTTGGGCCCATCGGCGAAGCCGCCCGTGTAGCCAGCGAAGTCCACCAGCTTGCCCTGCACCACACGTCGCACGCGGTGATGCCCCAGGCTGGTGACGTAGACCTGCCCCGTGCTGCTGACGGCCACGCCGCTCGGCGAGCTCAGCGAGCCGTTGCTGCCCACAGGCGTGGTCGAGACCACGCCGACGACGCCGGTGCACGCGCCCTTGTCGCAGCGGTCGTCCGTCGTGCAGCGGTTGCCGTCGGTGCAGGGCGCGCCCGCCTTGCCGGTCCCCGTCCCCTTGCACACGCTCTTGGTGCACTTGTCGCCGGTCGTACAGGAGTCGCCGTCGCTGCAGCTCTGGCCCTCAGCCTTGTTCTTGGTCGCGCACTTGCCGGCGAGGCAGCGGTGCTCGACACAGCCGCTGGTGTCGCCGCAACTCTGGGTGTCGGGGCGAGCGCGGTTGTAGCAACCGCCGTACTGCGCGCTGCAGCCGTCTTGGGTGCACGGGTTGTCGTCGTTGCAGTTGAGCCCGTGGTAGCTGCACGAGCTGTTGACGCACCGGTTCTCGGTGCAGACATTGTTGTCGTCGCACTCAGACGCAGACGAGCAGCGCTCGTCGCGGACCGTCAAGGCGTCGACAAAGGGACCCGAGCCCCCCGCTGTCGTGCAGTCCAGCTCAAAGCGGAAGCGCAGGCGGAACTTCTTGCCCGCGTAGCTGCTGAGGTTGACCACGAGCTCATACCAACCGTTCACGTTGTAGCTGCCGATGTTGTAGCGGGTCGACCAGCTGGTGCCGTTTGTCGTCGCCTGCAGCGAATACACCCGTCCGTTGCCACTGATGGTGCCGCTCGCCCGGAAGCGCGCGTAGAGCCGGTTGTCCAGCGCGGGGACGCCCGTGGCGTCCAGCCAGGGAGACAGGGCGTAGGCGACGATTTTGGTCTGCCCCGCCTTGCAGGTCAGCCCCTTGCCGTCGTTGAGGTTGAGCGTGCAGTCGCTGACGTAGGGCTTCGGCGGCGACGGCGTCTTGTCGATGCCCCAACCCACACCGCCGCTCACGGTCTGGAAGGTCCACTGCGTCGCGCCGCTGCCGCCACAGGTGAAGCCCGCCTTCCACGGCAGCTTGGGTGTGTCGCCCGCCTTGCACGGGCCCTTGGCGTACGAGCAGGCGCCCGTCTTCGGATCGCAAGAGTCGACCGAACAGCTGTCGCCGTCGTCGCAGGCTGGGGTGTGCTTGCAGCCCTCGGCGGCGTCGCACACGTCCTTCGTGCACGGCTTGCCGTCGTCACAGACCACGGAGCTCAACGCGAAGGCACAGTTGTTGTTCTTGCAGGTGTCCACCGTGCACGGGTTGCTGTCGGTGCACAGGTTCACGCCGACGCACTTGCCAGACGTGCAGGTGTCCCCGCCCGTGCAGTTGCTGCTGTCGGAGCAGGTCTGGCCGTTCTTCCCCGTCGGGACGCCCACACACTTGGTGTTCAGGCAGGTGTCGTTGCTCGTGCAGGTGTCGCTGTCAGAGCAGTAGCTCCCGTCGGCCTGTCCGACGTGGGCGCACCCCCACTGCTTGCTGCAGGTGTCATTGGTGCAGGCGTTGCCGTCATCGCAGTTGACGCCGGGGAACTGACAGGTGCCGTTGCTGCACTTGTCGGTCGTGCAGGCGCTGCCGTCGTCGCAGTCTGCGTCCTTGGCGCAGCTCTCGTCGCGCACCACCACGTCGTCGATGAACGCGCCCTGCCAGACGTTGAGGTTGCAGTCCGTGGTCTTGAAGCTGAATCGCAGCTTCACCTGCCCGCCCGTGTAGCCCGAATAGGTGCCGTTGAAGGTCCCCCAGCTCGTGGTGTTGGTCCACGACAGGTCCCCGATGGTGGTCCAGGCCTTCCCGTCCTGACTGAGCTGCACGTGGAGCTCGTCGTTGTTGTTGCTCTCCCAGCGCCCGCTGTACCGGAACTGAACCCGAATCGTGCCGTTGCCCGTAACGCCCTTCGTGCTGAGCCACGGCGAGGTGGCCGTGCCAGACACCGACTTGGCGCCGGCAGCGCAGGCATAGTCGGCGCCGTTGTTGAAGTTCAGGCTGCACTTGCCCGAGGTCGGCGCTGGCTTGGCCGGAGCCGCGTCCACGGCCCACTTGGGCCCGCCGGTCCCCGTCAAGGTCCAACCGTTGGTGCTGCCACACGGGAAGCTCTGCTTCCACCCGGTCTTGGTCACGGTGTGATCACACGTGGTCTTGCTGTGCTTGCACTCGCCCGTGCTGGCGTCGCAGCTGTCCACGGTGCAGGTGTCGCCGTCGTCGCAGCTCTTGACCGTGTTCTTGCAGGCGCCCGTGGTGGGGTTGCACAGGTCGTCCGTGCACGCCTTGCCGTCGGCGCAGCTCGTCTTCGCATCGTGCTTGCACTTGCCGGTGACCTTGTCGCAGGAGTCGGTGGTGCACTTGTTCCCGTCGTCGCACGACGATCCGCCGCCCGCCTTCACGGTCACGGTGCGGATCCGTCCGTTGTACATGTCCGCGACGTAGACCGTGCCGTCGCTGTGCACCGCGACGCCCGTAGGCCGGTTGAAGCGCGCGCTGGCGCCTGCCCCGTTGGTGTAGCCGCCGCTGCCCTGCCCCGCGAGGGTCGAGACGAAGCCCGTCGGGGTGATGCGACGGACGCGGTAGTTGTACGCGTCGCCCACGATCAGCGCGCCGCCGCCGGCCACCTGGACATCCCACGGGCGGTTGAAGCGCGCGACGCTGGCCAGACCGTCGTAGAAGCCAGACTTGCCGCCGGCCACAGTCGTCACCACGCCAGCGGGCGTCATCTTGCGGATGCGGTAGTTGTACGCGTCCGCGATGTAGAGGTCGTCCTTGTCGTCGAAGTCGAGGCCCATGGGGCGGTTGAAGCGGGCCTTGGCGCCCGTGCCGTCGGCGAAGCCGCCGCTGCTGCCCGCGATGGTGTTTACCGAGCCGGACGTGGTCACCTTGCGAATCCGGTAGTTGTACGTGTCCGCGACGACGATGCCGCCCTTGCTGTCCACCGCGATGCCGTGCGGGTTGTTGAGCAGGCCGCCCGGTCCCTCCTTGAAGCCCGCCTTCGAGCCGGCCAGCGTGGACACCACACCCTTGCTGTCCACCTTGCGGATCCGGTGGTTGTTGGAGTCCGCGACGAAGAGCACACCGGCCTTGTCCACCGCCAGCGCGCGCGGGTAGTTGAACCGCGCCTGCGTACCGGCGCCGTCCACGTGACCGGCCGACGTCCCCGCGATGACCACGGCCTTGTTGCCGTCGAGCTTGTACACGCGGTGCTGACCCACCGAGGTGAAGAACACAGCCCCGGAGCTGTGCACGACCACGTCGCTCACCGTCGAGTAGCTCGAGCTGGTCGCGGTCCCGACGAACACGCCGCCGCCCACGCACCCCTTGCTGGTGCAGCTCTCGCCGCCGGTGCAGGCGTCGCCGTCGTCGCAGGCCGTCCCGGACGCCACCGGCGTACTCGAGCACTTCTGCGTGGCTGCGTCGCAGGTGTCGACGGTGCACGGGTTCTTGTCGTCGCACACGGGCGTGTAGGCGCACCCCACCGCGCTGTCGCACGCGTCGTTGGTGCACTTGTCGCCGTCGTTGCACACCAGCGGCGTGCCGCTGCACTTGCCGCTGTGGCACTTGTCGCTCGAGGTGCACGCGTCGCCGTCGTTGCAGCCGTTGCCGTCCGGCGTGTACTTGTGCACGCAGGCGCCGGTCGACGGGTTGCAGCTGTCCTGCGTGCAGGCCTGGTCGTCGTTGCAGCTCTTGCCCGAGTTGGAGCAGCCCCCGCTGCTGTTACAGGTGTGCGTCGTGCACGCGTTGCCGTCCTCGCAGTCGGCGTCGATCAAGCAGCCTTCATCGCGAATCGAGACGTCGTCCACGAAGGGGCCCACCGTCGCGTTCTTGGTGCAGTTGGTGGTGAAGAAGCGGAAGCGGACCTTGAACTTCTTGCCCTTGAACTGGCTCAAGCCGGCCGTGTAGTAGCCCCACCCGTTCACGTTGGTGTAGCTCGCGTCGTAGATCTTCGACCAGGTCTTTTCGTCGACGCTCGCCTCGACCCACAGCTCGTCGTTGTTGTTCGTCTCCCACTGCCCCGAGAGGCGGAAGCGCAGATAGAACGAGTTGGTGAGCGCCGTCTTGGCGTCGATCCACGGCGAGGTCGCCGTACCTTCGACCTTGGAGGCGCCCTTGGGGCAGGCGTAGTCGGTGCCGTTGTTGAAGTTGAGCGAGCACTTGCCCGAGTACGCCCCGGGGGTCGCGGGGCTGCCGTCCACGGCCCAGGCGGGGCCTCCGGACGTGCCGGTGAGCGTCCAGCCGTGCTTGCCGCCACACGCGAAGGGCTGCTTGTAGGGGATGGGCGCGGCGGTCGCGCACGCCGCGCTCGCGCTGAACGTGCAGGCGCCGTCGGCCTTGTTGCAGGTGTCCGTGGTGCACGAGTCGCCGTCGTCGCAGGCGCTCACGCTGTTGTCGCACTTGCCCCCGAGCTGGCTGCACGTGTCCACGGTGCACACGTCGCCGTCGTCGCACTTGTCCGCCTTGCCCAGGCAGAGCCCGAGCCCGCACGTGTCGCCGGTGGTGCAGGGGTTGCCGTCGTCACAGCTGCCCGACGCCGGGAGGAAGGTGCACTTGTTGAGCACCTTGTCGCAGGTGTCGACCGTGCAGGGGTTGTTGTCGTCGCAGACCACCGACGCTGCGCACGCGCCGCTCTTGCACACGCCCGCGCCGGTGCAGCCGTCGCCGTCGGCGCACGCGACCCCGTCCTTCGCCTGCGTGCCACCCGCGCACTTGCCCTGGCTGCACTTGGTGCCCTCCGTGCAGCTGTCGCCGTCGTTGCAGTTGCTGCCGTTGCTCACCGGGAGGTTCTTGCAGCTGCCGTCCACGCCGTTGCAGCTGTCCGAGGTGCACGGGTTGTGGTCATTGCACGGGTTGAGCGCCTGGCAGCCGTGGTTGGAGCACTTGCGCACCGAGCACTTGCTGCCGCCCGTGCAGTCGTCGTGCGTGTAGCAGGCGTCGTCCTTGATCCACAGCTGGTCGATGAAGGGGCCGGTGCCCGAGTTGTTCGTGCAGTTGGTGGTGTAGAAGCGCACCCGAACCCGAAACACCTTGCCCTCGACAGATCCGAGGCTGATGTTCGGCGAGCTCCACTGCGTCGTCGTGGACATGGCGTTCATGTCGTAGACGTTCTGCCAGGTCTTGCCGTCGGTCGTGACCTCGAAGCGGAGCTCGTCGTTGTTGTTCTTCTCCCACGTGCCACCGACACGGACCCGCATGCGCAGGTTGCCGATGCTGGGGACGCCCGTGGCGTCGAACCACGGCGACACGGCCGAACCGCTGACGTTCTTGGCCCCCGCCGGGCACGAGAAGTCTGTGCCGTCGTTGAAGTTGAGGCTGCACGGCTTGTAGGACGGCGTCGGCTTCGCGGGCGTGTCGTCGAAGGCCCACGCCGGCCCCGCGCTCGGCTTGTCGAGGGTCCACAGCGCGGTGGACTCGTCGCCGCACGAGAAGCTGGTCTTGTAGGGCAAGGCCAGGGGCGTGGCCTGGCCGCCCTTGCCGCCGCCGCACTTGGCCTTGTCGAAGACCGCGCTGCAGCCGCCGGTCTCCGCGCTGCAGGTGTCGTTGGTGCAGCTCTCGTTGTCGTTGCAGACCTTGGGCGTCACGACGCACAGCTTGTTGCTGCACACGTCGTTGGTGCACGGGTCGTTGTCGTTGCACTGGCTCGACGACGAGCACGCCTTGCAGCCCTCGATGGGCACGTGCTTGCAGCCCGCTCCCTTCTCGCAGACGTCGGTCGTGCAGCCGTTCTTGTCATCGCAGGGGTTCGGCGTTCCGCCGCCGCAGGTGCCGGCGCTGCAGCTCTCGCCGGTGGTGCACGGGTCGCCGTCGTCGCACGCGCCCTTGCTCGG
>JAUIAC010000584.1 GCA_030425545.1 bacterium | reverse complement strand
CGGGCGCGCGGGCTCCGGATTCACGGCACGCACCTCAGCGGCGTGGCCAACGGGGAGTCGAGCGGAGGGTGCTGGCTCCACGGCGTGCAGGTCGACAGCGTGTTCACCGGCGGGCTCGACAACAACGCCACCTCTGGCCTCTTCGCGCGGGCGCTGAGCTCCACCGAGTTCGCGGGCTTCGTGGTGCGCAAGGTGCCCTTTGTCGGCGTGCTCCTCGTCGGCAGCCAGAACGTCGGCGTCTTCGGCGGGCTGGTCGAAGACACGCTCTCCCAGGCCGAGACCGGCGAGGCGGGGCTGGGGCTCATGGCCTGGCAGGGCGCGCAGGTGGAGATCTCGGACCTGCGTGTGCGGCGCGCTCGCTCCATGGGGGTGCGCGTACGGGGCGCGGGGACCCGCGTGCGCGCGAGCCGCCTGGTGGTCACCGCGACCCAGCCGCGCATCGCCGACCAGAGCGGCGGCGGCGGCGTGCACGTGCTCGACAAGGGCCGGCTCGACCTCACCGACGCCTACCTGGAGAGCAACCACTGGATCGGCATCTTCGTCCGTGACGCAGGCTCCGTGCTCCACGCCGCGCGGGTGTTCGTCGGCGACATGCGCTCGGCGCCCAAGGGCACCACGGACGGCGAGGCGCTCGTGGTCGTCGACGCGGGCGAGGTCCGCATGACGCAGCTCTACGTCACCGGCGCCCGCACCGTGGGGGCCTTGGTCGACATGCCGGGCTCCAAGCTCGCGCTCGCCGGGGCCTACATCGCGCGCTCCAAGCTCGACATGCTGGGCCACTTCGGCCGCGGCGTGTGGGTGCAGGCGGGGGCACGGCTGGAGCTGGTGGGCTCGCGCGTGACCACCAACGTGGAGTCCGGCGTGGGCTGCACGAGCGTCGGCAGCGAGGTCGTGATCTCGGGCGCGCGCGTCGACCACCACACGCCCGGCGCGGGAGAGCGTGGCCACGGCATGGGCGTCGTCACCGGGTCCGGCTGCAGCGCGCTCGTGGTCGACTCGCTGATCGACGCCAACCACAGCGCGGGCGTCGCCTTTCACCTCGGTGACGGCAGCGTCCTGCGCTCGGTGGTGCGCGGCACCCTGGGCGCGGGCTACACGAAGACGGGCGACGAGACCGTGGTGCTCGCCGACGGCATCGTCGCGCGCGAGGTGGCCAAGCTCGACGTCGCCCACACGCTGACCTTCGGGCACGAGCGTGCGGGCGTGCTGGTCGACGCGGCGGGCGCGCCGAGCGCGGTGAAGCTCACTGGGGTGGCGAGCGTCGGCAACCTCTTCGGCCTGGTGGCGCAAGGGCCTGTGACCACCGTGAAGTCGGGCACGCTGCTGAGCGGCAACACCGCCCAGAACGAGGTCTCGGACCAGGCGCTCAGCCTCGCGCCGCCGCCGGACGCCGCGACCTTCGAGCCCTGAGCCGGTCGCGCGCGACCTGGATCAGCCCTTGACGCCGCCCGCGGTGAGCCCGCCGACCAGGTGCTTCTCGAGCGCGTAGAAGAGCCCCATGACCGGCAGCGACACCAGCAGGGACGACGCGGCGAAGAGGCTCCACTGCACGTCCTTGTCGCCGACGTAGTTGCGGATCTGAACCGGCAGCGTGAAGGCCTGCTCCGAGCTCAAGAAGGTGTAGGCGAGCACGAACTCGTTCCACGCGCTCATGAACGAGAAGAGCGCCGTGACCGCGATGGCCGGCGCCGAGAGCGGCAAGATGATCTTCGTGAAGATGGTGAACCGGCTCGCGCCGTCGATGTAGGCAGACTCTTCGAGCTCCCGCGGCAGCGTGTCGAAGTAGCCCTTGAGGGTCCACGTGCAGAAGGGGATCGACGTCGTCGCGTAGACCAGCGTCAGCCCCGCGATGGAGTCGAGCAGCCCGAGCTTCTGCATCAGCACGTAGAGCGGGATCATGGTGAGGATGCCGGGGAACATCTGCGTGGCGAGGAAGCCCAGGAGCCCGGCGCGGCGGCCAGGAAAGTCGAAGCGGGCGAAGCCGTAGGCGGCCGTACACGCGAGCACGATGCCGAGCACGGTGGTCAGGCCGGCGATGATGACCGAGTTGAGCAGCTGGATGCCGAAGAGCCAGTTGCCGTGGCTGTCGCTGTGGGTGACCACGGTCTCGAAGGCGTCGAGGCTGACGGACGAGGGGAAGGGGGAGGCCGACGCGCTCACCCCCTCCGTGCCGGAGAGCGCCAGCTTCACCACGTAGAGCACAGGGTAGAGCGTGGCCACGGTGACCGGCACGAGCAGGACGTGGGGGAGCCAGGCCGGGCCGACGCCGCGTTGGCTGGGGGCGGCCTTGTCGCCGGGGTTGGGGGAGCCACTCATCGGTCCACGGCCTCCGTCGCGCTGGTGAGGCGATTGGTGATCAGGGTGTAGGCGAGCAAGAGCACGAAGATCAGCACCGAGTAGGCCGCCGCCAGGCCGATGCGTCGCAGGACCGTGAACAGGTAGTAGGCCTCGGTGATCAGGATCTCGGTCTGGTGATCGGGACCGCCGCCGCTGACCAGGTAGATGACGTTGAACGCGTTGAAGGTCCAGATGGTGCCCAGGATGATCGCCGGAAAGAGCGCCGGGCGCAGCAGGGGCAGCGTGATGTGGCGAAACTTCTGCCAAGGGCTCGCGCCGTCGATGGCGGCGGCCTCGTAGAGCTCCCCGGGGATGGACTGCAGCGCGCCGAGGCTGATGACCATCATGAAGGGGAAGCCCAGCCAGATGTTGGTGATGAGGTTGGCCAGGAAGTTGGTCAGCACGGACTCCCCGAGCCAGTCCACGGGCTCGACGCCCAGCCCGCCGAGCATCACGTTGATCGGGCCGTACTGCGTGTTGAACATCCACTTCCAGGTCAGCGCGGTGATGTAGTTGGGCACCGCCCACGGCACGATGAGCAGCAGGCGGTAGAGCTTGCGACCGGCGAGGGCGGGGCGGTTGAGCACCAGCGCCAGGGCGAGGCCGATGGTCACGTGCGCCGTGACGTTGAGCAGGGTCCACAGCACGGTGTGGGCCAGCGTGCGGGTGAAGTGCGTGGCGCTGTTGTCGTCGGCGAACGAGCGGATGACCTCGAGGTAGTTGTCGACGCCGCTGAAGGTGCCGTCCGCGGTGGTGAAGCTCAGGCCCACGCCGACGAAGAAGGGCACGAAGATGAGCACGCCCGTGGCCAGCACCGCGGGGCCGACGTAGACGTAGGGCGCCGGGTCGCCGCGCATCGCCCGCGCCAGGGCCGCGAGGAAGCCGAGGATCGCGCCGAAGAGCGCGCCAAGGACCAGCAGGGCGACCCCGAGCCAGGTCTCCGCTGCGGCCAGCGCGGCGTTCACCGGTGGACCGGCGTGGGGGACGATGTGGTCGGCCGCCAGCACCGCGACCCCGCCCTCGGACGCGGCGACGAGCGCGGGCGCGCCCGCCACCACCAGCGCGACGCCGA
>JAUIAC010000583.1 GCA_030425545.1 bacterium | reverse complement strand
GCGGCGCGCACCAAGAACCGCAAGGGCCGGGTCATACCCCTGGACCCTGGAACCGCCGCCGAGATGGCGTCGCTGCGGCGCGTCCACGAGACGCTGCTGGGCCGCCAGGTCGCGGAGGACGACCCCCTGTTCCTCACCGGACGCGGCTCACCGATCCGGTCGAAGAACGCCCATTGCCTGCTCAAGACCTTCAATGACGCGCTCGCCGAGGCGGGCATCGCCAAGGTCAACGCGGACGGCGAGTCGCTGGACCTGCACGCGCTGCGGGTCACCTACAACACGCGGCTGGCCCGTGCTGGCGTCGAGCTCGGCGCGAGACAGGCGCTCATGGGCCACTCAGACCCGAGGCTCACCGAGAAGGTCTACACCGACCGGGACCTCGGCCTCCACGTCTCCGCAACGCACCGCATGGTGCTGCACGAGATGCGTGACCTAGGCGTCCGCGACGAGGACAGCCTGGGGATACTCGCCGCCGTCGCATCTATCGGTACACGCGCAACGCCTGGTGGCGGCGCGGGTTGCGTCGATGCGGCGGCGGAAAAGCCAATTTCCTCGCGCGGCCCGTTGACGGAAGCGGCGTCCGTGTCCGATGGTGAGTGCATGGACACCACGACGAGCGCGAGCGCGCTGGTCGGCGCGTCCGAGAGCGAAGCGACGGAGCACGGATTTGCAATCCGTCGCCTTAGCCACTTGGCTATGCCGCCCTCGGGAGCCGCCCAGCCTAGCGAGGCCGAGGGAGAGGGCAACCCCCCTGCGGTCGAAACGAGCACGGACGAGCTGCTGGCGCAGGCCCGTCGCCTGAGGGCTGAGGGGCTGCACGAGGCGGCGGACGCGCTGTACGAGGCTGCTGCGCGGCGCGGGGGGCGGGCGTGAAGTCCCCCCAAGGCCGCAAGCCGATCCCCCGGACGATCCGAGGCGAGCGCGTCGCGGACGTGCAGGCGGCGCTGTCCGAGTCTCTGTGCGAAGCGGTGCGGGAGCGGATCTCGTCCGGCGAAACGTCGCTGCGGGAAGTGGCGTCGCGGATGCGGGTTCCTGAGCACGTGGTGTCTGGTTACCTGGTGCACCCGTCGCGCGTGAACTCGCTTCGGCACGCGAGCGCGCTGGCGCTGGCTGCTGGTGTGCGGGTGCGGCTGGAGATCGACGGCGGCGAGGCTGCGGGGGTTGCGCTGTGACCCTCGCCCCCTTCACCCCCACCCCCGGCGAGTGGATCGACGGGCTGCCGAACGAGGCGTACCACGCGGCGGATGGCTGGTCGTCTTCCCAGCTCAAGCTGATCCCCGACTGGAGCCCGCGCTACTTCAAGGAGTCGCTGAACGCGCCCCGCGAGGTCACGCCGTCGATGCTTCGCGGCTCGGCAGCCCATTGCGCGACGCTTGAGCGGCACAACCTGGATCGCGACTTCGCGTTCTTGCCCAAGGGCACGCGCAAGGACTCGGATAAGTACAAGGCCGCCGTCGCCGAGGGGAAGACCGTCGTCACCCAGCAGACGCGCGACGAGATCATCAAGCTCGCTGACGGCGTGCTGAACCACAAGGCTTGGAAGGCCCTCGCGGGCTCCGAGCCGATCTGCGAGCGGTCCTTCTGGTGGATCGACGAGCGCACCGGGCTGCTGCTCAAGTGCCGCCCCGACGCGATGCGCGTCATGGAGATCGGCGACGGCATCGCCCGAATCACGGAACTCAAGTTCGTGGAGGACCCGCGCGAGCACGCCTTCACGCGGCAGGTGAAGTCGCTCGGCTACGACTTCTCGGCGGCGATGTACGTCGCGGGCGTGCAGTCGGTGCTGGGACTGCCCTGCCAATACCTGTGGATCGCCGCGCGCGCGAAGGGCGATGCGGTCGCGGTCTACGACGCCGCGCCCTGGCTGCCGCAGGCGACGAGCACCTACCACCGGACGCTGACCACGCTCGAGGAGTGTGAGCGGACGGGGACCTGGCCCGACTTGTACGAAGAGCGAGTCGTGCCGCTTGAACGCCCGTCGTGGGCGCAGACCGGAGAGAATGATGAGTGAGAGACGAATCGAAGAGTCCGGGACGTTTCACGGGCTTGAGTACGAAGTGGTGGCGACCAGCATGGGGCACCGCTGCGGATACGTCCGCATTCCTGAGGGACACCCGCTGTTCGGACTGGACTATGGCCACGCCGCGCCCGCCGTGTCGATGGCTGACCTTGAGGGCGAGTGCGTCGGCAAGCGCGGAGTGATGTCGTTGCTCCATTCCGGCGGACCCGAAGCCAAGGACGTCAGGCTTGACCTGCTGTTCGATGTGCACGGCAGCCTGACGTTCGCGGGGCCACGGCACGCCCAGACCGACTGGTGGCTCGGCTTCGACTGCGCGCACGCTGGCGACGCGCCGGACCCCGAGCTGATGAGCCCCGAGCTGTACGGCTTGCGGTTCCGCGACCCCGGCGACCTTATCCGCTCTCGCGAGTACGTCTCTGCGGAGTGCGAACGCCTCGCAAAGCAGGTCGCCGAACGCTACCCGCTGGAGACCAAGGAGGCCGCCCAATGACCTCCGAGAACCTGGTCCCCCAACGAAGCCGCGCCGCGACCATCGCGGACTTCTTCGGCCACGCCTCCAACAAGGCGAAGCTGGAGAACGCGCTGGGCAAGTCGATCCCGCCGCAGCAGTACCTACAGGCCGCGATGAACGCGATCCGCAAGGATGACCGTCTACAAGCGTGCCAGCCCGCCAGTCTGTTCGAGGCGCTTCTTGGCGCTGCCGGATTGCAGCTCGTCGTCGGCTCCGCGCTCGGTCACGCCTACCTCGTCGCCTACAAGGACCAATGCACGCTCATCATCGGCTATCGCGGCCTGATCGAGCTGGCGACGCGCGGCGGCAAGGTCCGCAACGTCGAGGCGCGCACGGTCCACGAAGACGACGAGTTCGAGTTCGAGTTCGGGATGCACCCGCGCTTGGTCCACAAGCCCTGCGTTGCGACGACGAAGACGAAGGCGAACCTCACGGCGGTCTACGCGGTCGCGCATCTGGAGGACGGAACGCCGGTCTTCGACGTGCTGTACCCGCATGAGATCGAGGCGGCGCGGATGTGTTCGCAGTCGGGCAAGAAGAACAGCGGGCCTTGGGGCGCGCACTACCTGGAGCAAGCCCGCAAGACCGCTGTGCGCCGACTGGCAAAGTACCTGCCGCTGTCGGCTGAGGTGCAAGCGGCGATCCGCGAGGACGAGAAGCGCGAGATGAACCTTGCGCCTCGTGACGTGGAAGTCGAGTCCGCCGCCGACGCGATCAACGCGGAGCTGGAAGCGGCGTCCGAGCCTGAGGGCGACGCGGAGCGGTCCGAAGAGGACGCGCACGTTGACGCGCTTGCGGAGCAGGACGAGGACATGCGCGTGTGGGCGCAGGGAGAGGCGTCGTGAGCCGCCCCTACGAGCCGGGGGCGGTCAGCGACCTGTCCCA
>JAUIAC010000582.1 GCA_030425545.1 bacterium | reverse complement strand
CCATGGTCTTTCGCACCTGGAGGCGGAAGGGCGACCCCACCCGCAAGGTCTCGAAGCTCAGGTCCAGGCCGCACGCGCTCGATCGCAGGTGCTCCCGGCGCCGCTGCGCCACGCGGAACTCCGTCTCATAGCGTCTGGCATTCACCACGAAGCTGCGCAGCGCGCCGCAGTCGCGGCAGGAGCAGCGCAGACCCTCGACGCTCCGGGTCGCGTCTGCCGGTGGCTCCGGTCGCGTGACAGCGCGAGCGCTCAGCGCGGCGAGCACCGCGCTCTTCAGGGCCTGAGCGGCCACCCCAGACCCACGCTCGGCCGGTCCCCAGCTCGCCAGGTGCAGCGCCGCCGGCAGCGCGAGCCTGTCGATCGGCGGTGCGCTGTCGCCAACAGCGAGCTCGAGGGCGCGCTTCGCGTGCGCGGCTCCACGCTCCGGCGCCAGCGGCGCAGCCCACAGCACCAGCGCGAGCAGCTCGGGGTTCGGCTGACGGTGTCGCGCCAGGTGGTGGACCTGGCCTTGGCCCATGGCGTCCCGGAAATTCGGAGGTCCGCGTCGAGGCGCTCCGGGTGGCGGGCCGTGGTCATGGCAGCTGGTCCTGGGGAGGATTGGTGGGAAACGCGCGGCGTTGGTCAATATTCGCGAGAAAATAGAGTCGTTTGAAGTTAAGTGGTTGCATGATTTGATTAACCAGGGATTAACCTGCTTTTTCAGGTCTGACGCGGATGCTGGTCAATCTCCGCCAACCCGCTCGACCTCCGAGCCTGGGCCGGGAAACCAACGAGCGGCTCGCGTGGATCCGACCGCATGGACCCGCCCCTCGGACTTCAGCTCCTGCATCAGATACTGCACGCGCTTCTTGGGAAGTGCAGGGAGCACATCGAGCAGCTCCCCCAAGGGGCTGCCGTCCTCCTGGTTGCGCTTGATGTGCTTGAGCAGCAGCTCCTTGTTGGTCTCCTTGTCCAGCCCCCGGCGCCGGGTGTACGCCGCCTTCTGCCCGGCGTGCTGGTAGAAGCGCTCAGACAACAGGTAGCGCGTTCCGCGTCCACGCCCCTTGGTCTCAACGACCCCCAGCTCTCGCAGCCGTGGTAGGCGTACGGCGAGCCGCTCGTCCAGATCGCGCTCCCGGTGCACCGCATCGAGCGCCAGGAAGTCCTCCGTGGTGAAAGTCGCCATGCGCTTGGCGCCAACGTGCTCGAGAAACGCGAGGAAGCCCTCGTCGAGGACCTCGCCACTCAGCACTAGACTCACCTGATAATCGTCGCTCCCCGAGAAGTCCGGGAGCGCCTTGCTATCCTGGATGCAGGTCTCAAACATGCGGTTGGCTCCCTGCCCCGAGCGCTCAACCAACCCGCACCTGGCGAGCGCCTCGGCGATCCGTCGATTGCGCGGGGCCTGCCTCCAGATCAAGTTCTCCGCTGTGATGCCAACCGGAAAACCGCCTGGGCTGACGACCTCGAGCTGGCGCGGCGACTGCCGGACGAAGATCGAGCCCCCCAAGCGATAGTCCCGATGCGCCAAGGCGTTGAGCAGCCCCTCCCGCACAGCCTCCTCGTTGAAGGCCGGAATCTCACGCCGGAACAGCCCCTCTCGCAGAAAGTGCACGTCGTTCCGCTGGTTGATCAGCTGCCAGAGCTCGTCCAGGTAGCCGAGAAAGCCCGCGCGGAACTCGCGCCGCTGGGCGTACCGAACGTTCGCCTCGGCGCTGCGGTACGTACACGGTCTCGGCTTGCGCCAGGAACCGACCCAGCGCCTGACGTGTGCCCAGTAGGATGAGCGCGGCATACGTCATGCCCCCGTCCACCACGAGCTCCGCATCGTCGAGCAGCTGGGATGTCTCCAGGTGCGACAGGCTGGCGTTCCCGGAGTGATCGCTCTAGCGGCGGCGCAATACACCGACGGCGGTCGGGTCGAGGTGGTCGAGGCTTGCGCCGGCGCAGACCTCCGCAGAGAAGTCCGGCTGGGCCTCCGCGAAGATGCTTCGCAGCGCCTCCTGCGTCATGGGGGTCAACTCCTCCCCACGCCGCATCCAGTAGGCGCCGTCCAGCTGAAGCGGCGTGCCCACGGGCCGTCCTCCCCCCTCGTTGGCGAGAGCTACGGAGTAGCGCAGGACCGTGTTCCGGTCGAACTGCCGACGCGCCGCCTTGAACTCCAGGCGCTCGTGTTCAGGCTCCTCCAGCCAACCCTCAAGCAAGGTCAAAGTGGGCGTGTCGAGTCTCACAGACCGTCTCCTGTTGGCCAAACCAGCGCGGTCCGGCCGCCGCGGTCGAGACCCGAGCCTTCAGCGGCGGCGGTATCGTCACCTCGATGGCGCATCGACATCTCCTGCGGGAACCTCTCGGCAGCGCCCTCATTCTGGCCCAGACAAGGCCGCGTGTCTCCCGGCTGCTGCGACACGTGCGAGCATGGGCTGCAAAGTCGCGTCAGATCTCGAGCACACGAGTCGTCTCTCCGTAGGCTGCCTCGCCCCCGTGTACACCGTCGCAAAAACCGAAGCACCCGATGCCGGAGCACCATGGACCGCCCACGAGCCATCGCCTGCCTGCCTCCTTCCGCCAACTTCGACTACCTCGTGGCCGCGCTGCCCGACATCGCGCTGGAGCTCAAGCTGGCCGAGGTGCTCGCGCCCGTCGACCCAGGCACCGCGGCGGTCAAGCTGCGGCGGATGCTGGAGTGCTTCGTTGCCCACGTGCTCGGCGGATCGCCGCGGCACGAGACGCTATTCGGTGCGCTTGAGTCCAGGGACTTCAGAGAAGCGCTCGGTGACGACGCGCTGCACACGATGGCCCGCAAGATCAGGTACGCCGGCAACGATGGCGCACACGGCCGCCCGGTCCGCCGCATCGAACACCGTCTGCGTGACGTCGCCCGCCTCGCGGCACATCTGTTCGTGTCGCAGGGCTGTGGTGCGGCTGAGGAGGTCCCGGACTTCGCCTATGTCCCGGGTGCGACTGCCGCCGCGGCCGCCAGCTACCTTGCGCTGTCGCCGCAGAGAACCGAGCCACCCGGGCCTGAGGGCTCGGTTCCCGACGTCGATGCCACACGGGACTGGACCGACCTGCTGGGGCCCGGTGAGCGCTACCCCTGCCCCTCTGCCAGAGCTGGCGTGGCGCACTTCATCCGGGGGCGGACCTCGACCACGGTCCTGGTCGAGCACGAGGGCGAGGTCGAGGTGCGGTGGCGCGAGCTGCCTTCGCTGCTGTTCGGCTGCGGCACCGAGCTGTGGGAGTGGGAGGAGCGCACCACGTGGACCTCGTTGAGCGCGGTGACCGACCTCGAGGCCTACTGGGACCTGGCGTCCGAGGAGCAACCGATTCGGCGGGTGCTCGCGCCGATCGACGAGCCTCGCCTGCTCAACCTCGGCACCGGAGCGAGCTTTCCGATGCCAAAGGGAGTCGGGGAGGACGGAGATCAACCACCCATCTGCCACA
>JAUIAC010000060.1 GCA_030425545.1 bacterium | reverse complement strand
GCGCGACGCGGGTCGCAGATCCCAGCTTCGACGACACGGAGCACTGCGTGCTGCACCTCACGCCGTGGCCGGAGGTCGTCTCCATGGTGCGCGACGGCCGCATCGACCACGCGCTGGTGGTGGCGGCGGTGCTCTACGCACGCCTGCAGCTCGCGTCGGCCTGAGGGACTGCGGGCTGGCGGTGGTCCCCACGCCCCAGGTGAAAAACCTCACGTCTCCATGCCGTTGACGCCGATTCTCAGGGCCGGTTAGCGTCGCTGCACATCGCCGCGCACGCGTGCCTTTCGGAGCTTGCTATGCCCACACATGACCAGCGGACCTCCACGTCGACGACCACCCGCCAGACGACGACGCCGCAGAACCCTGCCCAGACGCCTCAGACGCCCACCCAGGACCCGTCGACCACGGTGGATCCGGCGGCGTCGTACGACACCCAACGAGACGCGCTCCGTCCGGGCGACCAGGGCGAGCGCTACGCTCAACAGCGGGAGGCGTTTGCCCCGGGCAAGCCCCGCAAGGGCGTGAGCGGCAAGGCGATGAAGCGGCTGGTCGCAGCCAAGGCCGCCATCAAGCACGCGAAGTCGGTGTTCGAGTTCGGCGCGGGCAACCAGAAGCTGGCCCTGGACGCGACCAACTTCAACTCGGCGTACCGGCTCATGGTCATGCGCGACCTGAAGTACTGGGACCTCGACTGGTCCGTGCGCGCCCTCGCTTCGGCCAACCCCACCGCGCTGACCGCAGCCATGGCCGAGATCGCGCACGGCGGTAACTGCGGCGAGCACGCGACCGTCGGCTTCGACTACCTGCGGGTCAACGCGCCGGGCGAGAAGCTCACCAAGGCGTCTGTGAAGGGCCTCGACCACGCCTTTGTCTTGGTCGGCGACCTGGACAACGAGGGCGACGAGGAGCTGGTGGTGTGCGACCCGTGGCCCACCGCGGCGACGGCGTGCACCTGGGAGGACCACTTCGCTGAGGGCTACAAGGGCACCGGCCGCGCCGACATCAACCGTCACGACGAGATGATCGCGGACGGAAAGAACGTCAAGGCGGTCATCAAGCGCGGGCTCAAGCTCAACGCCTGGGGCAAGCACCTGGTGGAGATGGAGCTCAGCGAGGAAGAGTCGAAGGAGAAGATGGAGGAGGGCACCTCCGGGGACAGCCCGTGGATCTGGCAGCACCCAGACGCCACCAAGCGGCACCGGAAGTACGACTACTACGCCAAGCCGGAGACCACGGACAGCGACCGCTCGAGCACCGACACGGACGACGAGTGAGGCGGTCGCCCTCGACCTGCAGCGGCGCAGCGGCGAGCTCGGCATGGCTCGCGGTCACGTTGCTCGGTCTGTGGGTCGTGGCAGGCTGCGGACGTCCAGTGCCCAAGGCCGAGCCGGCCCAACCGGCGACGCCAGCGCCAAGCCCGACGCCCAAGCCGAGCGCGACACCCAAGCGAAACGCGACCTCTGGCGCTCCGGAGCGCGCTGCCCACCCAACCACGCGTGACGCCGCCAGCCGCAATGGGCCGCGGCGCGCGCCCAGGAAAGCCACCATGAGCAACGAGATGAAGCCGGCCAGCGGGATCACCTTCGGCGGGGGCGTGCCCGTCGCCGACGCCACCGTGGCGTGGTTCAAGTCCCACGCCAAGGGACCGAAGGGCAGGGCGCTCTTCCGTCTGCCGGTGGTGATGACCTTCGACTCGAACGCCAAGCTGCAGATCACCAAGGCCGTCATCGCCGCGGACGCCGAGGCCGCCGGGATCTGGGTCGACCTGGACGACACGGCCATGGGCGTCGGTGTGCTGCAGCAGCTCCGCGGCCTGTGCCCCAAGGAGGCCACGTCGTGCGTGGTGTGGCTGCACGCGCATTGGGGCCGCAACGTGCCGATGCCGCCCATGCCGCCGATGCCCGGCATGCCGCCGCAGCCTCCCGAGGCGATCGCGGTGCGCGCGGTCGACGGGCTGGTGACGAAGGCCGCCGACGCTCAGGTGACGCTGGCGCAGTAGTTGCCTGCGTCGTAGAGGAGGGCGTCGCAGGGGGCCGTCGCAGGGGGCCGTCGCGTGTCGCGCTGCAACTGGAGTTGCGCCACCCAGCGCTACGCCGCCACGCGCTACGCCACCCAGCGCTACGCCACCAAGCGCTACTCCACCCAAACGGACGCGGTCCACGCGCGGTGCTGCACGGTGTCGGGCACCGCGCCGCTGTCACAGGCCTCCGGCCGCTTGGCGGCGGGGAGCCCATTGCACACCTGACGGCTCCATCGACAGGTCGGTCGCTGCACGGCGCGGGCGTAGTACACCGCGCGCTGTCCGGCGGCGTAGCTCGGGTCACGCCACACCGCGCAGAGCGACGCCGCGCCGCCAGTCGGCACCGCGCACGTGGCCAGGTCCGGCCCCGGCGCCTTGTCCGTCGCCCCCGCGACGTCCATGACGGTCTCGTGGGCCGCGCCCGCCGCGTCGAGCCAGAGCTTGACCACCTGCAGCTTGTGGAGCTTGGCGCCACCATCGACGGCGGCGGTGGCGTGCACGAGCAGCGCGGGCGCTCGCCCCTTCGCGTCGTCCACCGCGAGGCTGCCACCCATGGGCACACCAACCCCGAGCGCCTTGGCGTCGCGCTCGGCGTCTCCGCACAAGCCGGCCGGCAGATCCCAGGCCGCGATCAGCCGCACAGGCAGGCGCGGACCCGACGTGGCGAAGGTCTCCCGCCGCCGGATCGCCGCGAAGATGGCGTCGCGGCTGTTCTCCTCAGCCCAGACGCCGGCCAACCCGCCGGGGTTGTTGATGATGCCGTCGTGGGTCGCCGTCCCGCTCCCCAGACGCTTGTCGGGCGTGTCGTCCACCAGCCCGACGTGGCCCGGAAACCCGGCGCTCTGGGTGTGCCCAGGGGTCCCGTTATGGGTGTCGGTGCTGCCGATGATCCCAAAGCGGTAGGGGTTCACGCCGAGGTCCGCGCGCAGGGAGAGCCCCTCCTTGAGCGCCTCGCGGACAAAGTCGAGCCGGTGCAGGCATCCCCAAAGGCGCATGCCGCCTGACCCGGGCGCGTCTTCGTCGCAGAGCTCCGTGTCTGTGGGCCGCAGCTTCTCGAAGTCGCAGAGGGGATCCGCTGTCGGCGCGCCTCCCTTCAGCCCGTTGCGACACTCCATGTCGCCCTTGTGCTGAAACATCTCCACCGCCGGCTCCATGCGGGCCCGGAGCTTCGCGCGCGCCACCTGGGCGTCGAGCGAGAGGCCCTCGCGCCACTTCTGCGAGAAGTAGTGGCCATTGCTCAGGTTGCTGTTGTGCCCGAGGGTCAACACGTCGCAGCCGGCGTCACCCTGGTTGCACTGGCTGTCGAGCTGCTCCCACAGCTTCCACTCGGTGGGCGCCTCGAAGTGGCTGACGGGCAGCTCAGTCACCTTGTCGTTTCGAAAGACGACGTTTCGGTGCAGGTTCGAGACGCCGCGCGTGTTGGTGTACTCGTAGGCGACAAAGGCGGTGAAGGTGCAGGCCGCCGTGCGGTCGTAGGCCGCCTCCGCTGCGGCCTGAACCCGCTGCCAGCGCTTCTTGGCCCAGGTACGGCAGAGCGCGCCGTCGTCGCCGCACAGATCGGGGTAGCGCACAGGACTAAAGCTGCTGAGCGCCAGCGCCATGTCGAAGGCCCCGGTCTGCTTGGGGTCGCGGTACTTCACACAGCGGGGCAGGTTGTAGGCCGGGCTCTCCGGCTCCGTGCACAGCGCCACCTCGCCGAGCAGGTCGCCGTGATCGGTGAGAGCCGCGAAGTCCAGGGGTGTGCCGATGGTGACGGTGCGCGTGCCCTTGCCGTCCGACCCCAGCGGCGCGAGCGCGACAGGGTCGCCTTGGGCGAATCGCCAGGCCTCTTCCGGCGTGACCGCAGTCTTGTAGGCGTGGGCGTCGAACGAGAGCGTCGTGTGCACATGCAGGTCGCCAAAGAGCGGTCGACGCTCCGGGCGGTAGTCTGCGCAGGGGGCGCGCGCTTCGGTGTAGGCGATGCGCGGGCTCGTTTCCGGCTTGTCGGCGTCGGGGTTGGTGCAGCCCAGCGTCACCTGGCAGCTGACGCACGCGACGAGCGTGGCGGCGCGGGCCCAGCTCCACGTCCTTGCGGCGGCGCTCATCGCAGCACCCGCTTCACCCACGTGAGCTTGCCCTCGTAGGGCGGGTAGCGCAGGGGCACGTCCAGGCGCGGCGTCCGCACCACCACACCGCGCAGGTGGCTGAACTCATCAAAGCCCACCTGGCCGTGATACGCGCCCATGCCACTGTCGCCGACCCCGCCGAAGGGCAGGTCCGGCACGCCCGCGTGGCTGACCGTGTCGTTGACACACGCGCCGCCCGACTGCGTCGAGCCCAGCACACGATCTCGCAGCGCCGCGTCACGGGTGAAGAGGTACAGGGCCAGCGGGTGCGGCCGAGCGTTGACATAGTCGATGGCCGCGTCCATGTCGGCGACCGGCAGCACGGGCAGCAAGGGACCAAAGATCTCCTCCTGCAGCACCTGCGCCTCCTCCGGCACGTCCCGCAACACGGTCGGCGCGATGTAGCGCTCCTCGGCGCTCCACTGCCCCCCGCACACCGGGGTCCCGCCCCCGTCGAGCAGCCCCACGACACGGGCGTGATGACGTTCGTTGATGATCCGCCCGAAGTCCGGGCTCTGAGCGGGGTCGTCGCCGTAGAAGCGCGCCACACACTGGACCAGGGCGTCGAGCAGCGCGTCATGCACCGCGGCGTCGACCAGCACATAGTCGGGCGCGAGACAGGTCTGGCCGGCGTTGACGAACTTGCCCCAGCAGATGCGGCGCGCCGCCACCTCCAGGTCCGCGTCGGCGGCGACCAGCGTCGGGCTCTTGCCGCCGAGCTCCAGCGTCACGGGGGTCAGGTGCTGGGCGGCCGCCTGCATGACGATGCGCCCCACCGCCGTCCCGCCGGTGAAGAAGATGTGGTCCCAGCGCTGAGCCAGCAGCGCCTGGCTGGTCTCCACGCCGCCCGTGACCACCTGCACCGCGTCCGAATCCAGGTACTTGGGCACCAGGTCCGCCACCAGCGCGGACGACGCCGGCGCAAGCTCCGAGGGCTTCAGCGCGACGGTGTTGCCGGCCGCGATGGCCGCCATGGCGGGCAGCAGCAAGAGCTGCACCGGGTAGTTCCACGGCCCGATGATCAGGCACGCGCCCTTGGGCTGCACCTGCACGTAGCTCCGGCTGGGCAGGTTCACCAGCGGCGAGGCCACCTTGCGGGGCCGGGCCCACGCGTCGAGCTGTTTCAGGGCGTGGCGGATCTCCACCTGCACGACGCCGACCTCCAGCGCCCACCCCTCGAGCGCGGGTCGACCCATGTCTGCGTGGATCGCCTGCGCGATGGCGTCGGCGTGTGTCTCGAAGAGATCGAGGAGCGCTCGCAGCTGAGCGCGTCGCCAGCTCAGATCGCGGGTCTTGCCCGTGCGAAAGGTGGCGCGCAACGTGCTCGCGAGCGCGTCGTGTGACGTCAGCGTCATGGCAGCTCCTGGTCAGGGACGCGGAGTGTGCACGCGGGCCCCGCGATTCCCAAGCGGAAATCCGCCCTCGAGAGGTGCCGCAATCCCAGGGGAGCGCGCCGCCCAGACGCGAGCCGTGGCATGCTTCGTTCGTGGCGCCGCGACAGGCGTGTGCGCCCGCTGACCGGCGGGGACCAGGCGAGGGTCGTCGCCAGATGAGGCGCCAGAGTGGGAGGCGGATGTCGATGAGCGCAGACGGCGACAGGGCGATCCCGTCCGGGGGCCAGCCCGACGTGGGTGGCGTGAGCACAGACGACGCGCTGCGCGCGCGCTTCAGTCGTGACGTGTCCGT
Source organism: bacterium (assembly GCA_030425545.1). Classification (GTDB taxonomy): domain Bacteria; phylum Myxococcota_A; class UBA9042; order UBA9042; family UBA9042; genus UBA9042. Next base: position 17,659 of record JAUIAC010000060.1, on the reverse strand, counting down.
AGTGGTGGGTACGCCAGACGCGGTCCAGCGCCCGCGGGACATCCAGGACATCCAAGACGCCGTGCGCCGGTGCGCCGCCACCCACACGCCCTTGCTCCCGGTCGGCGCGCGCACCAGCACGACCGGCGCCAGCGTGCCGGTGGGCGGAGGTTGGGTCACCGACCTGAGCGCCCTGAACGGCGAGCCCGTGGTCGACACGGACGCAGGCGAGATCAGCTGTCCGCCAGGCGCCGTACTGGCGGAGGTCCAGGCCCTGGCCCGGCGCCACGGCTACGACCTGCCGGTCGATCCGACCAGCGCGCCGGACTGCACGGTGGGAGGGGCGGTCGCGACGAACGCGTCCGGCCCGTCGAGCTACCGGCACGGCGCCATGGCCGACTGGTTGGTGGCCGTCGACCTCGTGGACGGCCGCGGCGAGCGGGTCGAGCTGCGCGCGCCAAGAGTCCCCAAACGAGCGATGGGGCCTGCCGCGTTTCAGTCGTCACCACGGTGGTTTGCGGGGTCAGAGGGGACCTTGGGGATCGCGACCAGGGTGGGCTTTCGCCTGCGCGCGGCGCCCGCTGGCAGCCTCGGCGCCTTGGTTGGCTTCCCCACGCGGCGCGACCTGCTCGACGCTGTGGCCTGGCTCCGGCAGCGTCGTCACGCAGGCGCCGGTCGCTACGTCCGCGCCGTGGAGTGGCTCGACGCGGCGTGTTGCGCGCTCATCGCGCCGCTGGCCAAGGGCATGCGCGTGCCCGGAGGGCAGGGCGGCGCCCTCCTGGTCGAGCTCGAGACGCACGACGCGGGCGTTGACCTCGTGGACGCGGTCAGCGAGCTGCTCGACGGCATCACGCCCCTCAACGCCGATGTAGCCAACACCCAACTTCTCCTGAACCCTTCAGACTTCCAAGCGTTTGATCACCTGCGCCACCATGTCCCGGACAGCCTGAACCGACGCGGTCGGCGCCTGGCGGACGACGCGGGCGGCGGCAAGCTCAGCACCGACTGGTCCGCGCCCGTCACGGCCTTGCCCGACCTGCTGGACTGGACCGACACGCGGTTGGCGGAGCTCGGGCTCGACGGCCTGTACATGTACGGCCACATCGGCGACGGCCACCCCCACCTCAACCTCCTGTGTCCAGACGCAGACGTCCGCACCCGCGCGTTCACGGCGTTGAAGGAGCAGCTCGCGCGGGTGGTGGCGGCAGGCGGCGTGCCGGTCAGCGAGCACGGCATTGGCAAGCTCAAGCGTGATCTCGTGCGCCCGTGGCTGCCGGTCGGCGCCGTGGCAGCGTGGCGTGGGCTCAAGCAGGCCTTCGATCCGCACGGCATCCTCGCGCCGGGCAACGTGTTTCGGCCCTGAGCGAAGACCGGTGGACGGGCCAGAGCCACGAACACGTAGCCCGACGCGCTCCACGACATGGGGCCCGACAAGCGGCCGAACGCAGCCCCAAATGACGAGAGCCCGCCGCGTGTTGGCCACGTGGCGGGCTCTCGGGCTGTCCAGGCAGGGGTTCAGGCGTCGCCGAGGGGACGGCGGCGGGGGGATCAGCGTCGTGAAGTCGACGGCGGTGCGCGTTGGGGGCCACGCGCCTGTCCTGAACGGGTCTCCCTCTGGTTGCCTACGTAGCGCGGGTCAGGCGCTCTCCAAAGCATGCGAGATTCCGCACACGATGCAAGCGTTTTCTTGCGCGCCGTGAGGATCCTAGCGTTGATCGATCTCTGGTAGTTTACATAATGCTCATTATCGGACGTTGTATCTGTAGCTCCAACTTAGAAATGTCCGGTCCTCCGACCACCGCGTACGCCGCGCGCCGACGTCGGCAGACGGCGCATCTCAACCCGTCGATGCCACGCCGCGCCACCGTGTCTCCCGGCGCGGATGTCCGGTGAGCCTGCCACTGCGGTCCCAGCGGTGGCTGGGTTCTATCAGGGCTGCAGCCACGTGCTCGCTCAGACCCGACGCAGCGGCCTGGGGGCACGGCCACGTTGTGGGCGGCGACTTTTTGTCGACGCTCGACGGCACAAAGTGAAACTGCTGAATTTCGTAAAGTTCTAACGCTAAGCGCCTGCGAGAACCGTAGACTCGGCGAGCGCACTACCAAGCGCATCCTCTGGCACCCACGTCGCGAGTCCGTCGCGGCAGCCGAGGAGCGCGGGGCTCAGCGGCAGGTGCCCAGACCGACCCGGTCCCGATGGCATCCACGCTTCCACCACCTTCCAGCGCCACTGCGCCACCCTTGCGGTGGCGGTCTATGAGCCGCGGTGGGTCCCAGCGCGCGCTGGTGCTGGGCCTCGTCTGGGTGAGCGGCTTGTGTGTGGGCGCTGCGTGGTCCCAGTCGAGCCAGCGCGACGCGCCACCCGACAAGCCCAGCGAGCGCGCCAACTGCGACCCCGGCCAATGCGGTGACGCGGAGTCCGCCCTCGACCGCGCCGCGGCTCATCCGGATGCGCCGCCGCGTGGAGAGCGTCTCGAAGCGCCGGACACGTCGCCTCGCCAGGGTCTGAGCGCAGCGTGGGCCGACCTGCGCCTCCTTGGGCTGGCGCGCGCGTGGGACGAGCTCCTGAGCGCGCCAGCGCCGGGCGCTTTGGGCGGCCCGCACCTGGGAGCGAGCTGGCGACAGCTCATCGACTTCTACGACGGTCGCGCGGCCTTTCAGCGGGTGTTCACGGCCGCTGAGGGCTTGGGGCCGACCTACAACGACACCAGCTGCGCCAACTGCCACAACGCCCCCAACCTTGGCGGAGGGGGTGCCGACATCGATCACGGCGTGCGCGTGCACGGCCCACCGTGGACCGGCGGCGACGCCATGGGGCTGCGCAAGCACGCCGCGCCTGGCTTCAAGCGCGAGGTCGGCGTGGGCACCGTTGCGCGGCTGCGGAGCCCGCCGCTCTACGGTTTGGGGGTGCTCGACGCGATCCCGAACAGCGACCTGGACGCGCTGGCGGACCCGGACGACCGCGACGGCGACGGCGTCCGCGGGGTGCGCGGCTACCGCAACGGGGGCCGCGTTCGTCGTCCGGCTCGGTTTGGTCAGAAGGCCAACGAGTGGGATCTGCCGACCTTCGCAGCCGGCGCCATGGTGGACGAGATGGGGCTGACCAACCGGCTGCGGCGTGACGCGCGCGGGGACCACGACGCCGTCGCCGATCCGGAGGTCTCCGACGCCTTCATGCGCCGGGTGCAGGCCTACGTGCTCCTGCTTGGGCGTCCGCCGGCTGGCGCAACCACGGATGTGTCCGAGCGAGGCGCTGAGGTCTTCGAGCGCGTCGGCTGTGTGGGCTGCCACCGAGCCACCATCGGCAGCGGCACACACCGCGTCCGTGGCGCCTACACCGACATGCTGCTGCACGACATGGGGCCCAGCCTCGACAGCGGCATCAAAGACGGCGTCGCCAGCGGCGCGCACTGGCGCACGGCGCCGCTCTGGGGGCTGCGCTTTCGCCACCGCTACCTACACGACAACCGCGCCGCGACCCTCGACGCGGCCCTGGCGCACCACCAGGGCGAGGCCAAGGGCGCGTCGGACCGCTACCGTGCGCTGCCTCCAGAGGAACGCGCTGCGGTTCGCGCCTTCCTGCGCAGCCTGTAGCGTCGCGCGGCCGCTTTCCTGCGCTGAACGCTTGCCCTACCTTTCGGCCATGCGCGTACTCCTAGCTCAGATCAACACCACCATCGCCGACGTCGACGGCAACGTCGCCGCCATCGAGGCCGCCTGTGACGCGGCCCGGGCCAGCGGCGTCGACCTCGTCCTCACCCCCGAGCTCGGCGTGGTCGGCTATCCGCCCCTGGACCTGCTGGAGCGGCCGGACCTGCTGGCTGAAGCAGAGGCCGCCCGGGCGCGGCTGTCCGCTGCCTCCGCCGGGATCACGCTGGTCGTTGGCACGGCGCTGCCCAACCGCGGCCAGGTGGACGGGGTCCCCAACCGCCCTGCCCTGAACGCCGCCGAGGTGTTTGCCGACGGCGAGCACCGCGGAACTGTGATCAAGCGCCTGCTGCCGACCTACGACGTGTTCGACGAGGACCGCTACTTCGAGCCTGGGCAGAGCACCCAGGTGTTCGAGGTGGCCGGTCGGCGGGTGGGCGTCACCATCTGCGAGGACATCTGGTCCGACGACGAGCACGGCGTCCGGCGCTATGACGTGGACCCGGTCGACGCGCTGGTGGGCGCCGGCGCCGACGTCATCGTCAACCTGTCGGCGTCTCCCTTCGACCTGGGCAAGGCGAGCCGCCGTTTTCGGCTCGTCTCCGACATCGCTCGTGAACACGGCGTTCCCGTCGCGTACTGCAACGCAGTGGGGGGCAACGACGCGCTGATCTTCGACGGTCGCAGCTTCGCCGTGGACGCAGACGGCGAGCCTCTGGGGCACGCCGCGGCCTTCGCGACCGACCGCTGGGAAGTCACCCTGCCGCCCGCGGCGTCTTCGGGCACCGGAGCCACGACAGAAGGCGAGCGCCCTGCCCCGCCCGCCGCCTTCGCTCCGGCGGCGGCAGACGAGGCGCGCGCGGCGCTGGTGCTCGGCGTGCGCGACTACCTCCGCAAGTGCGGGTTCTCGCAGGTGGTGCTCGGTCTCTCCGGCGGCATCGACTCCGCCGTCACGGCCGCCATCGCGGTGGAGGCGATCGGCGCGGACAACGTGCTGGGCGTGGCCATGCCTGGTCCGTACTCGAGCGGCCACAGCGTCGCCGACGCGCGCGCGCTGGCCGAGAACCTGGGCATCCGCTGCCCGGTGGTGCCCATCGCCGCGCCGCTCGACGGCTTTCAGTCTGCGCTCTCCGACGAGCTGGCGCGCCCCGGCAAGGACCCGGGCGGTGTGACAGCGCAGAACCTGCAGGCCCGGTCGCGCGGCGTCATCCTCATGGCGCTGAGCAACCACACGGGCCGCATGCTCTTGACCACCGGCAACAAGAGCGAGCTGGCGGTGGGCTACTGCACGCTCTACGGCGACATGAACGGTGGCCTCGCCGTCATCGGCGACCTGCCCAAGATGCTGGTCTACGCCGTCGCCCGCACCTACAACACCGAGGCCGAGGTCATCCCCTGGTCGACCATCGACAAGCCGCCGAGCGCTGAGCTCGCGCCCGACCAACAGGACTCCGACTCGCTGCCGCCCTACCCTGTCCTCGACCGCATCCTCGAGCTGCACCTGCACCAGCGCATGCCTGCGGAGACGCTCGCTGCCCAGGAGGGCTTCGACCTCGCGGTCGTGCGGCGCATGATCCGCCTGACCGAGCTCAACGAGTACAAGCGACGCCAGGCTGCGCCCGTGCTGCGGGTCACCGCCAAGGCCTTCGGCGCTGGCCGACGGGTGCCCATGGCGCGACGCATGCCCCCACGCTGAGGGCGCCCGTCGCGCTGGCTCAGGCGCTGGGCGCGTCCGCGTCAGGCAGCGCGTCGTAGTCGATGTCCAGATGCACCTGGTCGGTGCCGCCCTGGTCTCGTGCAGCGACAAACGCAGCGTAGTGGTCCGCTGCGATCTGCAGCGCCTGTTCGGGGCTGGCCGCGAGCTGCGCGTCGACATGGGCGGCGCTGACGTTGAACTTCACCCGCGTGGCGGTGTCCTGGTCGATGCGCGCCTCACGAAGCCAGCCCAGCAGCGTGTCGGCGTCGGTCCGAAGCTCCCGGGCGCACTGGTGCAGGTTGCGAAAGCGGCACACGCCCTCGGCGTCGACGCCGAGGTGGTAGAGGGCGAAGAGCTGGGCTGCGGTCGGGCGATTCATCACGCTTCCTTCGAGATCTTTCTAGCTACGGTTCAGGGGCAGTTTGGGTTCAAACCAGCGCGACCCTGGAGCGCACGGGGCGTTCCAGGGTCGCGCGTGTCTGTCGACAGGTCGCTGGGCTACATCATGCCCATGCCACCCATGCCGCCCATGCCGCCCATGCCGCCCATGCCACCCATGCCGCCCATGCCGGCGGCCGCAGCGGCGGGATCCTCCTTCTGGGGGATCTCCGAGATCATGGCGTCGGTGGTGAGCATGAGGCTGGTGACCGAGGTCGCGTTGATCAGCGCGGAGCGCACCACCTTGGTCGGGTCGAGCACGCCGTCGGCCAGCAGGTCGCCGTAGGTCTCACTGCGGGCGTTGAAGCCGAAGGCCCCCTCGCCGCCGCGCACCTTGTTGACCACCAGGCTGCCCTCGTAGCCGGCGTTCTCCGCGATCTGCCGCATCGGCTCCTCGATCGCGCGACGGACACAGTTGACGCCGAACTGGCGATCGCCCTCGGCCTGCAGGTCCGCGATGGCAGCCTGGGCACGGATCAGCGCCACGCCACCGCCGGGGACGATGCCCGACTCGACCGCGGCGCGGGTCGCGTGCAGCGCGTCCTCGACGCGGGCCTTCTTCTCCTTCATCTCGACCTCGGTCGCCGCGCCCACCTTCACGATGGCCACGCCGCCCGACAGCTTGGCGAGACGCTCCTCGAGCTTCTCCCGGTCGTAGTCCGAGCTGGTCTCCTCGATCTGACGGCGAATCTGGCCCATGCGAGCCTTGAGCGCCTCGGTGTCACCCTCGCCGTCGACGATGGTCGTCGCGTCCTTGGTCATGACGATGCGCTTGGCGCGACCGAGCTGGTCGACGGTGACCGACTCGAGCTTGTGGCCGAGGTCTTCGCTCAGGAAGGTGCCGCCCGTCAGGACCGCGATGTCCTGCAGCATCGCCTTGCGGCGGTCGCCGAAGCCGGGCGCCTTGACGGCGGCCACGTGCAGCGCGCCGCGCAGCTTGTTCAGCACCAGCACCGGCAGGGCCTCGCCGTCGATGTCCTCGGCGATGATCAGCAGCGGGCGCTGCTCACGAGCGATCTGCTCGAGCACGGGCAGCAGGTCCTTGGCGGACGAGACCTTCTTCTCGTGGATGAGGATGTAGGCGTCCTCGAGCACGCACTCCATGGCCTCCGCATCCGTCACGAAGTAGGGCGAGATGTAGCCGCGGTCGAACTGCATGCCGTCGACGACGTCGAGGGTGGTGTCGATGCCCTTGGCCTCTTCCACCGTGATGACGCCCTCCTTCCCGACCTTCTCCATCGCCTCAGCGATGATCTCGCCGATCTCGGTGTCGCCGTTGGCCGAGATGGTCGCCACCTGGGCGATCTCCGCCTTGGCGGCGATGGGGTTGCTCATCTCGCCGAGCGCGGTGATCAGGTGGGTCACGGCCAGGTCCATGCCCCGCTTCAGATCCATGGGGTTGGCGCCGGCCTCGATCAGCTTGCGGCCCTCGCGGTACATGGCCTGAGCCAGCACCGTCGCGGTGGTCGTGCCGTCACCGGCGACGTCCGACGTCTTCGAAGCGACCTCGCGCACCATCTGCGCGCCCATGTTCTGGAACTTGTCCGCGAGCTCGACCTCTTTGGCCACCGTCACGCCGTCCTTGGTGACGGTCGGCGCGCCGTAGCTCCGCTCGATGACCACGTTGCGACCCTTGGGGCCGAGCGTCACCTTGACGGCGTTGGCGAGCTGGTTGACGCCCGAGAGGATGCGCTCCTTTGCCTCGGAACCGTAGATGATGTCCTTTGCTGCCATGATGTTTCTCCTGAATTCCGTGTCGTGCGGCCCGCTCGCGTGCGCTGCGTCTGCCGCTGGGATGGGCTGTAGGGGCTGCCGCGTCGTCTAGTTGACGACCGCCAGGACCTCGTCTTCCCGCATCACGAGGAAGGTCTCTCCCTCGAGCTCCACTTCGCTGCCGGAGTACTTGCCGAAGAGCACGGTCTCGCCGCCCTTCAGCTCGAGTGGCACCAGCGTGCCGTCGTCGAGGACCTTGCCCTGGCCCACGGCCACGACCTTGCCCTCATTGCGCTTCTCTTTCGCAGCGTCGGGCAGGAAGATCCCACCGGCGGTGACGGCCTCTTCCTCGATGCGCTGCACGATGATCCGATCGAACAGTGGCTTGAGCTCCATGTGCACCCTCCGCGAGGCGACGCTGTCTGTCGCCGCGTCTTGTGATTTGTGAGGCGCTCCTGCGCCGCGGAAAGCCCATGATCTCGGGCCGCCAGGCGGGAGGCAGAGGGAAACTAGGATGCGCCCTTGGGCTGTCAAGGCGCGGTGGCGCAGATTTCGTCCCACCGCAGGTCGAGAGCGCACCGGCTCGCATGGCCGTCACGCTTCACCCGACGTGCCTGAACCGACGTGCCTGAACCGACGCGCTTGCAGTGACGCGCTTGAACGTGGGCGGCGTCTGCGGTAGCCCGCGGCCATGAAGCCAAAGCGCAGACCCTCTCGAAGCCGCCCCCGCGCCCATCCCTCGACCCGCCCCGCCGCAGGTGGCCCAGCGGACGCGGGCGTGGACGCCGAGCGCTGGGTCACCTCGCCGCATCTGGGGCGTTTCACCCGCCGACAGGCGGTGTTCGTCTACCACGATCTCTGGGGCTATCTCTTGGAGATGTCCGCTGATCTCGTCGCTTTCATCGACGGGTTCGGATCGGGCGCGACGGTCGCCGAGGTCATGGCGCGCCCTGCCCTGCGCGAGGCTGGCTTCTCCGAGGAGGACGCGCGCGGCTTCGTCCGAACGCTGGCGGCCCACGACGTGCTGCTGCCGCTCGGCGCGCCGTCCGGGCCTTGGCCGCGGCTCGCCGACGCCTGGCCCCTGCGCGCGCGCTGGCGGGTGGCCTACACGCGGGACGACGGGGTCGTCGAGGTCGTGCAGGGGCGCGCGCCGGAGAGCCCGCGGCGGGTCGTCAGCCTCAGCGGCTGGCGAGCGGCGCTCTGGCACGCCATCGACGGGCAGCGGACCTGTCGCGAGATCGCCGACGACCTCCAGGAGCGAGGCTGGGCCGCCGCCTTGGCCGCCGAGCCGGCCGTCGACCCTGCCGTCGACCCTGCCGCTGGGGGCGCCGAGACGACGGGCGACCTGCCGGCGGCACAGCACGGGTGCGCCGTGGTGTGTCGTGAGGTCGCGGCGTGGACCCACAGCGAACGGCAGTGGCTGCGCGTCAGCTCGGTCCGGCCCAGCCTGTGGGCGCGCATGCCGGGCGGGCGTCCGGCCTACCTCGACAGCACCATGCCCTACCCACGGCTGGGCGACGACGTGCACGACCCCTTCGACCTGGGCGACGGGCTGGTGGCGACCCAGCGCTATCACACCGACACGGTGGCAGACGCAGAGGCGCAGTTCGAAGACGTGGAGACCACGCTCTCGCACCTCTTCCGCCACCCGCACGCTGCGCTGCAGGGCCGCACCTTCGGCGGCGCCACCTTCGACGCGCTGCGCGAGGCCGGAGTGTGGCGCGGCGACGTGCTGGAGATCGGCGGCGGGCTCGGGTGGTTCGCGCGCGGCCTCCTGGAGCGAGCCGCGACGCTGTCTTCTGCGCCCGCGTCCTACACGCTCTTCGACCTGGCGCCCGCCCTGCAAGAGGCGCAGCGCGCGCGGCTCGCCGATCAAACGCCACCGGTGCGCTTCGTGCTGGGCGACGCCGAGGAGCTGCCGCTTCCGCCGGCGAGCGTGGACCTGGTGGTGAGCAACGAGGTCATCGCAGACCTGAGCACAGCCTGGGTCGATCGCGACGCGGTCGACGACCGGACGCCCGGCGCCCGCGTGGCCGAGCGTTGGCAGCTGCCGCTCCACGACGCGCCAGAGCGCTTTGCGCTGAACGTGGGAGCCTACGCGTTGGTCGAGCGGCTCTGGCACGTGCTCCGCCCAGGCGGCGCGGCTTGGCTCACAGAGTTCGGCCATCGCTCGAACTACCCGGTGGAGTCGACCCACCTCGACCACCCCGAGTTCTCCATCCACTTCGGCCATGTGGCCCATGTCGCCAGCCAGCTCGGATTCGAAGCGACGATCATCGACGTGCCGCGCTTCGTCGGGCTCGACTCACAGGAGGACGCGCTGCGAGCCACACGCACGTGGTGGATCAACCTGCGCTTCCTGGCCGCGGAGCACGGCGTCACGCTCGACAAGCGGGCCTGGACACGGCAGACCTTTGCCGCGGCGCTCGGCGACGCGCTGCCGATGGACCAGCTGGAGGCGCTCCATTGGCAGCCGTTGGAAGAGCGCACCATGGGCCTCGTGCCCGGCGAGTTCCTGGGGCTCCTGCTGCGGAAGCCCGACGACAATTGACAGGCTCCGTGCCTCCTCCCTCCTCTCCAGGTGACATCCATGGCCAAGCACTACGTGGGAACCCGAGCAAACCTCAGTGACAGTCGGTTGATGGTCGACCTCCCAGACGGCGAGCAGGTGCTGGTGCTGGACCACGCCGACAAGCTCTGGGCGGTGGGCGCCATGTGCCCGCACCAGTTCGCCCCGCTCATCGGGGGCGATGTCGAGGACGGGATCCTCACGTGTCCCCTGCACGGCTGGCGTTTCGCGCTCACGGACGGCAAGGACCCGGACAACCCCTTCGCGTGCGTCCCCACCTGGCCCTGCGGCGAAGACGAGGCCGGCATCTGGGTGGATCCGGAAGGGCGACAGGGCGAGAGCTTCTGACCCCCAAACGAGCGCCCCACGCAGCGCCAGCGATCAGGCGGTGTCGCGGACCTCGCCGCAGAGGGCCGGCGGCAGCTCCCCACGCCAGAGCGGCACCCCTCGCGCGGCGAGCGCCTGGGCCATGGCGTCCAAGCGCGCGCGCTGCCAGGCCGGATCCGCGGCCTCGTGGAGCGGCCCCGAGGCGAAGTGGGGCGACGCGGCGTAGGTCCCGTGCAGGGTGTCGAGTGTCACGGAGTCGGCCACCCCAGCCAGGGCGTCCGCCAGCTCGCGCACGTCTCCAGGCAGCATCGGCTGCGCCACTGCGAAGGTCGTCACGCCGGCGGACTGCAGACGCCTCAGGGCCTCGATGCGCTCTTGGGGCGACGACGCCCCGGGCTCCAGCGTCGCGCAGATCTCGGCGTCCAGCGTCGGCACGCTCATGCCAACCCACACCCCGCTCATCTGCGCGAGCAGCTCCACATCGTCCAGCACACGGGCGCTGCGTGTGCTCAGCATCACCGGAGGCGGGTTCGGCGTGCTGGCCAGCACCTCCAGGCAGCGCCGCGTGACGCGCTCCTTGGTCTCGATGGCCTGATAGGGGTCTGCCACCACTGGCGTGACCTTGATCGGGAGCCGAGGCGCGGTGAGCAGCTCGTCGCGCAGCAGCGCGGGCAGCTCCGCGCGCACGTCGACCCACGATCCCCAGCGAACATCGGGCAGCCGCAACAGCGCGCGCCAGGGTTGGAGTTGCCCCTGCGCGTAGCAGAACGAACAGCCGATCAAGCAGCCGACGTAGGGGTTCAGCGCGTGAAAGCTGACCTCACGTGCGACCCGCAGCTCCAACGCCCGCCCCCCGGAGACCTGGCGGACGCGCCGCTGTGCGCCCTCGGCTCCCAGCGTCCGCCCTCGCGCAGCGCGGAGCCAGTCCCCCTCGCGCGTCGCGACCCTGGCGCCGAGGAGCTCGCACAGCGCCTTGCCCGCCGACGTCGGCAGCGCGCCGCGGTAGGAGAGCCGAAAGTGTTGCGTGTCCACCACGCCCGGCTGCGGCGCGCTGCGCGGAAAGATGTCGACCTGCACCCCGCCGTGCGGCCCCCGCAGCCACAAGGTGAGCCCCGCGCTCGCGTCCACGCCCGCCAGCTCGTGGTCGGCGCCGACCGGGTCGCCGACGCGCAGCGACCCCAGCAAGGGACGGGGGTCGGCGAGCGGCGTCAGGTCGCGTGATGACATGACGCCAGGGTTTCAGAACGGGCGTCGGTTGCGAAGGGCGCGGCCCTCTGGCCCACGGCGGCCCGTCTGGTAGCGTGTGGCGGCCATGAAGCTGCCTCCGCTCCACATCGCGGCCATCGACGACGACGACGACGACCTCGAGCTGCTCCGTCTCCGCCTGCACGACGTGCTCGGCGCGAACCTGACCTACGCGCCCTTTCAAGACGTGCAGCGAGGCACGCGCTACGTGCTGCGCCAGCGGCCCGACGTGCTGATGCTCGACTTCCGCCTCGGGGCGGTCTCGGGGCTCGACGTGCTGCGCTCGGTCCGCGACGCAGGCTTCACGGGCGCGGTCCTGATCCTCACCGGTGCGCGCCGCACGGACGTCGCCGTGGAGATGATGAAGCACGGCGCGACGGACTATCTGGGCAAAGACGAGCTCAACGACGACGTCCTGCTGCACACCCTGCGCTATTGCGTGCAGAAGGCTGCGAGCGACCACGCGTTGGAGCGCAGCCAGACCGCGCTCCGAGACAGTGAGGCCTTGGCGCGGGCGGTGGTGGAGACAGCCTCCGAAGGCATCTTGACAGCGGACCTGGACGGCACGCTCCGCACCGTCAACAGCGCGGCGTCACGGATGTTCGGGCGCAGTGACGCGGACCTGCGCGGCGCACATCTCTCGGTGTTGCTGCCGTGGGCGCGCGACGGGCTCCCCGGCAGTGACGATGTCCGGCGTTGCGCGCTGCCGCCCCAGGGTCGGCGCGAGGTGCTGGGCGTCCGGCGAGACGGCGCCGCGTTCCCGCTTGCGCTCTCGGCGGCGGCCGTGGGGCTGGGCGACCGGGAGATTCGCACGCTGGTGGTGCGCGACATCTCGGACGAGCGCGCCAACCAGGAGCGCCTGGCCGACGCCATCGCACAGCTGGAGAAGACGCGAGACGACCTCCAGGCCATCCTCAACCACCTGCGGCTGGGCGCGGCGCTGCTGGACCCGTCCGGGCAGGTGCGCTTTCTCAACGACCAGGCGCGCGCCCTCTTTCAACGTGGCGACGCGGACCACAGCGGCTTCCACTGGCGCGAACTCATGCCGCTCAGCCGCGGCGCATCGCAGGCGCTCGAGGCGGCCATCGACGCGCCGGCCGACATGCGGCGCAAGGTGGTGGTGCGCGTCCCGCGCTCCGAGGGGACGGCGCTCGCCCTTGAGGTGGACGTCCATGACGACCCGGAGCGTCCTGAGCAGCGCGTCCTCTTCTTCTACGACGTCAGCGACGTGGAAGACCTGCGTCGGCAGCTCGACGACCGCGCCGGGTTCGCCGACCTGGTGGGCCGCAGTGGGGCGATGCAGCAGGTCTACCAGCTGATTCGCGACATCGCCCCGGTGGACGTGACCGTGCTCGTGGAGGGAGAGACGGGCACGGGCAAGGAGCTCGTCGCGCGGGCCATCCACCGGGCTAGCCCTCGAGCGAGCAAGCCTTTCGTTGCGGTCAACTGCGCCGGACTGAGCGACTCACTGCTCACCAGCCAGCTCTTCGGTCACGCCCGTGGCGCCTTCACAGGGGCGATCAGCGCGCACCTCGGCGTGTTCGAGTCGGCCCACGGTGGCACGATCTTCCTCGACGAGATCGGCGACGTGCCGCCCAAGGTGCAGACGAGCCTGCTCCGCGTCCTGCAGGAGCGCGAGGTGACGCGGCTCGGTGAGAGCGCCCCGCGGCCCATCGATGTCCGCGTGATCGCCGCGACCCACCGGGACCTGAGCGCCGAGGTGGAGGCCGGGCGCTTCAGGCTGGACCTGCTCTACCGGCTCCGCGTAGCGCGCCTGCAGCTGCCGCCGCTCCGCGCTCGAACGGGCGACGTGCCGGTGCTGGCGCGGTGGTTCCTCCGCCGCGTCTGCGGCGAAACAGGCCTGGTCGTCGACGGCATCACCGACGACGCCATGCGGGCGCTGGCCACACACCCCTGGCCGGGGAACGTCCGGGAGCTGCGGTCCGCGATCGAGTTCGCGGTGGTCCGTGCGAAGCAGGGGCGGCTCCAGCGGGCCGACCTGCCGGCGGAGGTCTTGAGCGGCACCGACCACACGCTGAACGAACGCGACCGCATCCTCGACGCGCTGGAGCGCGCCGCGTTCAACCGAACGCGCGCCGCGCGACTGCTCGGCATGAGTCGCGCCACCTTCTACCGGCGCCTGACGGAGCTGCAGATCGACGTGCGACGACGCGCGGACTCCTGAGCGGGCCACCGGTCCCACCCGGGAGCGCGTCGCGCCGCGGGTCGCCTGCGCTCCCACGCCGACGCGGGCGCGCTCGCCCTCGTTGCGCATTGGGCTGCGCGCTCCTAGCCTCCCCGTGCACCCAGGAGGTCCCATGAGCGGCGCAAAGACCGAAACCAGCGTCGGCGATCCCACCGCGGCCGGCGCCGGGGTCGTCGGATTCGAGTCCGACCTGCTCGACCTCAAGTTCCTTGCGAAACACAAGAAGCAGCTCCCGCTGGAGGCCCTGCGTCGCGGGCTGCGCTCCGCCCAGCTCGCGGTGCGCGCCAACAGCGCCGCCGGCATCGGCGTGCACGGCGCGGTCGCCACAGCGGACGTGCTCGCCCTGGGGGTCCTGCTCCGCGACGAGAGCGCGTCTGTCCGTGCCGCGGCTGCGCGGGCGCTCGGGGCCGCCGCTGACGTGGCCGACGCCCTCCCCAAGCTCCTGGTCGCGTCCGCAGACCCCGACGCTCAGGTGCGGGCCGACGCAGCGGCCGCGGTGGCGGCCTTCGGGGCAGACGCCCTGCCCTTGTTGATCGCCGCGCTCCAACAAGACGGTGAGATCGCAGACGCGCAGGTCATCCCCCACCTCGCGGCCCACGGCAAGGCCGCCGAGCCGCTCCTGGTCGCGGCCCTCGATCACGAAGACGAGCGCATGCGCGGCAACGCCGTGGCCGGGCTGATCGCGCTCGGCACGTCGACGCTCGTGGCCCATCAAGACCGACTGCAGGCGCAGCTCAACGACCCGTCGAAGCAGGTCCGCGAGCTGATCCGCGAGGCCATGGGGGCGCTCTACCGGCGCGAGCACCCCAGCCACCTGGAGCCCCGCGCGGCCCCCACGGCGACGTTTGACGCAGGCTCGTTGAGCGCCGCGGACGTGAAGAAGCTCGCCAAGTCCGCCGACGAAGAGACCCTGCTGCACTTCGCGCGCGACGGCCGGGCGTTCCCGCGGCGCAACGCGTGGCGGGTGATGGTGGCGCGCGGCAACCCCGGCCCTTACGTCACCGCGTTGGCGGCGGTCGCCACCCGCGACGAAGACGCCAAGGTGCGCGCGCTCGCGTGCCAGGCCTTGGCCTCGGCCCACGACGAGCACCTCGACCGCGCCGTCGTCGCGCTCGTGACCTGCTCTGCCGACGCTGCGCCCTCGGTCGTCGAAGCCGCAGCCGAGTCGCTGTCTTCCCTGGGGACCCGAGCGATCACGCAGCTGGCGGAGAACCTCGACGTCCGGGACGGAGACAAGGCCGAGCTGTGGGTCGCCGCGCTGGTGTCCTTTGGTCAGCCCGCTGGCAAGGCCGTCGCGGCCAAGATCGACCACGTGAACCCGGTGGTCCGGACCAACGCCCTCCTCGCGCTGCGCGGCGTGGGCGGCAAGGCCTTGGCCGCGAAGGGCGAGGCGCTGGCCGCAGCGCTCAACGACACCTGGGATCCCGCGCGCGCCAGCGTGGCGCTCGCCCTGGGGGAGCTGCTACCGAAGCACGTCAAGGACGCGGACGCCGCGGTGACCAAGCTGACGGCCATGTACTCCGACGACGCCAGCCTGGAGGTGCGCAACGCCTGCGAGAAGGCGCTGCGTCAGATCGCGACCCGCGTGGCCCAGAAGTAGCCGCAGGGTCACAGGGTGAGCGCAGGCGCGGCGCCAAGGCACCGGCAGGGTCCGCGCCGCGCCCCACGGACACAGGAGCCGTCATGAGTCAGGGCTATCAGAGCATCTTTCGCGCCGACCTCTTCCAGGGGCAGGTCGCGCTCGTCACGGGCGGCGGCACGGGCATCGGTCGCTGCATCGCGCATGAACTGGCGTCGCTCGGCGCCCACGTGGTCGTCGCGGGGCGGCGCGAGGAGCCCCTGCACGCGGTCGTCGGAGAGATCGCCTCGGCCGGCGGGTCGGCCTCCGCGCAGCCGCTCAACATTCGCGACGACGAGGCCGTGTCGGCTGCCGTGCACGGGGTCGTCGCCGCGCAGGGTCGCCTGGACCTGCTGGTGAACAACGCCGGCGGGCAGTTCGTGGCAGGAGCCGAGGAGATCCGCCCCAAAGGGTGGCGCGCGGTGGTCGACACCAACCTCAACGGCACCTTCTGGGTCACCCAGGCCGCGTTCAACGCGTGGATGGGCGAGCACGGCGGCAGCGTCGTCAGCATCGTCGCGGACATGTGGAACGGCTTCCCCGGCATGAGCCACACCGGCGCCGCGCGCGCGGGGGTCGTCAACCTGACCAAGACGCTGGCCGTGGAGTGGGCCAGTCGCGGCGTGCGCGTCAACGCCGTGGCGCCGGGGCTCGTGCTCTCGTCGGGCATGAAGACCTACCCCCCAGACGTGCTCGAGATGGTGCTGCCGCTGATGAAGAAGTCCCCCGCCGCGCGGCTGGGGACCGAAGCGGAGATCAGCGCCGCCGTAACGTACCTGCTCTCGCCTGCGGCCGCGTTCACCACGGGCGAGACGATGCGCGTGGACGGCGGCGGATCGCTGGCCAAGGTGCCGATGCTGCCCATGGATCCGCACGATCGCATGCCCCCCTGGTCGGGCTTCCACCTCGACGCCGACGGCCCAGAGGGTCTCAGCCACACCTGACGCGGCGGCGCCTGCTCGGCGTCGCCGGGTCGACCGACGCACCGGCGACGCACCGGCGACGCGCCCACGGTGGGTCTTGCCCGACCAATCTGCTTGCCTTGCCCCCTGGGGCTGGGGTACAAGCCGCGGCCCACATCGAGGAGAGCCCCACCATGGCCAACACCAAGAAGATCGCCGAGCGCAACCTGCGCAAGTCCCTCAAGCGCGCCGCCCGCCGCCGCCTGAAGAAGCTCGACTACGACCTGTCGGTCGACCAGCGCAACAAGCTCCGCCGCGCCCGCGCCGAGAAGCACATCGGCATCAAGCAGTTCCTGGCATCGCAGGAAGGCTGAAGCCAGCCTCGATGGCGTCGCCCATCGACTTCTGGTTCGACTTCTCCTGCCCCTACGCGTACCTGGGGTCCACCCAGCTCGGCCGCGTAGCGCGTGAGTCGGGCGCCACCGTCCGCCTTCGCCCCTTTCTCTTGGGCGGGGTGTTCCGTGCGCTCGCGCAGCCGCAGAACATGTCCGTGGCGCTCAACGCGCCCAAGAAGGCCCACAACCGCGCGGACCTCCTCCGTTGGGCGGCGTGGTTCGACGTGCCCTTGCGCACGCCGCTCCGCCACCCCAACCGCACCGTGCTCGCGCTGCGCTCGCTGCTCGCGACGCCGGAGCAGCGCTGGCCCGACGTGGTGGACGCGTTCTTCGCGCTCTACTGGGTCGCCGGCGCCGACATCTCGGACCCCGCCACGCTGGCGGACACGCTGAACAGCCTGGACATCGACGGCGACGCGACCCTCGCTCGAGCGTCCGACCCTGCCGTCAAGCGCGCGCTCCACGAAGCCACGGACGCGGCGCTGAGCGCTGGCGTCTTCGGAGCCCCCGCCTGGGTCGTGAACGGCGACTTGTTTTGGGGGCAGGACCGGATCCCGATGGTGATTCGGGCGGCCCGCGAGGGATGGGGCGCGGGCGTGACCGACCGCGACTTCGTGTTCAATCAGGACACCAGCCCCAAGGCCACAGCGTCCGCCGCAGCCCACACGCCAGCGGCGGCAGGAGATCCGCCATGAGCAAGACGCTCGAGTATTTCTACGACTTCTCGTCGCCCTACGCCTACCTGGCGCACGAGGAGGCGGCGAAGGTCGCCGCAGCCCATGGCGCGACGCTGGTGCATCGGCCCTTCTTCCTCGGGGGGCTGTTCAAGACGCTGGAGTCGCCGCTGGTGCCGATCAACGCGGCGTCACCGCAGAAGCGCGCCTGGCTCGGCCGGGACATCGCGCGTTGGGCAGAGCTTCGCGG
>JAUIAC010000059.1 GCA_030425545.1 bacterium | reverse complement strand
GCCGGCTGCGCGAGAAGTAGTGCCCCTGCCCGGTGGCCAGGGTGAAGGCCAAGGCCTCGCGGTCGACCCACGCGTGCATGACCACCTGGTCCCGGTCGTCCTGCACCACCACGGGCAGCAGCCCGTCGTGCTTGCCCCAGTCGAGCATGGCCATGACGCAGTCGGTGAGGCTCATGGCGCCGGTGTACACCGCCATGCCGAGCTGACAGGACGCGCCCATGCGGTCGAGCGCGACCACCTCGGGCAGGGACGCGATGCCGCCTGCAGCGACGACGCGGTTGTCGGTCGCGTCGACCAGGGCCTGGACCGCGGCGAGGTCCGTCCCCCCCATGCGCCCCTCTCGGTCGACGAGGGTGTAGAGGAACTCGCTGCAGTAGGGAGCCAAGGTCCGGGCGCGGTCCAGCACGCGGGCCCCGGTGCCCTGGGTCCAGCCGTGATCGACCACCTCACCGCCCTTGGCGTCCAGCGCGACGATGATCCGATCCCGCGGGTAGCGCCCCAGGAACTCGGGCGTGGCGCGGGTGCCGACGATGAGCTTCTTGGCGCCGGCGCGCAGCAGGCGGTCGGCGCGCGCGTGGTCTCGGATGCCACCGCCGACCCGAGCGTCGTGGCGGGCGCAGAGGGACGCGATGAGCTCGAGGTTGTCGCCTCGGCCCAGCGCCGCGTCGAGGTCGATGATGGCGAGCTCGCCGTGGCGCGCGAACTGCGCCGCGACGCCGTGCACGTCGTCGAGGGACACCACACAGTCGTCGGGGTCGCCGCCGCGCAGCTGGACCACCCGGCCCCCCAGCAGATCGATCGAGGGATGAATCATGGTGTGGCCTCCGTGGCGCCCGTGGGCTGCGTGACGCGGCGGACCGGCACGCCCGCCGCGGCGAGCCCGCGCTTGACCTCGGCGATGCTCAGGGTGCCGAAGTGGAACACGCTCGCCGCGAGGACCGCGTCGGCGCCGCCCTGCACGACGGCGTCGACGAAGTGCGGCACGGTCCCTGCGCCCCCGCTGGCGATGACCGACACCCCGACCCGCGTGGTGACCGCCCGCAAGAGCTCGACGCCAAACCCGGCCCGCGTGCCGTCCTTGGCCATGTCGTTGAGCAGGAGCTCGCCAGCGCCGCGGTCCGCCATCTCGGCGGCGAAGTCGAGCGCGTCGATGTCCGTGAGCGTGCGTCCGCCGTGGGTCGTCAGCACCCAGCGCTCGCCGACGCGCTTGACGTCCAGGCTGACCACCAGGAACTGCGCCCCGAAGGTCCGGGCGGCCTCGCTGATGAGTCCGGGGTTGCGCACGGCCGCGGTCCCGACCGACACCTTGTCCGCGCCCGCGGCCAGCACCGCGTGCATGTCGTCGAGCGTGCGGATGCCGCCGCCGACCGTGAAGGGGATGAAGAGCTCCCGCGACACCGCCTCGACCAGGGCCACCAGGGTCGCGCGCTTGTGGGCGCTGGCGGTGATGTCGAGGAAGGTCAGCTCGTCGGCGCCCTCGGCGTCGTAGCGGCGAGCCAGCTCCACCGGATCGCCGGCGTCGCGCAGCCCCTCGAAGTTGACGCCCTTGACCACCCGGCCGTCCCGGACGTCGAGGCAGGGGATGACTCGACGGGTCAGCATGACGCCCCCTGGCCGGCGGCGGCGTCGTCGTCCAGCCAGGCGCGCAGCAGCGCGAGGCCCAGGCGGCCCGACTTCTCGGGATGAAACTGAGCGGCGAAGAGGTGATCACGACGCACCGCCGCGGTGAAGTCTCCGTCATAGTCGCTGACGGCCGCGACGTCGGCCGGCGACTCGGCCACCGCGTGGTAGCTGTGGACGAAGTAGAAGTGCGCGTCCTGCCGGGCGTCGGCCTGGTGGGCGTCCGTGGGTCGCGCCGCGGTGTCGGGCCCAGCCGGGCTCGGGAGGGCGAGCACCGCGTCCAGCGCCGAGCCCTGCCCCGTGACGCGCACGCTGTTCCAGCCGATCTGCGGGACGTTGCGCGGCGCAGCGAAGCGAACGCAGCGCCCCGGCAGCAGGCCCAGGCCAGCCACGCCCGGGGCCTCCTCGCTGCCGTCGAAGAGCAGCTGCAGCCCGAGACAGATGCCCAAGAAGGGCCGCCCAGAGGCGACCGCCTCCGCCAGCACCCGGTCGAGGCCGTCGCGCCGCAGACGGGCCATGGACTGGCCGAAGTGCCCTTGCCCAGGGAAGACCACGCGGCGCGCCGCTCGGATCTCCGCCGGGTCCGCCGTCAGACGCGTGGCGGCGCCGACGGCGGCGAAGGCCTTCTGCACGCTGCGCACGTTGCCTGCGCCGTAGTCCACGATGGCGATCACGGCGTGCCCCTGCCGACGCTGTCGAGGGCGCCCTTGGTCGACGGCAGCTCGCCATGGGCGCGGGGGTGCAGCGCCGCCGCGCGCTCGAAGGCCCGGGCGAAGGCCTTGAACAGGGCCTCAGCCTTGTGGTGGTCGTTGTCGCCGCAGCGCAGACCGAGGTGCACGTTGGCCGCCAAGGCGTTGGTGAGCGCGGCGAAGAACTCGACCACGAGGTCGCTGGCGAGGGCGCCGATGGCCGGACGCGTGAACGCTGCGTCGAAGCGCAGGAAGGGGCGCCCCGAGAGGTCGACCGCGCACTCGGCGCGGGTCTCGTCCATGGGGAAGGCGCAGTCACCCGTGCGCCACAGCCCGCGCCGGTCGCCCAGGGCCTGCCGGAGCGCCTCGCCCAACACCAGGCCGGTGTCTTCCACGGTGTGGTGCTGGTCGATGTGCAGGTCGCCACGGACGACGAGGCTCAGGTCGACGTGGGCGTGCCGCGCGAAGGCCTCGAGCATGTGGGAGAAGAAGCCGATGGGCGTGTCGACGTGCGCGCGGCCCACGCCGTCGAGGTCGACGTGGCAGGCGATCTGCGTCTCTTTGGTGCGCCGCTCGACCCGCGCGCTGCGCTGGCCTGGGGACGCCAAGGTCGCCGTCGCCAGCAGCGCGTCGAGCTGCGCTCCGGTCACCGCGGCGTAGCCGGGCGGCGGCGGCGTCGCAGCGCCTGGGTTGGCGGACGTGCGCTCGGTCAAGGGCTCAGCCATGCGATCACCTCGTCGATGTGGGCAAAAACAGCGTCCGCCCCGGCCAGGGCCAGCCGCTCGGGCCAGCCGGAGTCCCACCCCTTGCCCGGCGCGAGCACACCGATGGCGACGCACCCTGCGGCCTTGGCGGCGCGCATGTCGTCCACGCTGTCGCCGACATAGGCGACCCCCTCGGGGCCTGGCGCCGCGACGGGCGCCTCGGCGTCGAGGGCAGCGAGCGCCGCGACCAGACCGTCCGGGGCGGGTTTCTGCCGCGCCATGTCTTCGAGGCCGACCAGCACCGGCCAGGGGCCGCCGTGGCGCCCCAAGGTGTAGGCGGCCTCGGCGCGCGGTCGCCCGGTGACGACGCCGACCCGGGCGAAGCTGCGCAGCCGGGCCTCCGACGCTGCGCTCAGCAACCAGGGCTCGTCGCGGATGGGGCCGTCAAAGTCCTCGCCCAGGTAGGCCGCGGCGTAGGTGGCGACGATGGTGTCCCGCGGCGCCCGGAGGCCGTGACCCGCGAGCATGGCCGCGACGCAGTCCCAGTCGTTGTTGAGGCCCCCGCGGGCCTTGTAGCGGTCGACCGCGTCCGCGTCGAAGGCCGGCGCAGACGACGAGCCGCTCAGCTCTGCTGCCAGGGTGTTGGCGGTGACCACGATGGCGTGGCGGCACGAGCCGGCGACGTCCACCAACGTGCCGTCCATGTCGAGCAGCACCGTGTGCACCCGAGGCGCGGGCGCCAGGCGCTTGCGCAGTGCGAGGAAGCACCGCGCCATCTGCCCCTCGGTCCCAACACCGATGCGCACGCAGCCGGAGAGGTGGGGGTGCTTGCCGTGTCGGTCGCGGACGAGGATGCCCTCGCCCTCCAGGGCCGCGGTGATCTCGGCGTGGCGCTCGCCGACATGGGCGAGCAGGAAGTTGGCGTGGGCCTCGCCTGTGGGCACACCGAGGGCGCGCAGCCGCTCCGCGAAGTGGTCGCGCACGCGGCGTACGTCGGCCACATGGGACGCCAGGTGCTCGGGGCGCGCCATGCACGCGCGCGACGCCGCGACCGCCGCGCGGTTGACGTTGAAGGGGTTGAGCACCTTGCGCAGCGCCGCGATGTTCTGCGGCTGGCTCATCACCACGCCCACGCGCAGGCCGGCGAGCCCGTAGACCTTGCTGAAGCTGCGCGTGACGAACAGGTGCGGAAAGGTGTCGATGAGGTGGACCGCGCTCTGGCCCAGGAACTCGCCGTAGGTCTCGTCGATGACCACCGGGCACTGGACCGCACGCAGGGTCTCGAGCACCACGTCGGGAGACACAGCGGTGCCCGCGGGGTTGTTCGGGTTGGCCAGCGCCACCAGCCCGGTCGGCGGCGACTCTGCGCTCAGCGCCGCCCGCCAGGCCGCGTCGTCATGGACCAGCCGCGCAGGCCCCACGCGCCGCAGCTGAGCGCGACGCACCGGGTTGCCGAGCAGCGCGGCCCACAGCCCGAACATGTCGAAGCCAGGGTCGTGGGTCACCAGCGCTCGGCCGGGCAGCAGGAAGCTGTCGAAGATGGCCTTGAGCCCCTCGTCGCCGCCCGCCGTGCAGGTGATCTGATCCTCGCGCACGCCGAACCAACGGGCGGCGTCCGCGCGCCAGTGCGCGTAGGTGGGGTAGGTGGCGATCTCCTGGGCGCCCAGTGCCGCGCGGGTGGCCTCGACCACGAAGTCCGGAGCGCCGGCGGGGCTCTCGTTGATGTCGAGGCGCAGCCAACCGGCCCGCTCGCGCTGCGGCACGGCGTAGCCAGCGACGTCGTGCAGGGGCAGCCGGGTCGGCAACGAGTGCCCCACGGCGGCGTCGCTTCGCCCCGGATGCGGGGTCTGCGGCGACTCGACCGAGCTCACGGGATCACCTTGCGGATGTCGGTCTCGAGGATGTCGGTGGCGCCGAGCCGCTTGAGCTCGGGCACCAGGCGGGCGACCTCGGACCGCGGCACGGCCACCTTCACCGCGTAGTCCTCGCTGCCGTAGAGCTGCGCGATGGTCGGCGACTTCATCGCGGGCAAGCGGGCGATCAACGACTCGAGCTTGCCGCCCCCGATGTTCATCTCGAGCAGCACGCGCTTGCGAGCGTCGAGCACCGCGTTCATCAGCAGGAGCAGCTCGTCGATGATCTGTCGCTTGGCCGGGTCTTCGAGCGCCCTGGGGTTGGCCACCACCCGCGTCGTGGAGCGCAGCAGCGTCGCCATGATCGCCAGGCCGTTCTCCCGCAGGGTGGTTCCGGTGGCGGTGTTGTCGACGATGAGGTCCGCGTCCTCGGGGGGGAACACCTCGGTCGCGCCCCAGGAGCGGATCAAGCGATAGTCCGCGCCCTGGGCGTCGAGCCAGCGGCGGGTCAGCGCCTCGTACTCCGTCGCGATGCGCACGCCGGGCCGCGCGAGGAGCGCGGTGGCGTCGAGCTCCTCGGGGGCAGCCGCCACGATCTGCACGGGGTCGAAGCCGAGGTCCAGCAGCTCGACCACGTCGGCGCCGGTCTCTTGCACCCAGTCGTGCCCCGTGATGCCGACGTCGTGTGAGCCGAGCTCGATGAGCGCGGGGATGTTCTGCGCCTTCATGATCTTGGCGTGAAATCGGTCGTCGTCGACGGTCGGACGGTAGACGCGGTCGGGCCGACTGAGGTTCAGGCCACAGTCGGCGAGCAGGATCTCGACGCGGTTGAAGATGCGCCCCTTGGGCAAGAGCAGCTCGAGCATGTGGTCTCCAAGCTGGCGGATGTGGAGGCCAGCGAGGCGGGACGCTACCGGAACGTGTGGCGGAGCCCAAGGGGCAGCGGGCGGGGTCGCGGTGACCCGTCTGACCGACGGCGCCGAGCCGTCGTCGCGGCGAGCCGGTTCGAGGCCGCCGCTGGCGGGGTCAGCGCCGCGTGGGTCCGCGCAGGCGAGCAGTGACGGGCAGGCGGACGAGCCGTGTCAGGGCGGCGCGGCGCACGTGCCGCTCTGGCAGGTGAGCCCGAGCCCGCACGTCGCGCCCTCGGGCAGAGGGTTGTGGCCACACGCCGCCGCGCACCAGTCCGCAGTGCAGGGGTCGCCGTCGTCGCAGGCCTGCAGCCCGGCGCTGGCGCACGTCGCCGCTCCGTCGCACGGCAGGCCAGACGCCGTCGCGCGCACGACGAGGCCGACGCTGGTGCCGACACTGGTGCCGGCGCCAACGACCGAGGCGGTGGCCTCGCCGGCCAGGGCCACCGACGTGTCCGGCGCGACCACCACAGCGCGCAGCCCTCCTGCGGCGCCGCCGACGAAGGCCGCCGCGACCGGGTTGGCGAGCGCGTCGCGCCACAGCGCCACGGGCCGCCACGGGGCCCCCACCGTCGGGCGCGCGCGGCCCACAGCCACCAGGCCCAACCCGCCCTGGCGCGCGACGGCTCGGAGCTCCATGGCGGCCCAGCTCCCGGCCGTGCCGAGGCCCGGCTGAAGCACCGTGTGGGCGATCAACACGTCGCCCGAGCTGCTGAGCCGCCAGAGACAGCCGTCCGGCGCGTCGCCGGGCTGCGCGGCGCAGGCCCCGGCGATCCACGCGCCACCGTCGGGGAGCGGCGCGGCGCCGTAGGCCGCTGTGGGCCCCGCTCCCCCCCACGACTTGTTCCACACGAGCTTGGCTTGCAGCGACACCCGGAACGCCATGGCCTTCGACGCACCGCTGCCCGTCTGGTCACCGACCATGAGCAGGTCGCCGCCGCCGAGGCGCACCAGGCCGTGGCACCGCTCGTCTTGGGTGGACCCGTAGGTGAAGTCGAGCAGCGGGTAGCCCGTCGGCACGCTCCCGCGGACGTACCAAGCGTCGGCGTGCGCGCCCGTCTTGACCGTGCCACAGGCCGCCACCGTGGAGTCGGGCAGCGCGACGACGCCCGCCAGCCGGTCCTCGGCGCTGCGCGCGTAGCTGCGCCGCCAGCGCTGGCTGCCGTCCAGGCGCATCCGCACCATGGCTCCGTCGGTGCTGCCGTCTGCGCGCACGTCTGCGCCGGCGAACACCAGGTCGCTGTCCGTCGTGACCGTCACCGCCTCGACCTGGGTCAGCGCGAGCGGCAGGTCGACAAAGGGCTCTCCCACAGGGTTGACCCGCAGCCAGTGGGCGGCTTGGGGGGCGGGCGCGTCGGTGTGGGTCACCGTCTCCTGAGCGGCCAGCGCCCAGCCCTCCGCCGTGGCGACCATGCCGCGGACCGAGCGCCCTGGGAGCGTGGACGCGCCGTAGCGGGGCAGCACCGCGCACGCGCCTTGCCCGCAGACCCCGATGTCGCAGCCCGACGCGCTGCACGGCGCGTGATTCGCGGTGTGGGTGCAGCCTCCAGGCAGGCCGCAGCTGTCCGTGGTGCAGGGGTTGTCGTCGTCACAGGGGACCGGCGTGCCCTTGATGCAGCTGCCGCCGACGCACACGGTCTGCTGCGTGCACGGGCTGCCGTCGTCGCAGGCCTCGCCGTCAGGGGTCTTGCCCAACACGCAGGCCGAGCTGACGCAGCGCGGCACGGAACAGGGGGGGATGTCGGTGAGGATGGTCTCGCAATCTTGATCGGAGACGCAGCCTGCCCCCGTGCTGCGACCGGTGTCGACGGCGTCGAGCGCCGCTGTGCCTCCGTCTAGCGAGACGCTGACGTCGTCGTTGTCGGTGTGGTTCACCGGCTGCGGGCGGTCCGGTTCGCTGCACGCCGCGAGGCTCAGCGCCGTGGCCGCCAGCACCAGCCCGGCGCGTCGCAGACGGGGCGCTCGCCTCGCGCGGCGCGCTGGGGCGTGGCGGAGCGGCTCGGCGGCGACGCCGCGGGTGCCGTGCGTGCACCTGGCTTCATGCGTCGACGCGGTGACCTGAGGTTCGTCCATGGACACCAAGGTACCGCCCCGGCCCACACCCGCAAAGACTCAGGCCGGCGAGCATCGAGGCCAGCAGAGGCTCAAGCTGCCCCGGTCGACGCGGCGCGGGTCCCGGGCAGGGGCAGCCGCAGCCCGCGCTGCGCGCGCCCCGGTTGACGTCACGCCCCCGAATCGCGGACGTTGTCGACCTCAGCTCACCGTCAGGCGCAGGACCCTTCATGAGTCAGTCCAGCTCCGTCACAGGACCGGTGCACCAGGGCATCGAAGGCGACACGCCGAGCGCGCGACGCACCACCGACGTGGTGTCCGGCGTCGACGTGATCGACGCCGAGCGCGTGGCGGACGCCATCCGCGCCGCGGGCCTGAAGCTCGCCGGTGCCCTGCCCGAGGATCAGCGGGCGGCGGCGCGAGGCGAGGTGCGGCGGCTCAGCGTCGACGAGCTGGCCCTGCAGCTGCCCGACTGGGTGTCGGTGGTCACCCGCGCGCAACCGGCCTCCGGCGCGGTGTCGGGTCACCTGCTCAAGCAGGTCTGCGACGAGCTCGCAGGGCCGCTCAGCGTGCTGCAGCGCGGCCTTCACGACGTCCGCCGCGGCGACATGGACCTGGCCAGCAGCCGCTTCGCGGAGGACGTCGCCTTCGCGGGAGGCCGGGTGCGCCACCTGATCAACGACCTGCTCGATCTGTCCGGCCTGATCGAAGGTCGGCTGAGCACCGCGAAGCTCCACTTTCAGGTGCGCGACTGCTTCTCGGCGGCGCTGCAGGAGCTCGCGCCGCGCGCTGCGGCCCACGACACCGAGGTGACGCTGGACGTGCGCGCGGCGGTGCCCGTGACCGTGGTCGGAGATCCGGGGCGCCTCCGGCAGGTGGTGTCGACGCTGGTCGGCAACGCCATCGCGGGCAGCTCGGGCGACGAGATCCGCGTCACGCTGAGCGCGCGCCCCGACGAGCGCGACGGGTCGGCTCCCGCGCGCACAGCCGACGTGATCCTGCACGGGCGGGTCTCACGCCGCACGGTCGAGGGCCGTCACGTGGGGCTGCGCCGGAACCGGCGCGACAGCGGCGGCGTGTCGTGGCGCGGCGACGCACGAACCGGGCTCGGTCTCGCCATCAGCCGGCAGCTCGTGAGCCGCATGGGCGGGCAGACCTGGGTCGAGTCCGGCGACGACGGCGGCAGCGTCCTGCACTTCACCGTGCGCTGTGGGCTCTCGTCCGGCGACAGCGGCGCATGGCAACAGGTGCGGACCGGCGGCAGCGCACGGGTGCTGGTGGTCGCTCGGACCGGAACGTCGGTGGACACCCTGACGCGCCAACTCGAAGCCGCAGGCGCCGCCGTGGTCGTGTCGCGCTCGGCAGACGAGGCGCAGCGGCGGCTCGGCGCCGCGCTCGGGAGCGCGGCCTTCGACGTCGTGTGCGTCGCCGCGACGTTGACGAGCCGCCGCGGCAGCGCGCTCGCAGAGGCCGTGTCGCAGATCGTGCGGCGGCCCCCCACCGCGCTGATCACCTCCGAGGGCCACCGCGGCGACGCGAGCCGGTGCCGCGCCCTGGGCTTCAACGCCTACCTGACGCAGCCGCTGGCCCATCGCGACGTGCGCGACACGCTGCGCGCCCTGACCGCTCCCGATCACCCCGGGCAGGTCGACTACCTGATCACCCGCCACTTCCTCCGCGAGACGCGCCGACAGCTCGACGTGGTGATCGAGCACGACGGCCGCCGGGACGGTGGGTCCGACGGCGCCCTGGACGACGTCAGCGCCCGACTGCGCGGCCTGGGTCACACCGTGCAGGTCGGACGCGCGGCGGCGTGGCCGGTCGATCGCAGCTTCGACGTGCTGGTGGTCGACGCAAGCGGCCGCCCGCTCCGCCTCGGCGAGGCGCGCGAGGCGCGGGCGCGTTGGGGGAGCGCAGCCCCGCCAGGGATCTTGCTTCTGGTGGACAACCCGGCCGACCTGCCGCCCGGCACGGACCTGGGGCGCGGCACCGGCGCGTTGTCACGCGACCACGACGCTCGCGCCCTGGCCGAGGCGCTGCTGCGGCTCCGCCAGGGCGGCGGGCTTCAGCGCGCCGGGCTCGAGCCGGACGGCCCCCCGGTGTGGCCAGGCGTGCTCCGGCGCGCCGAGGGCGACGACCAGCTCGCGCGGGAGATCGCGCAGGCCTTTGTCACGGCCGCGCCACGGGCCCTGGACCGAGTGCACGCCGCGCTCGACGCCGACGACGAGCTGGGCTGCGTCGAGGCGTTGGTGTCGCTGCGCTCCGCGCTCGCGACGGTGGACCTGCGCGCGGCGGCGCAACTGTGCGAACATCTGGAGGCAGCGCTGCTCGCAGGCCGCGATGTGGACGTGACCCTGGGACAGCTCGAGCACCGCGTTCACCAGGCACAGGCCAAGCTGCGCGCGAGCCTGGAGCGCAGGCGCTACAGCGGCCGCGTCCGCGCGTGACGCCGCTCCTGGAGGGATTCGATGAGCACCGACAGCGCACCCGACGCTTCCTCGCCCGTGGCGACCGCCGCTGGCGAACCACCTGCGACCGGCGTCGACCTCGGCGCCCTGCTCGCCCGCATTCACGGCAACCGAGAGGCCATGGGCCAGCTCGTGCAGCTGATGCTCGACCACCTGCCCGCGCGTCTCGACGCCATCGAGGCTGCGGTCGCGAACGGTGACGCAGAGGCGCTGGGTTCGGCGGCGCACAGCTTGAAGGGCTCTCTGTCCAACTTCACGACGGGCCCGGCGTGGGCCGTGGCCGCAGAGCTGGAGCGGCGCGCACGGGACGGCGACCTGTCGGACGCGACGAGCCAGGCGACGACCCTGCGTCGCCTCGTGGCCGCCATCCAGGCAGAGCTGAGGGCCTGGCAGGAGCAGCCGTGAGAGTGGGCGTCGCCGAGTCTGAGCCCGTCTGTCGGGCGCTGGCTGCCGGTGCGCTGCGCCGGTGGGGCTACGACGTGGTGTGCACCGAGACGCCGCAGGCGGCCTGGGACGCCCTGTCGGCCCCCGACGCTCCCCGGATCACGCTGCTGAGCGAGGCGCTCCTGCGGGGCCAGGGGGAGAAGCTGGTGGACCGGCTGCGGGCGCTGCAGGACCGAGACCGACCGGAGCGCACGTGGCTCATCTTGCGGCGGGATCCGGGCGCCCAAGGGGCGCTGCCCGTGGGGATCGACGACGTGCTGGCCACGCCCTTCGACCCGCACACCTTGCGCATGCGCCTGCAGGTGGGGCTCCGCGTGCTCGCCGTCTACGACCAGCTGCTCGCCGCCACCGACGCGCTCGCGACGGGCGCCCGGCTCGACCCGCTCACCCAGGTCGCGTCGCGCCTCACCGCCTTCGACATGCTGCGGCGTACCTGGGCGCAGTCGGCGCGGACTCGTGGCGAAGTGGCTGTGGTCACGTGCGACCTGGACGGCTTTCGCCACGTGAACGCCGCGTTTGGTGAGCCGGCTGGCGACGCGGCCCTCCGTGAGGCGGCGACGCGCATGGCCCAGCGGGTGCGGCAGGCCGACATGATCGGCCGCTCCGGCGGGGAAGAGTTTCTGGTGGTGATGCCTGGGGCCGACGCGGCCGGCGCGGCGCGGCTCGCCGAGCGGCTGCGGGCCGCGATTCGAGACCGCGCTGTGTCCACCCCTGCCGGGCGGGTGGCGCTGACGGCGAGCTTTGGCGTCGCGTCGGCGGTGGCGTCGAAAGACGAGGGCCCCCACCGGCTGCTCACGTCGTCGCAAGCGGCCCTCGCAGAGGCCAAGTCGCGGGGCGGAGACCAGGTGGTCGCGGTGGCCGTGGCGCCCGTGGCGCCCGACGAGCCCGCCGCGGCGTCCGTGGCAGCGAGCGCGCCCCTGGCAGCGAGCGCACCCCAGCGCGTCGCAGACGGGCGGGAGGACGAGGCTGCGACGCCGGTGGACGCTGTGACGCCGGTGAACGCTGTGACGCCGGTGAACGCTGTGACGCCGGTGAACGCTGTGACGCCGGTGAACGCTGTGACGCCGGTGAACGCTGTGACGCCGGTGGACGCTGTGACGCCGGTGGACGCTGTGACGCCGGTGGACGCCGGCCCGCCGGCCCCGCAGCACCTGCCGCGACACGTCGACGAACCCTCCCTTCCGGACGGGCTCTCCCTGCCCGACCAGCCCGTGGCTCGGGCGCCGATGGGGTCCGTGGGCACCGTCGCCCAGCCCCGCGACCTAGCTGCCCAGCCCCGCGACCCAGCCGCCCAGCCCCGCAACGCGGCCCCGCGCCGTGACAGCGGTCACGCGCAGGCCGTCGCGGTGGACGCGCCGCCCGCAGCCCCGCCGCCGACGGCGCCTCCGCCCACGCGACGCCTCCGCAGGGTGCCGCCGCGTCCACAGTCCGACGGGCGGCCCGTGTCGTCGCGGCCCGCGTCGGTGCGGCTGCCGGCCTTGGTCACGGCGCAGGCGCGCACCGCCCGCGGCGCCGCGGACCCGGTCGACCCAGGCGACGGAGCCGCCGCCGTGCCGCAGGTCGCGGCCGGTGCGGGAGCCCGCGCAGAAGGCGACGGCGCGACGGTCACGGACCGCGAGGCCGAGCCGAGCGCGACGCAGGAGCCCGGTCTCACCGGGACGCGCGAGCTCAACCCTTGGTGAGCCCTCGCTCGCGACCGGCGCGCGCGCTCGTGGCGCCTGTGCACCGAGGCGCACGCCGGCGCAGCCGCGCTCCGCACCGACTCTATCGCCGTCCGCGACCCCGGCAGGCGGCCATGCGCTGGGCTGCGGCGCTGGCCCTCGTGGCGTCGGCGGGCTGCCGACCTGAGCCCGCGGCCAAGCCCGCGCCGAAGCACGCGCAGGCGCCCGCCGCGCCGGCCCAGCACGGCCAGGCCCCGGGTGCAACGCCGTCTCGCGGACAGGTCGCGCGGACGCCCCCGACGCAGCGCGCCGCGGCCGGCGCCAAGCACGTCGCCACACCGACGACGTCTGCGACGCCAAGGGCTGGAGCGAAGCGCGCGCGCGCGCCCTCGTCGTCGGCCGTCAGCTGGACCCGACATCGGGGCGCGACCGAGCTGTCGCTGCACGCCAGCGCGCTGGTCCCCGGCCGTCTCGCGCAGTGGGACGCGCGCTGGACGGATCACCGCCGAGGCGAGCCGCTCGACACCTCGCACCTGAGCGTCACGGAGGCCTGCGCTGGCACGCCGCCCCGCCCGAGGCGCCTCGCCGAGCGCGGCCCGGGTCGCTATGGCTGGCGTTGGACGCCGCGCACCGGCTGCAAGCTGACGCTCCGCGCGTTCACGCCGGAGGGCTCTGTGGCGATGACTGTGGCGCTCAGCGACGCCCCAGACGACCCGTCGGCCGGGTTCGCGCTCAGCAAGGCGGCGCAATGGCAGGCCCAGGTCCGCGTAGCCCCCGTGGGGCGGCGGCTGCTGCGGGCGGCGCTGGAGACCGAGGCCGTGGTCCATGCGGCGCCGGACGCCCAACGGCCGCTGCGCGCGCCGGCCGCTGGTCGCGTGGCGCGGGTCGACGCCGGACCGTGGCCCCGTGCGCAGCTGCAGGTGCGCAAAGGGCAGCCGCTGCTGCGGCTGGTGCTCGACGCCCGTCGCGCGCTCGAGGGGCTGCCCGAGCCGTGGCTGCCCCAGGACGCCAGCCGCCGCGACCGCCAAGGTCTGCGCGCCGTGCTCACCGCGCACAGCCCCGCCCTGGGCCGGGTCAGCAAGGTCGCGGTCCACCCGGGGCAGCGCCTCCGCAGCGGCCACCTGTTGCTCACCGTCGTCGACGAGACCCGGCTGACCTTGCAGGTCCGACTCCCGCCGCAGGAGCTGAAGACCATGGGCGACAAGCTGCAGCTCCTGCTGCTGCCCGAGCACGAGAGAGCCGTGGTGGTGCCCATGGGTGCCGCGGTGGCCGACGCCAACGGCGACCTCACGGTGCCCTACCGAAGCCCGCGGCGCCGGTGGCGCCACGGCGAGCGCGTGCCGGCAGCGGTAGAGTTCGGCCCGGCGCAGGACGTGGTCGCGGTCCCCACCGCCGCGGTGCTCGCGGCCGGCGCGCAGCGCTATGTCTTCGTTCAGCGGGCCGGCGAGCGCTTCGAGCGTCGCGTGGTCACGCTGGGTGCCTGGAGCGGCGACGCGTACCCGGTGCGCGCTGGCCTTGTCGCGGGCGAGCACGTGGTGGTGTCGGGATTCGATCGGGTCCGAGAGGCGCTCGCTGCCGCGCGGTCGGCGCCTTCTGCGCCCGCGCCTTGACGACGCTGCCCTGCGGCCCATCCTACGGCCCCCACGACCGTACACGCCGAGCGCCGACCCATGGTCGCTTGGCCCTGGTCAGGAAGGATGCCCATGCCCCGCGCCCATGCCCTCTCCCTCGCCTTGGTGATCTCGCTCGCAGCGTCGCTGTCCGCGTGCGGCGGCGCTCAGTACGCCCGCCGCGGCGACACCCAGCTCGCCGCGGGCCAGTACGACCAGGCGATCGCGTCATACGAGCGCGCGGTGCGCGCGTCTGAGGGAGACCCCGCGGAGGCCGCGCGCTACCAGGCGCTAGCCACCGAGGCGCGGCGCAAGGCGGCGAGGCAGCAGATCAGCATCGGCGACCAGGCCATGCGGGCGCGCGACCTCAGCGGCGCCGGCCGCGCGTTCAAGAAGGCCCGGAGCTACGCGCCCACCGACCCGCTCGTCATCGACCGGCTCTCGCTGCTGCTCAAGACCCGCGTGCGCATCGAGGGCGAGATGGAGGCTGCGTGGAAGGAGCTCGGCGCCCTCCGTGCGGGGGACGCCGCGCCAGCGCCGCCAGCCCAGGCGGCACCCCAGCAGCCAGCGCAGAAGCCCGCGCCGGCCAAGCAGCCGGCGCAGCCTGCTGGCACGCCGGGCAACGTGGCCCCGACCTCGAAGTCTCCGGAGGACACCGCCCGTGAGGCGCGTCTCGCCCGCTGGGACGCCCTGGCGTTGCGGGCCGAGGGGCTGCTCGAGTGGCGCCGCGACTACCCGCGCGCGCAGCAGCTGTGGGCGGCCGTGTCGGCGCCCTGCGCGCTGGAGCAGCTCGCCGAGTCGCAGCGCCTGCTTGGTCTCGGCGACATCGCGGAGGCGCGGCGCCGCGCCGAGAAGGCCCTGCGCCTCGCGCCGGGCGACCCGAAGCCACGGGCCCTGCTCGACACCATCGACCGCAAGGGCAGCGCCGGGACGCAGCGCGCGGAGGCCCAAGCGGCGATGGACGAGGGCCGGGTCGAGGACGCCATCGAGGGCTACCAGCGAGCCTTGGCGCTCGACCCCACGGACGACGACGCCGCCAAGGGGCTGGCGCTGGCGCAGCGGACCTACGTCGACGCGCGGCTCGCCGAGGCCAAGGCAGCGCGACGCAAGCGAGATCGAAAGACCGAGCTGCTCGCGCTGCGCGCCGCCTGGAGCGTCAACACCGCAGATCCCAAGACCAAGAAGCGCCTGACGCGCGCCTACGACAAGGCCCACAAGCGCGCCATCAAGACCTTCTACAAGGCCGGGCGCCGCAGCGAGAAGTCGCGCCTGCTGGGCGCTGCGCTGGTCTCGTACCGCATCGCCGCTGCGCTGGGTGGTGGACCCAAGGACCTGGGCCAGCGCATCGAGCGCTGCAGTCGCGGCCTCATGGCCACGCGGCGGCTGGTGCTCAACGTCAAGCTCGCCCGCCTGGGCAAGGGCGTGCTCAAGGCCGGAGCGGACGCGGTGCTGGAGGCGGCACGCGCCCGCATCGCGGCGGAGAAGCTCGACCAGCTGGGCGTGGTGGTGGCCGCGACCCCCAAGGCCGCGCGCAAGGCGGACGCCACGCTCACCGTCGAGGTACCGGCCTTCGCCCTGCCCCGCGACAGCCGCCCCAAGCAGCGCAAGAAGAAGTTCCTGGACCGGGTCGAGTTCCCGCCGAACCCGGCCTACAGGGCCGCCCAAGCCAAGCAGTCTGCGGCCCTGGCTGAGCTCAACGCGGCCACCGAGCGACTGCGGCCGCTACAGGAGCAGGTCAACAAGCTCGAGGCCGACCTGGCGCGCTACGACAAGGACCTGAGCAAGCTCAAGGCCACCATCGCCAAGGAAGACGAGGCCCACTACCAGGGTCAGCCGAAGCCTTGCCCCGACGGCACCACCAACTGCCCGCAGAGCTACGCGCACCGACGCTGGGCCAAGCACCTCGCCTGGTTCCAAGCGCAGATCGCGAAGACCAACAAGGCCGCCGCCGCGGTCAGCACCGACTACCAGGGCGCGCAAGAGACCGTGGCGCGCGCCCAGGAGGCCTTCGACGCCGCTGAGCGCGAGGCACGCGAGACGCCGGCGAAGCTGCGCAAGGAGATCTGGAACACGCACACGTACAACGTCACAGCGCACAGCGTCTCGGTCACGGGCCAGGCCGCGCTGACGCTGAAGGCCGGCAAGCTGACGCTGGCCGAGGGCAAGGCGAACGTGTCCGAGCAGAAGATCGACTTCTCGACCCCCGGGGTGGTGATCAAGAAGCAGACGCTGGAGCCCCCGCGGCAGAGCAGCCTCCCCACGGACGCGGCGCTCACGGTCGACCTGGCTGCGCGGTTGGTGGACCAGGCGGGCAAGCCGGTGTGGCCGCGGCTCCGGGCCCACGGCGAGCGCTTCGTGCTGCGCGCGGCCGCGGAGAAGCGCGCGTCACGCAAGCTGGACCTGCAGGTGCGGGCCCTGAGCACCGCCGAGGCGCTGCCGGCGGACGCGCGCCAGAAGCTCGTGAAGACCGTGCTGGACGCCACCGGGTACAACTGGGACGCCATGGCCGTGGACATCGCGCGCATCCCCTACAAGTAGGCGCCTGCGGGCGAGGGGGCGTCGCCCATGCAGCTCACTGGCAAGACCATCTTGATCACCGGCGCGTCGTCCGGCATGGGCCGCGGCGTGGCGCTGGCGCTGAGCAAGCGCGACAACAACCTCGTCGTCACCGCCCGCCGCGCGCCGCTGCTCGAGTCCCTCGCAGAGGCCGTGCGCGCCAACGGCAGCCGCTGCACGGTGCTGCCTGCGGACGCCACAGACGAGGCCGCGTGCCTGGCGGTGGTGGAGCGGGCGGTGGCCACCTACGGCGCCATCGACGCCGCGCTGATCAACGCCGGCGGCGGGCAGGCAGTGAGCCTGGCGGAGGCCAGCGCGTCGACGCTGACCCACGAGATGCGGCTCAACTACGACACGCTGGCCCACTTTCTGACCCCGCTCATCGCCCACATGAAGCCGCGCGGCGGGCTCATCGCCCACACCAGCTCGCCGGCGGGCTATTTCGGCTTGCCCATGTCGGGCCCCTACAGCGCCGCCAAGGCCGCCGGTCGCGTGCTGCTGGAGAGCGCGCGCATCGACCTCAAGGGCACCGGCGTGCGCGTGGTGACGCTGCTGCCGGGCTTCGTCATCGCCAACGGCACGGACCGCGACGACGTGCCGGTGAAGGCCCTGCTCATCGGCCTGGACCGCGCGGTGCGGGAGATGGTGCGCGGCATGGAGTCGGGGCGGGCGCAGCACCTGTTCCCCAAGCGCATCTGGGTGCTGATCCAGCTGGCGCGGCTGCTGCCCGAGCCCTTGCGGCGTTGGTTGTTGGGGCTGGGGTAGGCCGGGACCGCGAGTCTTGGGCGCCGCCGCGGCTGGGTGGCGGGGCGGGGCTGTCGGCACCGGGCACGTCTGCGCTCTGGGCGGTGTTCGTCATGCTCTCCGTCCTGCGGGAGCTGCGCGGGAGTGTTTCAGCAGTGGCGTGTGTCCACTGGGGGATGGGGGACGGCATAGGTCGAACCATGCCGGAGCCAATTCACGTCCACCTTCCACGCAAACGAAGTCGTTGCCGAGCGATGACCGACCCTCGAACCCTACCGGCCTCGGATCGAGGCCAAGCTGACGCGGCTCGAAGTGCGCTGCGGCTCTCTCGTTGGCGAACGGCGATCGGTTCGCCGCGCATCCATTGCAGAGGGCCGCCTCGCGTTGACGACCTCCGCCGCACGTTCATAGACTGACTGCGACCCCGGAGCGACGCGGCTGCACGCGCCGACGTCGCTCGCTCATGCCGGTAACGGCTGCGATGACACCATGGCGACCAGACCCCGTCAGTTCCGCCGCAAGGACATCAAGCCCGGGAGGCTGCTCGCCAACCCGTCGTTGTGGGACGGCGAGCAAATGGCGGCGGATGCGCGCTACGCCGGCCACGGCAAGCACAAGACGTACCCGCCGCCCGATGGCAGCGACCAGTGGCGACCGATCTGGACGGACGACGGCAGCACCGAGCGCTGCGAGATCTACGAGGCCGACACCTGGTCCAACCTACAGCGGCTGCTCAAGGAGGCCATCACCGGCGGCTTCATCGGCGCCAAGCGGGATGGCACGCCCTACGTCGCCGCCGATGGCTTCCCCAAACGTGCCTGGGCGAGGATAGGCGACACGTTGCACGAGGCGCGCTACTCGCAGAACCGGGAGTACCACGCGTTTCCGTTGACTAGGCGCGACTGCTGGCCCCAGGATCCCGGCGGCCGGCTGTCCGAGGCGCCGAGGTGGGATCCATGAGCGTCATGCCCGCACGAATCGAGCGGCTCGAGGTGCCCGAGCAGGTCCCGGCCGGCGAGAGGTTGACCTGGTGCCGGTTGCGTTGGCCGCTCGGCGCCGGCAGCGCCTCGCGCGTTCGTGACGTCGTGTCCGAGCACGACAGCATCGCAATCCCCCTGATTGGCGTGGCGTCGTGGATCGTCGAGAACTGGTGGAGCCTGCTCTACGAGCTGTCGCCGGTCGAGGACGACGGAAGGATCGCCCCCGGGTGGCTGGAGCTCGACCAGCGCACCCCCGGCTGGCGCACCCGACACAGCATGCGCGTCGCTGACGCCTCACTGCTGTTGCCGGACCTGCGCGTCTTCAGCAACGGCCCCGGCGTAACCTGGCAGCTCCGCGCCGACCGAGGTCCGTGGCCGGGGACCACACCCGCTCTGCAGTACCTCGACGACGTCCTGACGAGCGGCCCGCGGCCTGATGCGGTCAGCGCGCTCGGATCGCTGATCCAGTGGACACTGGAGCAGCTTCGCGGCAGCAACCTGCCCGAGGCGAACGAGCTGTACGAGCGCTGGGAGTACATTTCGCGGACGGCGTCGCGTTCCGCAGAGGCGGAGTTCTGCCGTGCCGCGGGCCGGCTGGGCCTCGACCCCCACGACATGGACGACTGGCCCCAGCAACTCTGTGCATGGATGGAGTCGGCGCCGGCGGGTCAGCTCGACCAGGCGTTTTCCATCGACCTGATGTCCTTCGCAGGCGACGCCGCGGACCTCCCCGAGATCGACGGAGCACTGCGGCAACTGGTCGTCGAGCAGGATTTGCGCGCGGCGCCAGCCAACGTGGCCCGCGGCTGCGGGGCGGGGGAGAGAGCCGGAATAGCAGCCTACCTCGTGGGCTACGAGCGGGCTGAACAGCTGCGACGCGACGCGGGTTTCAGTCCGGGCGACTACGTGGATCTGGCCGAACTGCTCTTCCGCGCGCGAGGTTTGACGCTGCGGACGTTGAGCGCGCCGCTGCCGGGGTCACCGATCGGCGCGGTCGCGGGCTGGTCCGGCGAGGTCGCCAAGGTGCTGGCCCCCCGTCGTCGCGGACGGCGGCCGAGCGAGCGGTTCGCCCTCGCACGCGGGCTCTACCACGCGCTGTGGACGTGCGCGGAGGGACCACGGCTCGTGAGTGACGCACACGACGCCGATCAGAAAGCCTCGCGGGCGTTTGCCGCCGAGGTGCTGACTCCGCGTGCGGCCGTGCGAATGCAGGTTGACGAGCGGCGAATGCGGATGCCCGTCGCGGATGCTGTCGCCGAGGTCGCAGGTGTGTACGGGGTCGATGACGTGGTCGTAGAGCGGCAGTACGAGAATGCGGTTGCGGGGCGGTGACCTAGCCGTCGGACACCCAAGATTCTTGGCGGCCCCCACTCATCATCATCGTCGGCATCTGAGGCGTCGGCGCCTTGGGCGGTGTTCGTGATGCTCTCCATCCTGCCCGCTCTGCGCGGGGGTTTTCAGCAGTGGCGTGTGTCCACTGGGGGATGGGGGACGGCATAGCCGTCGAACCACGAGAACATCCACGGCCAGTCGCGCAAGTTTCCTCGGGTCGAGTTTGCTACTCAACAAACGTCTCGTGTTCTCTGCTCCGGCGAGTGGCATCAATCGTCCATCGTTGCAATGGGGTGTCGGCTTGCGACGCTACCTGCGCCCCTTCCCCTGCACGCCTTGCTTGAGCGGGTTCGGGCGGAGTCCCGGCACTCCAGGGCGTCGAGGACGCAGCATGTTCATGCCCGGAGGCGGGGGACACCGAATTCGGTCCTCTCCTGTGAAGTTCCACCTGCCGCCGAACACTCGCCTCAACGGCTTGTGGGATGTCGTCACCGACAGCGTCTCGTAGCGCCCCGTGTCTGGGTCTCGCACTGCTCGCACGTTCATGGTCGTCTTGTGTGCCCTCAAGGTCCCGACGAACTCGCAGTCGCCGCCAGACTCCTTCACAGTGAACGTGAACTTGCCACGGCGACCGGAGACGTGGCCACTGACGAAGCACTCGTCGGTCGAAAACGTCGCCATCCGCGTGTCCGCGTTGAAGCTGGCAGTTTGGCCCTTGCCCGGTCGCTTGAAGCCTCCGTTCGGCGTCGCCGCTGGTCGCGGAGCGGGACCGCGAGTCGGCCTCAACTCGCCCCGCATGACACCACCGAACATCCTGCGCAGGTCTGGGTGCTTGCTGGTGATACGGACTGTCGGCACCCTCCTGTTGCCCCCGACGCGCACGATGATCAACGCATCACGGCCCACGACGACAGGCTGCTTGCCTCCGCACCTGCCAACCACCGCGTCCACCATGACCCGCACAATCCGGTGGTTCTTGGGCACAGTCCGCCCAAGTAGTCGGCAGTCTCTGTTGTAGACGAGGCCAACCGACGCCTTGGAGTCCAAGTAGACCGAGGCAGCCTTCTGGGTGTGCCGAAACTGCCCGTTCAGCGACCCGCCGGACACGGGAGCGGAGGCCGTAGCTGTCGTGACGGTCAACAAGCCGACAAGTGATGTGATGATGCTGGCGGCCCTCATGGTGTGTTCCCGGTCGGAGAGATGACGTGCGACATCGAACGCTCGCCCACGCCACGCCATTCACCACGCCTGACTTGGGCGCGAGGCCGGACGCGCCCTACGGATGGTGCTTGACGATCTCGCCCTTGTACCAGCGCGGACACTCGCCGCCGTAGTATTCGCGCAGCCGATACCTCCACTCTGAGGCGTTCCAGTTGCCCTTGAGCCGGTTGCACGCCCAGCACGCGACGCGCCAGTTGCGAGCATCATCGGCTCCGCCACGGCTCAGAGGGTTGCCATGCTCGACCTCCCATCCTTGCGGGTGCCGCTCACCGTACTTGCGGCGGTGGACCTTCTTGCCCCCGTAGGTGCAGAAGCCGTCTGCCTTCTCGAACAAGTCGTCCAGCTGGTCCTTCGTGTACGTCGCCATCTTCTTCTCCTTCGCCCGCAAGTGGGCGCACCACTCCGTAGACGTGCGGCAGTACGCACGTCTGACGCGACCCGTGGCCCGCGAGCGGTGATGGACAAGTAGTAGTGGGGTCTGGTGGCGACTTCAATACAACATTTTGTGCCATAGGACACAGACTGTCCTATGGCACACGCGACTCAACCCGCAAGCCGGATGTCGCGCTCCCCGTCTGCGGCAGCGCACTGGCGCTAGACCTCGATGAGTGCGGCGATCACATGGCGGCGGATGTTGACTCGTCGTGGCTCACTCAAGATCGCGAGCGTGGTGGCTACAAGGTCCGCCACCTCGCGTTGCGCAGCCTTTACCTCGTCCTGAACCCACGCCTCGTAGCGCCTCAAGTAGTCGTCGCTCGGCTTGCAGGCCCGGTGCCGGGCCAAGCCCGTCTGCGGCACCCACCACAGAGCCGTCGCCTCCGGGGTTCGACACCCGCAGCAGCCGCAGATGCCGAGCCTCCGGGCAGTGAGCGGCATCTCGCCGTCCAGCGGTGGCTGCGGTTCCCCGAAGGTGACGTGGTCGGGGGCGACGGGGGTCAGTGCATGACGTGGCTGTCTCTAATAAGGGCGGAGCAGTGTGTGCACCCCCGGATGGTCTTCTTGCCGCAACGCTCGCAGAACTCTGTGTCGAACTGCCGCTGTGACGACGACCGAGGGTTGATGACATGCCCGTCGAGGCATACGAGGGCAGCGTCGAAACGTGCCAAGACTCGACCTCTGCACGGTTTGTTGTCACGTCCCGTTGTCACCTCGGGTGACAACGGATGGCCAAACCATCGAAACTTCTTACTTTTATTAGCGCGCGACGCAGGATTCGAACCTGCGACCCCTGGCTTCGGAGGCCAGTGCTCTATCCAACTGAGCTAGCCGCGCGTCGTGCCCTCACGGGCAGCGGGCTCGGGTTGTATGGCAACCCCGCGTCGCCGTCAACAGCCGCTCGACCCTGGGCGCCGGGGCTTGTATACCGCGGCCACGCCCCGGAGCGCCGCCGCATGCCCACGCCTGACGCCAACACCGCCCAGTCGCCGACTGCCCCGCTCGACGGCGCGCCTGCGCTGCGGCTTGACGCGGCGCGGCTGTGGCCGCACGTGCACCCGCGCTACGTGCTGCAGCGCGGCCCGGGCTGGCTGGCGCTCAACAAGCCTGTGGAGATGGGCGAGACCCTGCCCCTGGGCCCCGGCAACGCCGTGCGCACGCGGGTGTCGCGGGCTGAGGGCTTGCCGGAGCCTGACCTGGCGCTGCTGCTGCCGCCGGTCAGCGGCGGCACGCGGCCCCACGTGCTGCACGACGCGCGGGCGTCGGGGGTGTGCCTCGTGGCCCACGACGCCGCTGCGGCGCTGGCCTGGCGGGAGCGGGCGACGGACCTGGAGCAGCGCTGGTTGGTCGGCGTGTCCGGCGCGCCGGGGCCGGCGGCGGCGGCGGGTTTTGTCGCGGGGCTGCAGGCCCTCGGGGTCCACGTGCGGGCGCGCGCGACCCGTGGCGCGCGCACGCTGCTCGAGGTGCGGGTCGTCGGCCTGGAGCCGCCGGACTGGCTGGGCGAGCTGCGTCGGCGCGGCTGCGTGGTCGCCGGGCGGGGGCGGGCGCCGACCGCGCCGGCGGCGCTCGGGCCGAGCGCGGGACGCGGCGCCGGGCGTCGGGGCGCCGGCAGGCGCGGGCCTCCCGCCACAGCGGTGCGGCGCGACGACGACGCGGGCCCGCTGCAGGCCATGGTCCACCGGGCCCGTGTCAGCTGGGCAGGCGCGGTGGTGGACACGCCAGAGCCCGCGCGACTGACGCGCTGGCTGGCCGGCGAGCCCGAGCCCGCGGCCGAGCGGCTGCGCGACGCGGTCCGGCGGCGCTACGGCCTCGGACACGCCGACCACACCGACGCCTTCCGCCTCTACGACGACGAGCGCCACATGACCCTCGACGTCTACGGCGCCGACCTGGTGCTCTCGTCCTACGACGCCCTGCCCGACCCGCTGGCCGACCCGGTGGCTGGCCCCGACCGCCTCGCCGCCGCCCTGGCCGAGGCGAAGGCCAGCGCCACGCAGCTCGGGCGGCTGCTGGGCGCGCGCAGCGTGTGGCTCAAGCTTCGACCCAAGCAGGCCAACCACATCGTCGACGCCGCCCGGCTGGGGCTGGCGCCGGGCGAGCCGGTCATGGGCCAGCCGCTGCGCCCCGCCGGCGAGGCCATCGTCGAAGAGGGGGGCGTGCGCTACTGGGTGCGCCTGGGCGACGGGCTCTCCACCGGCATCTTCCTCGACCAGCGCGACA
>JAUIAC010000581.1 GCA_030425545.1 bacterium | reverse complement strand
GAGGCCGCCAACGCCCCCTCGTAGGCGCCGCAGCGCCGGTTGCGCCCGACGACTCGGGCCGCGACACTCCGCCCGCAACAGGAGCCGCTGGCTCGTGACGACGCGACGAGCGCGCGGTCACGAGACGAGATAGCGGCCCCCTCAGGCGGAGGGCACATGTACGGCAGCACCCAACAGCGACTCCAGGCCACGCTCGACGAGATTCGAGCCGCAGGCCTGTACAAAGACGAGCGCGTGATCACCACGCCGCAGCGCGCGTCCATCGGCGTTGGCGACGCCAGCGTCACGGGCGAGGTCACCAACTTCTGCGCCAACAACTACCTCGGCCTGGCCAACCACCCGACCCTGCTGCAGGCCTGCCACGACGCGCTCGAGCGCTACGGCTACGGCCTGAGCTCGGTGCGCTTCATCTGCGGTACGCAGACGGTGCACAAGGAGCTCGAGGCCGCCATCTCGACCTTCCTCAGCACGGACGACACCATCCTCTACAGCTCGTGCTTCGACGCCAACGCCGGGCTCTTCGAGACGCTGCTGGGCAAAGAGGACGCGATCATCTCCGACAGCCTCAACCACGCGTCGATCATCGACGGCGTGCGGCTGTGCAAGGCGCGGCGCGTGCGCTGGACCCACGGTGACCTGGCCGAGCTGGAGCGTCACCTGCAGGAGACCCAGGACTGCCGCACGCGGCTCATCGCGACCGACGGCGTCTTCTCCATGGACGGCGACGTCGCCGACCTCGCCGGCATCTGCGACCTCGCCGACCGCTACGACGCCCTGGTCATGGTCGACGACAGCCACGCCACCGGCTTCTTTGGCGCCACCGGCCGCGGCACGCCCGAGCACTGCGGCGTCACCGAGCGGGTCGACATCGTCACGTCGACGCTGGGCAAGGCCCTCGGCGGCGCCAGCGGCGGCTTCACCAGCGGACGCAAGGAGATCATCGCCCTGCTCCGCCAGCGCTCGCGGCCCTACCTGTTCAGCAACTCCGTTCCGCCGCCCATCGCCGCGACCGCGCTGGCGTGCGTTCGCATGCTGAGCGAGACGACCACCCTGCGGGACACGCTCGAGGCCAACACCCTGCGCTTCCGAGCGGCCATGACCGAGGCCGGCTTCGCGATTCGACCCGGGTCGCACCCCATCGTGCCGATCATGCTCGGCGAGGCCCGGCTGGCGGCGAACATGGCCGACGCGCTCTTGGCCGAGGGCGTCTACGTCATCGGCTTCAGCTATCCCGTGGTGCCGCAGGGCAAGGCCCGGATTCGGGTGCAGATCTCGGCCGCGCACACCGAGTCGATGATCGACCACGCGGTGGCCTCCTTTGTGAAGGTCGGCCGCGAGATGGGCGTGATTCAAGGCGGCTAGCAGACTGCGGCGACAATCAATGTCGCTGCAGTCTGCTAGGCTTTCGACCCCGCCGCGGCCTGGGCGCCAGTGCGCTCGTGCGCCCAGGTCGCGAGCGCCGCGCCCAGCTCGTCGGCGCGGGTCTTCTGCACATTGTGTCCACCGGTGGGCCACACGAGCCGTGGGCCGGCCGGCGCCTCGGCGGCCAAGGCGTCACCGATGGCGGCCTCGACCAGCCGGTCGTCCCGGGCGTAAGCCACCAGCGCCGGCTGCTGCAGCGACCGCACACGCGCCGCGTGCGCCGGGAACGCCAGGGCGCCCGCGTCGGCGATGGCGGCCGCGAGCTCGCTGTCGGGCGTGCTGCGGGGAAAGCCGGCGCGGACAAAGCCGCGTCGTATCGGACGGCGCAGCGCCAGGCCCACGCCCGGCCAACGCAGCGCCCGGCTCAGCTGCGCGACCCGCGACTGCGCGAAGAAGCGGTGCGGGGTCAGCCCGGGGCTCGCCACCAGCGCCACACCCGTGATCCGGCGCGGCGCGAGCGTCGCCACCGCCACCGCCACCGGCCCCCCCATGGAGTGACCCGCCACCAGCGCTGGCCCGACGCGGAGCTCGTCCAGCACCGCCAGCACCAGCTCGGCGCGCTGCGGCACGGACCACACTCGGCGCCCCAGCCGCGAGGTCCCGCCGTAGCCCGGCAGGTCGATCCGGATGACCCGGCACCCCGCCAACCTCGGCGCCAGGTAGCGCCAGTCGCGCGCAGAGCCAGGCAGGCCATGCAGCAGCACCACGGCCGGCCCCTCGCCCTCGTCGGTGTAGGTCACCGGGCCGCGCCCCACGTGGGTCAGGCGACGCGGCGGGTCGCTCGGCGGCGGCGCCTCCGCGGCCGCAGACGCCGCCTTCGACGCCGGATTGTCGCGCCCTCGCGCCATGTTCGACCTCCTCGATGCGGGCACGACAGGCACCGCTCGCGGCGCCCGTGGAGCCGCGGGGCCTCGCATCGTATCGGATGTTCGTGCATCTTTCGGGGAACGGCGTCCCACAGTTGTCCCCCTGCTCGGGTGCGCCCTGACCCCAGAGCTCGCAGCGCCGGGCGCGTCGCGCCTGCTCGCCCGTGGAGATCCGATGTCCGAACCGAGCCGCGTCGACAAGGCCATGCGTCGCCTCGCCGAGTCGCAGACTGAGCGCAACCGCTTTGCGGTCTACAGCGCCCTGCTCTCCTCTCGTCTCGTGGTGCCCTTGGTGCCGGGGACGTTGCAGCCGGGCGACGGCCCCTTCCAAGGCGTGCCCACGCCGTCGCAGCTGGCCACGGACAACGCCCGCGACGGCGCGCATGTGGTGTTCACCGACGACTTCGGACTGCCGCGCTGGCGCGAGGGGGGTGGACCCCGGGCGCGGCTCGACGGCGTGCTGCTCTTTCCGCTTCTGGCGGAGCTGGGCTGCAAGGCGCTGCTCATCAACCCGAAGGGCCGCGTCGGCGGCATGCTCTACGGCCACGAGGTGTCGAGCATCGCGGAGGCGGCGCTGCGGCGCATGCCCCCGTCGTGACCTCGAACAGGCCCGGCATCACGCTTTGCGCACCGGCGAACGGGCACTTTCCTTCCCCTTCGCGCCCGATCACCGCACACTGACGCGACCCCCCTGAGGCGAAGAGCTCGATGGACTTTCGAGGCGAACCGAAACCGACCAACCCGGCGATGCCGGCGATCCCCGCGACCCAAGGTCAGCAGCGGATCCCGGTGCTGACGATGATCGTCGGCGAGATGCCGGGTCGGATGTTTCGTGTCGACGAGGCGGAGATGGTCATTGGGCGGGTGCCCGAGTGCGACGTGCAGCTGACCGACGCCGGCGTCTCGCGCATGCACGCGCAGCTCGAACAGAACGCTTTTGGCGTCGAGGTCGTCGACCTGGGCAGCACCAACGGGACCTTCGTCAACGGCGACCGCGTCGAGCGCTGTACGCTGCGCGACGGCGACAAGGTGCAGCTCGGCTCGACCGTGGTGCTGCGCTTCAACCTGCAGGACGCGCTCGACGAGGCCTTCCAACGCCAGCAGTTCGAGCAGATGACTCGGGACCCGCTCACGGGCT
>JAUIAC010000058.1 GCA_030425545.1 bacterium | reverse complement strand
ACCTGCACGGAGAAGACCGCGGTGACGTCGACCCCGTCGCCCTGCGCCTCGGGTCGCACGGCGTAGCGCACGCTGCGCACGGCGCCCTGCGCGGCCCCATGCCCCCAGCCCACCAGCACGGCGGTGGTCGCGGGCAGCTGGTAGCGGCCGCCGCCCAAGGCCGACGCGCTCGGCCAGACGCGGGCGTC
Organism: bacterium; assembly: GCA_030425545.1. Lineage (GTDB taxonomy): Bacteria > Myxococcota_A > UBA9042 > UBA9042 > UBA9042 > UBA9042. The sequence goes on along the minus strand of JAUIAC010000058.1, from coordinate 23,375 downwards.
GCTCACGCCGGAGACCTTGAGCGTGGCGCCGAGCACGGGCGGCAGGGTCAGCAGTACGCTTCGACCGTGGGCGTCCTCCCGCACTGGCGCCTGAACGACGAGGCGCACCGTCACGGCCTCGTCGACCTCAGTCAGGCGCAGCATGTGCGCGCCAGAGCGACGCAGCAGGTGCGCGCGCTGGCCGTCCACGGTCACCGACTCGATGAGCTGGTCGCCGGGCAGCAGCAGCACGTGAGCGGGGCCCGCGCCCGAAGGTTTGACGTGGGCGATGATCTCGACCGTGGCGTGGGTCGCGTCAGCGCCGGCGGGCACCTTGACGTCGACCGTGGCGCGTCCCCAGGCGGCGTCCGAGGCCTGCCCGCTGGCCCGGCGCATGAGCTCCTGGTAGCGGCTCAGGCTCAGCCGTACACCCTCGTCGCTGCGGGCGCTCTCGGCGGCCCAGGCCGGGGCAGAGGACGCCGCCAACACCAGGGCGGCCAGCGTCGCGAGCGCGAGCCAGCGGCCCGTGCGCGGCGCGGCGGATGGCGGGGCTCGACGCCGCAGAGCGGCCTGACGTCGCGACGGGGGCGCGACGGGAGGGGCAGAAACGAGGGCATCCGACGGGGTACGAGACGGGATATGAGACGGGGCACAAGACATGGGGAGACCTCCACGCTGGGGAGCGAGGTGTGGAGCGGGTGTGGAAAAGCTCCGACGCACGAGGCGCCGAGGCGATCTACAGACCTGCCCAAACCCCGCGCCCAGCGCGGAGACCCCCAGAAATCAGGGCCGGAGCGCGCCTACGCGTCGAAGAGCACGAACTGCATCGTGTCCGGGTCCCAGCCCACGTTTCGGCCGTGGTTGAAGTCCAGCCCGACCTCACGGACCGCGCCGTCGACCCCCGGGTTGCCCACCCCAGCGTCGAAGTTCGCCCGGTGAAAGCGCAGCACAGCCCCTGCCGAGTCGCGGTAGAGCTGCTCCAAGGCGCGGACACGCAGCAAGAAGTCGTCCGGCACGCGGAAGTCGGTCCTGACCTGTCGGCAGAACGCGCCAATGGTCGGCACCTTGGCGACCGCGGCGCAGTCGCGGACGAAGGCGCTCAGCCGGATCACGTCGGGGCCGATGCGCGAGACCGACTTGTAGCGATCGAGGAAGCCGAGCACCCGCACCCGGTTGACCCCGTGCGTGGGCGCGTTGGTCCAGGCCTTGTCCCGCAGCGCGCCGTCGGGCCCCTCGAGCCCCCGCAACATGGTCCGCAGCCGGTCACTGGGCCGAAAAGCGACGAGCTCCTGCACCACCACGCCGTCGGTCAGGGTCTCCGGGCGTAGAATCCGGGCGACCCGCGCGATGCGCCCTGGCGGACCGACGGGCTGGCGCCGCGGCGCGACGATGCGCCCCAAGATGCGGAGGGGAAGCGGCGCACCCTTGCCGCCTGGCAGGGTCAGCAGGCGCCCCCGCCGCGTCACCTCCTCGGCCACGGCGAAGAGGGCCAGGTCCCTGCGCAGCGCGCTCGCGGCCTCGGTGGCGTGGGCGGTCCGCGCGGCGGCGTCGGCGCTGCGGGCCACCTTGCGGACCTTCGCCACCGTGCACACCGACGGCCCCTTGGCGACGCGGCGACACGCCTTCCACACGACCTGGTGGCCACCCTGGCCCAGACGCGACAGACGCAGGTCCTTGCCCAGGCGCGCGTGCAGGAGCTCCGCCATGGCCTGCTCGGCCTCCGGCGTCAGGGTGCGGCCCCCCGCCCCGGCATGAAACGCGGCGAAGCGCACCACCTTCAGCGCCGGGTAACGGGCGGCGAGGTCCACCTTCAGGGGTCCGCGCAGCGGCTGAAAGTGGTAGCCCGACGGCAGGGCGCGACCGCTCGGCTTGGCTCCGGCGTAGTAGACGTCGTCCGCGTGACCGGCGGGCCACGGGGCGCCCGTGGGCTGGACCGTGACGCCGGCGGTGCCCGTCTCCGCCGTCAGGCGCGTCGTGGGGTCAGCAGCCTTGCAGCAGCGGCCGAAGGGCACCGAGATCTGCGCGGTGGCAGAGCCGGCCTCCGCTTGCTGCGTGCCCGTCGCAGACTTGCCCGACGCGGACTTGCCCGACGCGGACTTGCCCGACGCGGACTTGCCCGGCGCGGGCTTGGCCGCGGCTGCGGAGGTCGGCGGGGGTGCGGTCGGGGCTGCGGCCTCCGCCCACTCGGGCGTGGCTGAGCTCGCCGCGAGCGCCAACGCGGCCACGAGCAGGCCGACGCGACCGACGGCGCGACGAGGGGGCGATGCGGACAGCCGGCGCGCGGCCGCGGGGGTGTACGACAGGATCGGAAGTGGTGCGTTCATGCCCCGATGATCGACGTCCCCGCGCGGCGGCGCAAGCGCCCCACGCGTGCGGCGGATGTACGCTGGCGCCTTGCCATTCCGGCCCCGTCGCCGCACCCTCAAGCCGACACCACAGGTCGCCCCAGCGGCGAGCACGCACGTCGACCAAGGGCGCGCCAACATCCGGAGATCCGGAGAGAAGCGCCGAGCCAAGAAGCGACGAGCCGCGTCGAGCACGTCGACCAGGCTCGGACCGCAGCCCCGATTCAGCCCGCGGCCAACGCCGCCAGGAGAGAGCGCATGGACCACTTCAAGGAGTCTTGGGAGATCATCAAGCCCGATCTGGTGCCCTGGGTCGTCCTCTTCCTGGTGTTCAGCATCTTGAACTCGTTCACCGGCGGCCTCGCGGTGCTCTTGATCCCGAACCTGTACCGGACGTGCCGCGACGCTCTCCGGGAGCAGCGCGCGCCCGAGATCGGGGACCTCTTCAACTTCGACGAGGTCGGCGACGACATCGTGACCATGGTGCTGCAGTACATCGCCAACATGGTCGGCGCGCTCTTCTGCGGCATCGGCGCGCTGGTGACCGGCGTGCTCTTCTTCTGGGCGCCGATGCTCGCGGCCGAAGGCGAGTTCGCCCCGGTCGACGCGATGAAGGCCTCCATGGCCCACGCCAAGGCCAACTTCGGTGAGATCTTCATGTTCTTGCTGGTGGGGATGATCCTCAACTTCGTCGGCGTCCTGGTGTGTTGCGTGGGCATCCTGGTGACCGTGCCGGTCACCTTCGTCGCCATGTGGCGCTTCTTCGAGCAGCACAAGGCGGCCATCATGGCGGCCGCTGACGCAGAGGGCCTGGCGCGCAAGGCGTAGGTCGCTGACGGGGCGCGCTTGCGGCGAGGGGCGGCCGGACGGCAGGCTCTGAGCGCGAGGTGACGGTGCGCGATAGCCATGAGTACGAAGAGACCAACCTGAGACCGCGGCCCACGCGCTGGGGGCTGGGCGCGGCGCGTCGGCTCGCGTCGGCGCTCGTGGCGCTCGCGCTCCTGCAGGCGGCGGGGTGTGGCGCCGACGACGACCCCGCGACGGGCGACGCCGCCGCGGCCGACGTGGCGGCTGCGAACGACGCGGCCAGCGAGGACGGAACTTCGGGCGACGGGGCTGCGAGCGACGCGACTGCCGCAGACGCCGCGCAGGGCTCGGGCACGGCAGGCCAGGCGTGCACCACCGACGACGACTGTGACGCGCTCGACGGCGCGTGCGGCCGCGGCAGCTGCGTGGGCAAGGCGTGCGTGCACATCGTCTGGGCCGACGGCACCGACTGTGACGACAACGACCCCTGTACCTGGGGCGAGGCCTGCTCCGCCGGGGTCTGCAAAGGGGGCGCTGACGCGTGCGGCTGCACCGAGGACGCCGACTGCGCCCCACTCAGCAAGGGCGACCTGTGTGGCGGCACGCTCGCCTGCGTCGAAAAGGGCGCGCCGGACGGCACGTCGGGGCTCTGCGCCGTCAAGACCGGCACGGCTGTGACCTGCCCCTCAGACGACTCGCCCTGCGCGGTGCAGACCTGCGACCCAAAGACCGGGACCTGCAGCCCCAAGCCCGTCGTCGGTGCGCCGCCGTGCAACGACGGCAACCCGTGCACGGGTGGCACGGTCTGCGCCGACGGCACCTGCGGCGGCGGCGTGGAGCTGTGCCCCTGTACCAGCGACAAGGACTGCGTCACCCACCAGGACCCCAAGACCTGGCGCTGCACCGGCACCTTCTACTGTGACCTGAGCGGCGACACCGCCGCCTGCAAGCTCGACCCAGCCAGCGTGGTCAGCTGTCCCGCTGGCAAGGCGGGCGCCTGCGTCGCCCCGTCGTGCGACCCTGCCGACGGCGCCTGCACGACCCAGGCGCTGCCCGACCAGACCGCGTGTGACGACGGCAACATCTGCACCGGCACCGACCTGTGCGCCAAGGGCGTGTGCCAGGGAGAGCAGAACATCTGCACGTGCACGTCGGACGCCGACTGCGCCCAGCAGGACGACGGCGACGCCTGCAACGGCACGCTCTATTGCGACGTGCTCTCGGGGTCGCCGACCTGCGAGGTGCTGCCCGGGTCGGTGGTCGACTGCGACCTCAGCGGCGACGGCCCCTGTGTGAAGACCGCGTGCGTGCCCGCGTCGGGCGCGTGTACGGCGACTCAGCTCGACAACGTGCCCTGCGACGACGGCTCGCCGTGCACGTCGGGCGACGTGTGTGCCGGTGGCGAGTGCACCCCCGGAAAGTCGGTGTGCGCCTGCACGAGCGACGCCGACTGCGCCGCGAAGAACCCGAACAACAAGTGCCTGGGGACGCTCTATTGCGACCAGGCCACCAAGGCGTGCGCCGTGAACCCGTCCACGGTGGTGCACTGCCCCAACGGCGGCACCGGGCCGTGCGTGGACAACGTGTGCGAGCCCAAGACCGGCCAGTGCGGGCTGGTTCAACGCGCGGACGACACGCCCTGCGACGCCGACGGCAACCCGTGCACCCAGGGTGACGTGTGCGCCAAGGGCGCGTGCAAGCCAGGGGAGAACGTCTGCCTGTGTGACGCTACCGCGGACTGCGGCAAGTTCGAGGACGGCGACGTGTGCAACGGCGCGCTCTTCTGCGACACCTCCAAGGTGCCGACGGTGTGCGAGGTCAACCCCGCCACGGTGGTCGTCTGCCCGACGGTGGACAACACCGCCTGCGCCGCGCGCACCTGCGACCCCAAGACCGGCCTGTGCCCGCTCAAGGCGGTCAACGCGCTCGCCCCGTGCGACGCGGACGGCAGCGCCTGTACCGCGGGCGACTTCTGCCTGGACGGCACGTGCACCGCGGGCACCAACACCTGCGCCTGCACCAAGGACGCGGACTGCGCCGCCAAGGAAGACGGCGACCTCTGCAACGGCACGCTCTTCTGCGACAAGGACACCCTGCCCTTCACCTGCGCGGTGAACCCGGCGACGGTCGTGACCTGCAACGGCCCCTTTGATCAGTGCGAGACGCCGGTGTGCCTGCCGAAGACGGGCAGCTGCACCAACGCCGCGGTGCAAGACAACCTCGCCTGCGACGACGGCGACGCGTGCACCGTGGGCGAGGTCTGCAAGGCGGGCGCCTGCAAGGGCGGCGTCGACCTGTGTGCCTGCAAGCAGGACAGCGACTGCGCGCCGCTGAACCCCAGCGACAAGTGCCTCGGCGTCTACACCTGCCGCGTCGACAAGGTGCCGCACGTGTGCGAGGTGAACCCGCTCAGCGTGGTCAAGTGCCCCGCCAGCGGCGACCCCTGCTTCTCGTGGACGTGCAACGGGAGCACAGGCGCGTGTGACAAGGCCTCGCAGAAAGACGGCGCCGTCTGCGACGACGGCGACCCCTGCTCCACCAAGTCCGCATGTGTCGAGGGCACCTGCGTCGGCAAGGCCAAAGACTGCGCCGACGCCAACCCCTGCACGCTGGACGCCTGCGACGCCAAGGGGGTGTGCCAGCACACCGCGACGCCCGCCGCCCCCTGCGAGGACGGCGACGCATGCACCACGGGCGACAGCTGCGACCAGTCGAGCTGCAAGGCCGGCCCCCCAGCGGTGTGTGAGGACGGCAACCCGTGCACCAACAACGCGTGCGACAAGGCGACCGGCTGCGCGTTCCCCGCCAAGGCCGACGGCGCGCTGTGCACCACGGGCGACGGCGCTTCGGGCGCGTGCAACAAGGGCAGCTGCGATCCGGCGCCGTGACGCGCTGGCCGGTTGAGGGGGCCAAGCAAGCCGCGCCAGCCGCGCGGCGAGTCGCCTCAGCAGAGCCGGGTGTCCTCGCCGCAGGAGGCGCTCGAGCCAAGGTTGGGCTGCGTGGACGCCTCGGTTGCCGCCGCACCAGCGGCCACCCATACTGCGTGGGCTCCGGCCCCGCCCCGGGTTGAGAGCGGGAGGACTCAGGCTTGTCAGAACCGCTCTTCCAACGGGACGCGCTCTCCTACGGCTCTGGAGACATGGTCGCGGGTCGCTACCGGATCACCGGGGTGCTCGGGCGCGGTGGGTTCGGTGCCGTGTATGCCGCGGAACACACAGGCACGCTGCAGCCCATCGCGATCAAGATGCTCACCGCCTCAGGCGACGAGGAGTCCGAGGCCAACCAGCGCTTCTACCGCGAGGCCCAGATCACGGCGGCGCTGAGCTCGCCCAACACCGTCCGTGTCTTCGACGTCGGGCGGGCGGACAACGGCCCGCTCTTCCTCGCGATGGAGCTGCTCAAGGGCCCGACCTTGGAGCAGGTGCTCAAGCAGCTCGGCAAGGCCAAGCGGGTGATGAGCGAGCGGCAGGCCGTCGACGTGGGGCTCGGCATCCTCAACAGCCTCGCGGAGGCCCACGCCGCGGGCCTGGTCCACCGAGACCTGAAGCCCGCCAACATCATGTTGGCCGACGTGGCTGGAGGCGACCCCGTCATCAAGGTCTTGGACTTTGGCTGCTCCACGACGCAGGACTCGGAGCTGACCCAGGAGGGCACCGTCCTCGGCACGCCAGGCTACATGAGCCCGGAGCAGTGCCGGGGTGAGGCGGTGGACGCGCGCAGCGACCTCTACGCCCTGGGGGTGATGCTCTACCGCTGTGTCACGGGGCGCCTGCCCTTCAAGAGCGACCAGCCGCTGACGTTGATCTACAAGCACGCCCACGAGCCGGTGCCGGACCCGCGCGAGGTCTCGGTGCATCAGGTCAGCGGGGTCATGGCGTCGATGCTGCTGCGCGTGCTCGCCAAGTCGCCGGACGAGCGCTACGAGAGCGCCCAGGCCATGCGCGACGAGCTGCGGCGCTTCGCGGCCGATGTGGTCGCAGAGCCGCGGCACGCGGAGGGGACACACACGCGCATCCAGCGGCGCGGGGGCTCGATGCGCCCGCTGTCCGGGCTCCTGCGCATCGCGCGCGGCGAGGCGACCGACGAGGCTGCCGTCGACCCGGCGGCGCCGACGGACTCCGCCGCCGTGACGGAGTCGGAGGCGGGCGCAGCCACCGTGGCCTACGACGGCAAGGAGCGCGCGCGCGCCGTCGCGCGCCTGGGGGCGAGCGGCGCTGTGGAGGGGGCGGCTGCGGCGGGCACCGACGTGGCGGAGGCCGCTGCGATCTCCCCGGCGGAGCCCGGCGGACCTCAGAGCGAGCGGTCCTCGGCCGCCAGCGCTGCGCTGCACGCCGAGGACCTCGACGCGCCCGGGGAGACGTCGGAGCGACGGCCAGCGTGGCTCGTGGTGTTGCTCGCGCTGCTCCTGCTGGGGGGCGCCATCGGGACGGGCGTCATGCTCGGCGGCGGCGACTCGGGCGAGACGACGACCGAGCGCGGTCCAGCCACGGCTGGCTCCCAGGGGGCCACAGGAGGCACCGCGGGGAGCGGACCTGCCGCGGGGGGCCTGCCCGCCGCGGCGCGGCCGGCCGCGCAGGCCGCCCTGCCCAAACCCCCAGGCAAGGCACCAGGCAAGCCCCCGGGCAAGGCCCCGAGTCCAGCGGCGACCTCAGACGCTGCGGCGGGCGCTGTCGCGTCGGCGTCCGGCGACGCAGCGACGACGGACGCTGGCTCCGCAGCGGGCCCCGGACCGGACGCGGACCCGGCGCCCCGCAGCTGGGTGGCCCGGGCCAAGGCAGAGCGTGACCCCAAGAAACGCGTCGCGCTGCTCGAGCGCGGGCTGCGGGACGATCCCGACGCGGCGGAGGCGACGCGCGCGCTCGCCGCGGCCAAGGCTGCGCTCGCCCGTGCACGGGCCCGCGCGCGCGCCGCAGAAGCTGCGGCCGAGCGCGCTCGCCGAGAGGCCGCCAAGCCGGCGCCAGCGGCGGACCGCCCCCGGCTGAAGGGCGTCCTCATCGAGGACTGACGGCGTCGCGTGGACGCAGGAGATGGACGATGCGACGAGGACCCGAACGAGCGCTGCTGCGGCAGGCAGCCTCCCTGCCGAGCTGGCTGGGGCTGCTCTGCGCGTGCCTGACCGCCACGGCCGCGGTGCACGTGGCTCCGACGCGCGCGCACGCCGCCAGCTTGGACAAGGCCGAGAAGGCCGCGGCCTTCTCGATCATCGCGCGCGACAAGGCGCGCGAGAAGAACTTCAAGGCCTGCGCTGAGTTCTATCACCAGGCGGCGGCGCTCGACCCGAGCCAGGGCGGCTACCTCTACAGCGCGGCGCGGTGCGAGCAGAAGAGCCAGCAATACGCGGCGGCGGCCAAGAACTACCGGCGCTTCCTGAAGGGCGCCGACGAGTCCAGCGGGCTGGCCGCCAAGGCCCGGTCCCACCTCGCAGAGTGCCAGCGAGCGCTCGAGAAGCGGCGCGCCCACCAGGCCGCCCTCCGACTCGCGGCCCAGCGCGCAGCGGCGCGCAAGGCGGCCGCCCAGGCAGCCAAGGCTCGCGGCAAGGGCGCGGGGAGCGGCGTGGGCGTGAACAAGGGCGCTGCGGCCCCCACCAACGTCACCGCCTGGAGCACGATCGGGGGCGGGGTGGTGCTCGCCGGGGTGGGCGGCTGGCTCCTGGTCAGCGCCGCCGGGATCATCAGCGACCTCGAGCCCAAGCTGCGGCCGGGCGCCGGCGGCACCATCGACGGCATCTCCTATGACGACGCCACCGCCGAGCAGTCGCGGGCCAACGTCCGCCAGGGGACCGGCATCGCCCTCATCGCGGCCGGTGTGGTGGCCGGGGGCGTGGGCGCGTGGATGCTGCTCGACTCGCCGAAGCGGCGCGTGACGCTCGTGCCGACCGGCCGCGGCGGGCTGCTCCGGGTGTCGTTCTAGCGCGTCCAGCGACGTGGCCGACGACGTGGCCAACGACGCACACGCCCTCGCAACCACCGACGCGCTCAGCCGCACAGACGACCACGCACCCAGGCGCCTCAGTCCATCAGCTGAGGCTTCAGCGCGCCGTCGTCTTTGGCGGCGCCTGGCCGCGTCGGCTTGGTGCTCGGACGAGGCTTTGCCCCCGGCTTGGTCGTCGGCTTGACCGTGGGCTTCGACCCCGGCCTGGTCGTGGGCTTGGCTCCTGGACGGGCCGTGGGCGTCGGCCGTTGGGGAGGCGGAGGCACCACAGCGGGCGCGGGCGCGAGGTCGCCGGTGTCCGCAGGCGGCGATCCCGCGTCCTGGCCGGCGCCGACCGCAGGCGCCTTGGCGGCGGCTGTGGGAGCTGGCGCGGCGTCCTGCTTCGCCGGATCCCCCGGGGCCGCATCCTGCGTCGTGGGCTGCGCTGCCGGGCCCGGCTTCGCCGGCGCCGCGAGCTGGTCGAGGAAGGCCTTGTAGGTGGCGTTGTCCGGCGCCAACTTCACCGCCTCGCGGGCGTAGTCGAGCTTCCGCGCTGGATCGCTCGCCTGCTGCGCCATGCGAAACACCACGCCAGCTTGGACGTCGGCCTGGGAGCCCCCCGAGCCGCGCTTGCCCAGGGCGACGCCGAGGGCGACCCCGCCGATCACCAGCACGACCAAGGCCACGATGATGAGCGTGCGATCCCGCTTGGGCGCGCTTGGCTGAGCCGCAGGGGCCGCGGGGTCTGGGGCGGGCGCCGGCGGCTCGGCAGGCTCCTCTGGGAGCTCGGCCGCTGGCGCCGCGGCCGTCGACTGGGAGGGCGGGCGCAGCGCGGGCGCCGGCTCCACCTCGGTGGTCGCCTGGGGCAGCTGCGTGGCCAGGGTCGGCATGTCGTCGTCGACCTGGAACGCGTCGGCGACGGTGTCCGGGTCCAGGCCCATCGGCTGCCAGCGGCCCTCGCGGATCGCGCGCAGCTCGTCGGCCAGCTCAGCCGCAGAGCTGGGCCGCTCCCCCGGCTGCTTGGCCAGTGAGCGCATGAGCACGTGCACGATGCCGTCGGACAGGGGCCGGCTGGTCATGGTGCGGGGGTCCGGCGGCGGCTCGAAGGCGTGCATGCGCATCAAGCGCAGCACGTTGGTGTCATGAAAAGGCAAGCGCCCCACGACGCAGAGGAAGAGCAAGACCGCGAGGCTGTAGATGTCGCTCCGCCCGTCGAGCTGCTCGCCGCGACACTGCTCGGGGCTCATGAAGGGCGGCGTCCCCGGGATCGTCCCCCCCACCGTGAGCGAGCTGTCGGCGGTGCGCGCGATGCCGAAGTCCAGCACCTTCACCACCTGTTCGCCGTCAGCGTCTTTGACGATGAAGATGTTGGCCGGCTTGAGATCCCGGTGTACCAGCTGCCGGTCGTGAGCCTCGGCCAGGCTCTCGAGCACCGGGATCATGATGTCGAGGGCGTCGGACTCCGAGAGCACCTCGCCCGCAGTGAGCACGCGCTTGAGCAGGTCCTCCAGCGACTCACCGCGCAGCAGCTCCATGGCGATGTAGAGCGCGCCACCGTCGTCCTGACCGACGTCGAACACCCGCACCGTGTGGGGATGCGTCAGCCCGGCCGTGATCCGAGCCTCACGGAAGAAGCGGCGCACCGCGACCTCGCCCCCGTCCGCCGTGGGGTCGAAGGCCATGAGCTTGACCGCGACCTGCTGGCCGGTGCCCGTGTGCTCGGCCGAGTAGACCGCCGCGTAGCCGCCGCTGCCCAGCGCTCCGGTGATGCGGTAGCGCTCGCCCACGAGGTCGCCGACCTCATAGTTCCGCGGGTGCTTCGAGAAGCTGCGGGCGACGACGGTCGACGCCCCTTCCTTGGGACAAAAGGGCTCTGTGGTGAGCGTTCCGCAGACCGGGCAAATGCGCTGCTGACTGTCGGTCATAGAGGTCTGGCTCCGCCTGACGGTGAACGCGCTGAGTGTGGCACGGTGGCCAAGGGCCGGGCAACCGAGCGCGGACGCGAAGACGCCGCGGCGAGGAGGGCTCGCCGCGGCGTCTTCAAGGCTGCGGAGCGTGCTCGAGGAGCCACGTGCACCGAGGTGCGGAGGCCCGGTGGGCTCCTAGCTGCCCTGGTTGAGGTTGACGTCCATGGTCGGGTACGGGATGCCGATGTTGGCCTCGTCGAGCGCGATCTTGATCGCCCGCACTGTGGCCTGGTGACAGTCCCAGAACGCCTCGCGCTTGCACCAGACGCGGACCTGCCAGTCGACGCTCGACCCGCCGAGGCCGGCCAGGAACACCTCAGGGGCGTGTCCTTCGGGCTGGTCCGGCACGGCGGCGGCGGCCTTCTCGAGCGCGGCCCGGGTCGCGTCGATGTCGGCGCCGTAGTCACAGCCGACGTCGATGAACACGCGGCGCGCGTCGTGGTGGGTGATGTTCTCGATGGTCGCGCCGAACACCGCGCCGTTGGGCAGGATGATGCGGCGGTAGTCGAGGGTGTCGAGCACCGTGGTGAACAGGCTGATCTCGTGCACCTGCCCGTCGACGCCGGCCGCCTTGATGATGTCTCCCACCTTGAAGGGGCGGAACACCAGCAGCATGACGCCTGCGGCAAAGTTGCCGAGCGAACCCTGGAAGGCCAGGCCGATGGCCAGCGACGCGCCACCGATGACGGCGGCGAAGCTGGTGGTCTGCACCCCGAAGATGCCGAGCACAGCCAGCACCGCCAGCACCAGCACGACGTAGCGCGCCATGTTGGCGAAGAAGCGGGTGAGCGTCTTGTCGAAGTTGGCCTTGGTGAGCTGCTTATTGACCGCGTTGCGCGCCATGCCGGCGACGATGTTGGCGATGAACAGGCCCAGGAGTGCGCCAATGATCTTGGCGGCCCAGGTACCGATGAGTGCGATGGTCGCGTCTGAGAGCATGAGAGGGGTCTCCTAGCGCCGTGAGGCGCGGTGAGGGGGCGATGCCACACCCAGAGGTGCGGCGGGGCGTGGCGGGGCGGTCTCTACAGCAGGTTGAAGCCGCTGGTGAGCAGGAGGCCGTGCTGAACCTGCCACTGGTCCAACACCAAGGGGATGCGCTTGATGGTCGCGACGTAGTCCAGCGAGGCCCACTTGGCGAGCTTGACCGACACGCCGGCGGTGACCTCGGTGCTGAGGGCGTCGAGGCCCTCGAACTTGGCCGCGGAGGTCGAGTAGAGCGGGTAGAAGAAGCGCGACTTCGCCTTGTAGCTCAGCGTCTTGGTCAACGCGCCGTTGGCCTCGAGCTCCACCTCGGCACCGGCCTGGGTCGTCGTCGCGATCTGCTTGAGCGTGACCGTGGCCGTGTCCTTGTCGAAGCCGGCCACCGCGTAGGCGTCGTCGCCGGCGATGATGTGCTGCGTGCCTGCGCCCGCCTTGGCCTTGAAGGTGAGCTTCTTGCCCTCGACCGGGTTGGCGAAGAAGCCGACGGAGCTGTTGATGAGCAGCGGCTCGAAGGAGCCCGACGTCTTGGTGCGGACCTCAGCGTCGACCGACTCGGACCGCTGCTCGACGCCCGCGCTGTCCTGATACTTCACCGTCGAGCTGGTGGCGCGGATGTCGTAGCTGCTCAGCAGCTGGGTTTGGAGCTTCGCGCGGGCGAAGGGGCCAATCCAGGGGATGGAGCGCAGGCGGAAGAGATAGGTCGACGCCAGCTCGACGTTGTCGGACGCCTTGACCCACGAGTCGATGACCGGGGTGCGGCTCTGTGACTGCTGGACCTTCAGGGAGTTGTGCCAGTCGTGGGAGCCGCGGACGTAGTTGAGCTCGCCCTCGAGGAGCAGCCCCACCTGGTAGGTCGCGCCGTCAACAGCGCCGACCACGTTGCTCGAGCTCGCGGCGGACCCGGTGGCGCCCAGGGTCAGCTTGTGGGTCCAGAGGGTGTCGGTCTCGGTCGACTTCTTCGCCAGCGCAGCGGCGCGCAGCGCCTCGGGCGCCACGACAGGGTCAGCGGCGAAGGCAGGCGCCGCGGCGCAGATGGAGAGCACGAACGTGAGCGCGCCGATGGCGCGGGTGTAGGGCGAGAGGTGCATGGTCGAAGGTCTCCTTTCGGACGGGTCGGGGATGTGGGCACGCAGGCGCGATGGCGGCTGACGGGCGAGTGGGGGGCTGCGCAGTGTGGATCGCGCAGTGTGGATCGCGCAGCGGTCGGGGGGCGGCTTGGCGTCGGGCCCCGTTGAGTCGGACCCCGTTGAGTTGGGCCCCGTTGAGTCGGACCCCGTTGAGTCGAACCCGGTTGAGTCGAACCCAGGGGCGCCAGCTGGCGTGGGCCGCAGACCCATGCGTGAGTCTGGGGCTCAACGCTGGGCCAGAGTTGTGGAGGAGGCCGCACGGAGGCCGCGCGCCCTCCCTGGCAGCGAGCAACGCCGCTACCTTGCAGCACCGCCAAGAGAGAAAGCAACCTCTGTGCCGCGCCTCGCGATTCGTCTGTTTCCAACCTGATTCCACCCATGTCTACGCCCACCCGCGGTCGCGTCCTGCGCTTGGGACTGCGCGGCGGCGAAGCGAGAGGGGCGGTGTCGCAGGGGGACACCGGCGTGCGACACGGGTCGGGGGCCCGCGAGCGGCAGCCATGTCCCATGGGGCGCGCGGCCTGACGCACGTCAGCCTCGTTCGACGTCGTCGCGGCCGCTGGGAGCCACGAGCTTGCCCGGGTGGCGGATCTCGTCACCGCGCACCATGAAGACCACCTGCTCGGCCAGGTTTGTCGCGTGGTCTGCCATGCGCTCGAGGAACTTGGCGACGGCCTGCAGGTGGATGCCCGACTCCACCAGCTCCGGCTCACGGCCCATGAGCGCGACGACCTGCCGCGAGAGCTCATGGAAGAGGGCGTCGACCTGGTCGTCCCGCTCGATGACCGCCTGGGCCATCTTCGCGTCGCGACCGACAAAGGCGTCGATGACGTCGCGCACCATGGACTGCACGATGATCGCCATCTGCGGGATCGAGTCGCGCTGGGACAGACGCGGGGTGCCCTCGAGGCGCTCGACGCGCTCGCAGATGTTCACCGCCAGATCGGCGATGCGCTCCAGGTCCGTGACCATCTTGCTGGCGCGGGTGATGAAGCGGAGGTCGGCGGCGCTGGACGGGCGGTCGCTCAGCAACCGGAGGCAGAGTTCGTCGGTCTCGATCTCGTCCAGGTTGACGTTGCGATCGGCCACGATGGTCTGCCGGGCCAGCTCGACGTCGCGTCGGACGACGGCGCGCACCGCGTGGGCGATCATCTCTTCGACCCTGCCCGCCATGAGTAGGAGCCGGCGGCGCAGCTCCTGGACCTGCGGATCTTCCGTGAAGTCGGCCCCAGACGTGCCCTGGATCTGGGCCCGGCGTGGCATGGGCTCCTCCAGGGGGACGCCCTCGAACACCGAGCGGAAGCGCGGCAGATCGACCCAGAAGCGAGCCCCGCCGCTGCCGTCCGGGGCGTCGCCGACCCCCACGTCGCCCCCCATGGCCCGCGCGAGGTGGCGCGCGATCGCGAGGCCCAGCCCTGTCCCACCGACCCCGCGCGAGCGCCCCTCGTCGACCCGGTAAAAGCGCTCGAAGATGCGGGATCGCGCCGCTTCGGGGATGCCGCTGCCCTGGTCGTCGACTAAGAGGCGAACGCGCGCGTCGTCGAGCGTCGCCGCCGTGACCGTGACGACGGTGCCGGCGGGACTGTGCTTGATCGCGTTGTGCAGCAGGTTGACGAGCACCTGTTCGAGCGCCTTGGGGTCGGCGTAGCTCTCCAGCCGCGCAGGCACGTCGACCCTCAGCGTGAGGCCGGCGTTTTGCGCGGTCTGCTCCAGCGCCGCCACCGCCCGGCCCAGCGGGACGCTTGGCGACATCCGCCGCCGCTCGATGGGAAAGCGGCCCGACTCCACGCGAGCCAGGTCCAGCAGGTCGGCCACCAGCGCCGAGAGGCGGTCGGCGTTGCGCAGCAGGGCGTCGAGGAAGCCTTGCGCCACCTCGGGCTCATGCATCGCGCCGTCGAGCAGCGTCTCGGCGTTGGCGCGAATCACGCTCACCGGCGTGCGCAGCTCGTGGGACACGTTGGCGACGAACTCGCGCCGCATCTGCTCCAGCCGGCGCACCCGGGTCATGTCCTGCAGCACGACGACCGCGCCGCCCGCCCGCTGCGGCGCGCCTCGGGCCAGCAGGTGGCGCTCCGGAGGGCCCGGCAGGTCGAGCTCGGCGCTGTCGTGCAGCCCGGCCGCGACTCGGTCGATCAGCGCGTGGAGCGACGGAGCGCGGATGAGGTCGATGAGGCTACGCCCCACCGGCGAGTCGTCCCCGGTGAGCAGGGCCCGCGCGGCGCTGTTGGCCAGCGTCACGCTGCCGCGGTCGTCGGTGGCGATCACGGCGTCGTCCATGCCCTCGAGGACGGCCAGCATGCGCGAACGCTCGTCGTCGAGCCGCGCGACCGTCGCCCGGAGCTCCATGGTCATGCCCCGCACGGAGCTGGCGAGCGGACCGAGCTCCGCGTCGGTGTCCAGGGCGACGTCGCGGTCGCCGCGCTCGACCATGGCCTGGAGCCGCGCCATGGCGCCACGAAACGCGCGCGAGAAGAGGTGCGAGGCCAGGGAGGTCAGCACCACCGCGGCGAGCAGACCGGCGAGCCCGGCTGCGCTGAGCACCGCCCAGAGGTCCCCGATGCGGTCGCCGATGCGGCTGGCAGGGACCGCCACCCGCACCACGCCCCGCGCGTCTGCGGCGCTGCCCACCCGGGCCGCGCCGTAGACCATGTCGCGCTGTAGCGTAGCGCTTCGGCGCCTGGCGGTGCCGGTGCCTCGCGCCATGGCCGCTTGGATCTCCGGCCGCTGGGCGTGGTTCTCCGTCCGGCCGAGATCCGCGACCGAGACGTTGGAGTCGCCGACGACCTGGCCACCCTCAGCCACGAGCGTCACCCGCATCTCCACCGTGGCGCCCAGGTGGTCTGCCAGGGCGTCCGTCGGCTCCGGCGCCGCAGCGACGACGTCAGCGGCGAGGCGGGCGAGCCGGACCAGCTCCGTCTCCACCCGCCGCTGCTGCCAGCGCCGAAGGTCGGGCCGCAGGTACAGGACCGTGACCACCCCAGCCGCCGCCGTGAGGGTCAGGCACAGCAGGAAGAGGCGGCCGCGGAGCCCCAGTCGCAAGCGGTGAGCCGGCGGGGGGGGCGCTGAACCCTCAGGAGACGACGCCATCCACGCCCTCCGGACGGATGCAGTAGCCCACGCCACGGACGGTCTCGACATAGGGGCCCGCCGCGCCCAGCTTGGCGCGGAGCCGCTTGACGTGGGTGTCGACCGTGCGCGTGGTCACCTCGGGGGCGTAGCCCCAGACGTCGCTCAGGAGGCGCTCGCGCGACTGCACCCTGCCCCGCCGCTGCAGCAAGGTCCGCAGCAGCCGAAACTCCAGCGCCGTGAGGCGAATGGTCTCGCCTTCGACCCACACGGTGTGGCCCGGCAGATCGACGCGCATGCACCCGTGGGTCACGTGGCTCTCGCTCTCCGGCTCGTCACCGGGAGCTCGGCGCCGGAGGATCGCCCGTACCCGGAGCATCAGCTCGCGGACCGAGAAGGGCTTCACCACGTAGTCGTCGGCCCCGACCTCGAAGCCCACGACGCGGTCAATCTCCTCGCCCTTGGCGGTGATCATCACGACCAGCGTGTCGCGCGTCGACTCGGTCGCGCGCAGGCGCCGGCAGACCTCGGTGCCCGTCATGTCCGGGAGCATCAGGTCGAGCAGCACCATGTCGGGGTGTGGTTCACGCAGCGCCTCACGCAGCGCGTCTTTGCCCGACGCGGCGGTGCGGGTCCGAAAGCCCTCGCGACGCAGGTTGTAGTCGAGGGTGCGCACCAGATCCTGCTCGTCGTCCACGATGAGGATCAATGGCGACATGCCCGCCTCCTGCGTCGGTGCCCGCGGGGCGTGCGACGCGCGCTGGTGACCGCCGATGCCAGGCCGCTCCGGTTGGAGCGTGGCTGAGCTGTCGGCCCTGTCCGCTCGGTATAATACTGTACCCGCCATTGCGCGACCCTCCATCGCGCGCCCCGCGTCGCGCGCTGTGTCGCGCCCAGTGTCGCGCCCAGTGTCGCGCCCAGTGTCGCGCCCAGTGTCGCGCCCAGTGTCGCCCTAGGCCAAATCGGCTGCGTGACGGGGGCGTGACAGCCCTGCGGCGAGATGGCGCCCGCGGCTCGCGCTCGGTCGGACGCGCCCCGCCGGCCTCGTCCATGTGTATTTTTGACACAGTCGACGTCTGCACGGTGCTGCATTTACCCACATACCCAAGCGGCGCTGCCGACGACGCTCAGGGACACCTGCCTAAACTTGCTGGGCATTCTCCTGCTCGACTGGCGTTGGCACGGCCCGTGCTCTCTTTGACCCCCGGCACACCCTCTCCCCGGGACCCTCGGACGCGTCGGCTGTGCTCGTGTGGCTTGCACCGACGCAGCGCCCCACGCGTGGCGGCCCGTCAGCGGGTGCCCTACATTGTCGGTGAGCGGCTCCCGCGCCGCCTCGACGCGAATCTTCAGGCCTCGCGCCCACGGAGTGAACCCGATGTTCGCCTGCCTCCGCCCCCTAGCAGACCGCGGCGAAATTGATTGTCGCCGCAATCAGCGTGGTTTTGTGTCCCTTGGGGGGGCTACGTGCACCCCCAGCCAGGGCGAGCCGCGGCTTCCCCTCGCCGCCAGACTGACCGGCGTGGTCGCGAGCACGAAGACAGAGCGCGGTCCGCGGGTCTCGCTGCGCCGGTCGACGCGGGTGTCGTCGCGGCTCGCTGCGTTCGCGGCGCTCGTCGCCCTCGGCGGCTGCGCCGACGCCGGGATGGACCTCGCGACGTCTCGCCTCGACCCGTGCGAGCTCGAGGGTGCGCCCGTGGTCGAAGGGCACACCGGACGCTTCTGGTTCGTGCGGGACGCGAGCTGCGGCGGGGGCGGAGACGGCACCCGCGAGCGGCCCTTCACCCAGGTTCAGCAGGCCGTCTCAGCGGCGATGCCCGGCGACACCGTCGTGGTGGGGCCCGGGACCTGGGAAGGCGGCGTGACCTTGCCTGCCGGTGTCCACCTGGCCGCGCTCACCAAGGGCACGGTGACGCTGCGCGGCGGACCGGGGCTGCGCGTCGACGGAGACGGTGACACGACCGTGCAAGGGCTCGTCGTCTCCGAGGCCCGCGGCGCGGGCGTGATGATCGGCGAGGGCGCCGCGCGTCTGGTCGACGTGACCGTGGAGAAAGCGACGAAGGACGGGGCCTTGCCCGGGCACGGCGTGGTGGCCGAAGGCACGGCCTCGCTGATTCTGACGCGGACGACGCTGACCGCCAACGCGGGCCTTGGGCTCTTGGCCAAGGGCACGGGCCGGGTCGCGATCATCGAGCCCATCTATGAGCCCTCACCGCGGGGCAAGGACGGCAAGTTCGGCATCATCGAGCCCATCTACCTGCCGACGAGCCGGATCGTGGGCAATGGCCTGGGCGGCGTCGCCATCATCGAGCCCATCTACAGCCCCACGGCGCCGAACCTGCGGCTGGAGAGCACGCTGGTGAGCGGCAACCAGGGCTTTGGGGTCGGGCTCTGGGGGGCCTCCGCCAGCGTGGTGAACAGCGCTGTGGTCAGCACGCGGGTTGGACCGGGCGGCCCCTGGGCCGACGGCGTCCTCTTCGCCAAGGGCGTGGACGGTCAGGACGTCACCGTGACCATCGACGCGCGCTCGGTGGTGCTCGACAACGCCCGGACCGGCGTCGCGATGCTCGCTCGGGGCACCCTCGCCGCCGCCGCCGACATCTCTGGCAACTCGCTGTGCGGCGTGTGGGCTGGGAGCTCCGGCAGCGTCTCGCTCTCGTCGGAGGCGGTCTTCGGCCGCAACGTGCTGGCAGGCGTGGCGGTGTCTGACGGCGCCTCGCTGGAGATGACCGGCGCGACCGTGCGTGGCACCGTGGCGGCCGACATCGGGGCCCGTGGGGACGACGCCCAGGCCGGCGACGGCATCGGCGTGTTTGACGGAGCCCGTGCCACCATCACCAACGTCAACCTGGTGGGGAACGCGCGTGCTGGCGTGCTGGTGCACCAGGCCGCGACCAAGGACGACGGCACGCCCGACGTCACCATCACCGGCTCGACCGTCACCGGCGGCAAGTATGCCGTGGTGGTCAACGGCACCCCCGCGCCCTCGTTCGCCGCGAACAACAAGTACCAGCGGGACGCGGAGGAGGGCACCGACAGCGGCCAGTCTTCTGGCGGTGGCGGCACCGCCCAGCCGGGCTCGTCGGCGCCGGACGACCTCGACAACGCAGACGTGCCGGTCAAGACGTCGATCTGCGACGCAGGTCAGGGCTGCACACCGAGCTTCTAGCGATTTGTCTAGCGATGTATCTATTTCGCTACTATCTACTCATCACATGACAACTGGATAATTGGCAGCGACGCAGGACCGCCTGACGTGGGGCCCGGCGCTCGATCATCACGTCGCGGTGGAGCGCCAGGTGTCGAGTGCGCGTAGCCGGGCCACAGCGTGGTCGACGACGGGCGTCGCGTAGCCGGTCGCCGCGGCGAGGACGGGCGCCTTTCGCCACGGGTCGTGGACGTCAGGCATGTCGCGCAGCTCGGGCACCCAAGCGCGGATGAAGGCGCCCGTGGGGTCGTGGCGCCGGCCCTGCGTGGTGGGGTTGAAGACGCGGAAGAAGGGCGCCGCGTCTGCGCCGCACCCACCCGCCCACTGCCAGCCCAGGGTGTTGTTGGCCAGGTCGGCGTCGACCAGGGTGTCCCAGAACCACCGCGCGCCCTCCAACCAGGAGACGAGGCCGTCCTTGACGAGGAAGCTGGCCGTGACCATGCGGGCGCGGTTCGGCGTCCAACCGGTGTGCCACAGAACCCGCTGGGCTGCGTCCACGTAGGGGAAGCCGGTCTGTCCTCGCTGCCAACGCCGCAGGAGCTCCGGGTCGCGACGCCAGGGAAAGCCGTCGTAGCGAGGTTGGAGCGGCGCGCTGACCGTGTGCGGAAAGTGGCGCAGGAGGTGCCGCGCGAACTCCCGCCAGATCAGCTGTCGCCGCCACGCCATGAGCCCTGCGGACGCGGCGCCGTCGACGGCCAGTCGCTGGTTGACCGCCCACCACGCCGCACGGACGCTGATCTCGCCGAACGCGAGGTGGGCAGAGAGGGCCGACGTGCCCTCAGGCGTGTCCCGCCCACGGTCGTAGCGCGCCAGCGTCTCGCCGGTGATCCACCTCGTCAACGCCGCGCGCCCCGCTGCTGCGCCGGGCGTCCAGGTCGCCGCGAGGCCGTGATCCCAAGGGATGGTCGGAAGCAGGCCGAGGCGGTCGATGGCGACGCTGGCAGCGGGCGTCGCGGGGGGCGTCAGCGACGCTGGGGCCGTGAGCGGGGCGGTCGGCGCCTCGGCGGCGAGGCAGCGGCGCGAGAAGGGCGTGAACACCCGGTAGGGGCCACCGGACGCCGTGCGGATGTGGGCGGAGGACCAGAGCTCGTCGCCGGGGAACGATCGCGCAGGGAGCGCGGCGAGGACCGCCGCCTCCAGGGTCTGCGCGGCCGGCTCCGCGCGGGCGGTGAAGTGTACGCGGTCTGCCCCGGTGTCGTGGAGCAGCCGGCGCAGCGAGGCCACGGTGTCGCCTGCGCGGACCACCAGGGGCGAGCCGAGCGCCGCCGTCTCGCGCTGGAGCGCGACCAGGCTGTGGTGCAGCCACCAGCGGCTCGCGGCCCCCGGAGGCCAGTCACCGTGCTCGGCGTCGGGCCCGTGAACGTACACCGGGACGACCGGGCCACCGCGCGCGACAGCGGCCTGCAGCGCCGGGAGATCGTGGGTGCGCAGCTCGCGACGGAGCCAGACCAGCGTGCCGGGAGCGCTGGGCTGGCGGTGCGGAAGACTCGGATGCCCAGCGGTCACGACGCGGATCTCCCCAGGACAAAGCGCAGGAGGTCTTCGAGATCGCTGTGATTCCAGGTGAACCCTGCGTCCGTCAACGCAGTCGGCAACACCGGGGCGCCACCGAGCAACGTGGCGTCGGCGAGCTCACCCAGAGCCGCCCGCAGCGCGAACGCGGGCGTGCGCAGCAGCGCGGGTCGCCTCAAGACCGCGGCCAGGGTCTGGGCCAGCTGCCGGTTGGTGACCGGCTGCGGAGCGACCGCGTTGAAAGGGCCCTGGACGGCGGGGTCGTGCAGGGCGTGCAGCAACGCGCCGAGCAGGTCGTCCAGGCCAATCCAGCTGACGGGCTGCGCGCCGTGGCCAGCCGGGCCACCCAGCCCTAAGCGCCAGGCCGGGAGCATCTTGGCCAGCGCGCCGCCGGCGGGATCGAGCACCACGCCGATGCGCGGATGGACCACGCGGATGCCGGCGTCGGACGCGGGAGCTGCCGCGGCCTCCCACCGCCGGCACACGTCGGCGAGGAAGCCCTCGCCTGCCGCCGCCGACTCGTCGACCGGATCGGTGCGGTCGCCGTAGTAGCCGATGGCGCTCGCGGAGACGAAGGTCCGCGGGGGCTGCGGGAGCGCTGCGAGCGCCTGCGCGAGGCGACGGGTGGGGCCCTCGCGGCTCTCGGCGATGGCGCGTTTGCGTTCGGGCGTCCACCGCCCTGCCGCGACCGGCGCGCCGGCGAGGTGGACCACGGCGTCAAACCCCGACAGGGCGCCCAGCTCGGGTGCGCGCACGTCCCACAGCAGGGTCGGGTCGGCCGGGTCACCCGTCACCTCGCCAAGGCGACGGACCAGCCGAGTGACCTGGTGGCCCCCGGTGCGGAGGAAGGCGACCAGGTTGCCGCCGACCAGCCCGGTGGAGCCGGTCACGGCCACGCGCAGCGGCCGCGCCGAGGCCCACCGGGCGTGGCGGGCGAGGTCCTCCGCGGTGCGGCGCTGGCGAAACACGAACATGGCGTCGAGGCGTCGCCGTACGGCCGCCCCGGCCACCGGCTCGGAGAGCGCGGCCAGGGGAAGCCGCCAGCGCACGCGGTCTCGCAGGGTCGATCGGTGCGGGGTCGATCGGTGCGGGGTCGATCGGTGCAGGGTCGATCGGTGCAGGGTCGATCGGTGCAGGGTCGAGGCCGCGGCCCCAGGCGAGCCGCCATCTGGCTCCGGCCCAGCTCCCATGGCCGCCGCAGCGGACGCGGGCGCAGCGGATGGCACCAGCGCGGCTGGCACGGAGACGCCTGGCTCAAAGCAGTGTTCGTGGCGCCACTCGGCGAAGGGGCTGCGTAGCGCGACGTCTTCAAAGCGCCTGGGAGGGTCGTACGCGACGTGGCGGGCGTGCCACCGCAGCCACAGGGGGCCCAACGCCATGCGCATCACCACCTCGGCGCCGGCTCGGATGTGGCCCGACGAACGCTCGAGTCGGACCCGCTCCCACGGCGGGACCAAGCGTGTCAGCGCGCCAGGGCGGGCGTGCCACTGGAACGCGTCCTCGGCGGACACGGGCAGCGCGCGCTCCCAGGTGTGCTCGCGTGTCGGGGCCATGGTCGCTCCGTGGGTGACAGCCGTGTCGGGGTGGTCGTCTTCGGCGCAGTCGCGTTCAGCGCTGCCGCGTTCGGCGCTGCCGCGTTCGGCGCTGTCGCGTTCAGCGCGGGGGACGACGGCACGGGGGATGATGGGGCGGGGGATGATGGGGCGGGGGATGACGGTGCGGGGGATGACGGCGCGGGGGATCATGGGGTTGGGGCCTGCGCGACCCAGCGCCGCTCGCATCAGCCTACCTCGTCTTTCCGCACACGGCGCTGCGCCCCGCCGGCTGGGCGCGGCTGGGGTTGCGCGGCGGCGCGCGCCGGTAGCCGGGCCACGGCGTCGGACAGCGCGCTCAGCGACGTCGGCCGGACGACGCTGGCAGGCACCAGGAGCGGCGCCGCCCCAGCGCCGCCCACCCAGAGGGTGACGTTGGCCGGCAAGGCCGCGGCCAGCGCGCGCAGGCTGCTCGCGGCCTGATCGGAGTCGACGCCAACGGAGACAGACACCACCACGCCGGTCGAGCCGACGCTCTCCACCGCCCGCACCAGCTCGGCCACGGGAGTGTCTGCGCCGAGAAAGACCACCTCACCCCCGCCGAGGGCCACGGCCGTCGCGGCCAGATGCAGCCCAAGCACGTGGCGCTCGCCGGGCAAGCACGCGCACACCACCTTGGGTGCATCGAGGGCCGACGACGCACGGCGCCAGCGCTGGGTGAGCAGCCACCGCAACCGCTCGCTCAGGAAGTGTTCGGTCTCGACGCCGATAGCGCCCGCGGCCCAACGCGCGCCGATCTCTGTCAACAGTGGACCTGCGCACCGGTCGAGGAAGTTGCGGGGCCCCGCTTGCCGCCACGCGTCGGCGAGGACCCGGTCGACCGTGTCGCCGTCGAAGGCCTCGCCCGCGCGGATCACCGCGTCGATGGTGCGCCGCAGCCC